>CAJTYO010000015.1 GCA_910584045.1 uncultured Oscillospiraceae bacterium | reverse complement strand
GGTTCGCCGGTATCGGCATCGTGCTTGTAAACGATGAGATTGGGCCGCTTCTGGTTCTCAATGGTGATCTCGGAAGTCTTGCCGGGGAACAGCTCCACGTGGTACTCCCGAATGTCGATGATGTGATTGGAGGTCGTGGCGGTTTCACGCACAGAATACACACCCGGCTCCAAGTCGGAAATCAAAATCTCGCCCTGGTCGTTGGTGATGCGGTCCAGATACCGGGTTCCGTCCTCAATCTTGGCGATACGGAAATGTACGCCGCCCAGGGGCGAACCATCCGAGCTTTTCTTGATGAGCCGCAGGGACGGCTTGATGTGGTTGGTGAACACAAATTTCGCCGTCTCATTTCCGTCCAGCTGGATGATCCGCTGGGCTTCATCGATGATGTAGCCAGGGCAGGAGATTTCCGTCACCACGTACGCGCCCAGCGGCAGCTTGCTCAAGTCGATCTCGCCGTGTTCATCCGTGATGTATTCCTCCGGGCCAAAGCTGCCGTCCACGGATTTGATCTCAAACTTGGCGTTGGGAATAACCTTGGATGGGTCGCTGGCATCCACCTTGACCAGCTTCATGCCGGGCTTCTTGTCATTGTAGAAGACGAGCTGCTTGATCCCATCCCCGGCGCGAAGCTCTACCTGCTGGGGGGTACTGTCGATCACATGCTCATCATCCACAAACTTTTCCTGCACCAAATAGGTGCCGGGGGTCAGGTCGGTGAGCAGTATCTCGCCCAGCTCGCCAGTCTCAAAGCTGCCCAGGGATTCACCATCCCGCCAGATCTCGAAGGTAACGCCGGACAGCACTTCTTTGCTGCTGCTGTCGTACTTGATGATCCGCAGGCCGGGAAGCTCCTTGTTGACGAATGTAACCGTGGAAGTTTCGCCGGTGACTACGGTAACAGTCTTAACGCTGTCCGGGTCCAGCTGCCAGCCTTTGATGCCGGCGATCTCGCGCACCTCGTATGCGCCGGGCTTCAGCTCCGTGAACTCAATAGCGCCGGTATCCTCGGTCTTGCCGCTGTAAGTCCTGCCGGATTTGATGTGCTTGATCTGGATGGTCACGTCCGGCAGCTTGTCGCCTGTGTCGCTGACCTTCTCGATCCGCAGGCTGCCGAAGGGCTCGTTGTCATAGGTGAGGGTGGCGGTTTCACCTGTTTTTACCGTCACGTTTCGGGCGGGCTCATCACTGAGAAGATAATTTCTGGGCGGTACCCGCTCGTAGACCGTGTAGTTACCGGGCTCCAGATTGGGAACAGAAACCTCGCCGCCCACAGAAGAGAAGGAGCCGATGGTGTCGCCGTTGGGGCCAACGACCTCGAAGATGGCTCCGTCCAGCAGATCCAGCGTTCCGGCGTCCCGCTTGATAATTAGGAGATCGCCCGAAGGGGGAATCTCAGGCGGAGGATTTTCAGGCGGGGGATCGTCCGGGGGAGGGGGATTCTTACTGTAGTTGGCGATGACATCCACCTTGATGGGATGCCGGGGATCGGTGTCGGCCATGTACTTCTGGAGATTGCCGTACTTATCCGTTTCCGCACAGGTGGCATAAAAGATAGCGTAGTTGTGGCCCACGCCGGAAACCTCCACCTGGACACTGCCGTCGCCCTCGTCCATAGACTCCTGGGGGATCAGGATAGTGAACTGACCGGCAAAACCATTGCCGGTACTCTCCATGCAGCTGATTTGGGTACAGTCATTTCCATCCTTGTCAATGATCCGGGTACCAGTGGGGATAGAGGACGAATCGGTAAACTTAACATGGACCCAGCCGCCGTCAACCCAGGTTTCGCTCACCACCTGATAGACCTGCTGCATGTACCCTTTACCGTCAATGGTGACGGGATAGGGATTGGGCTGGTCAGGGGTAGCAGTCAGCTTGGGGGTGAGGGGCTTGGTCCAGTACATACCCGTCTGGTAGATGTCTTTCGCGGCCTTCAGCACCCGCTGGGCCGCCGCCTGGTCGGAGCAGCCAGGGTTGACCTTCAGGTCATAGACGCTCCAGTTGGACAGCAGGTGGCACCACAGCGCCATCTTGGTGGCGTAGTAAGCTTCATACTTGCTGTTCAGCCCCAGCTTGTCCAACGGTACATGGGGATAGCCGCTGGCCACGATGCCCAGCACCTTGGTATCCGTACATTTTTGATTGGCCAGATACTCAATGCCGGTGCCAGCGGGAACCGTCTGCGGGACACCTGCCGTGTTCGGGTTAATGCAATAGCATGGTATTTCGTTGTTCTTGCCATCTTTGTCAGTAAAATTGTAGTATGTATACTTTTGGGATCGGGCCGCGCCATTGATAGACAGGTAATCAAGGGCCGTACCGTCCGAATAGATGTCGATCTCGCCTAAGGCATCCTCCTCACTGGAAGCTGCCAGGGCAGGAGCAGGGAGCATTCCAAGCACTGTCACCAGCACCAGGAGCAGAGCCAGGATTTTTCGTTTCATAAAGGTCCTCCTTGAAATTTTGACAAGAAAAGCGCCTATTCTGTATAGAATACACGCTTTTCACCAATGGGAGAGGCGGTGCGTCCGCTGACACACCGCCCCATGTTATACGCTTTATTTCAGCGCAGATGATATTCCGTTCGAATAAACTTGCCGTTTTTGAATACGTCCCATACCTCCAGATAATAATCTCCGCCTGGGCAAGAGTGGAGTACTTCCGGTACGGCCTCTTCCCGCCAGGGCCAGAAGGGGGCAGTTTCCATATCTGTCGGCAGTGTCAGATGGATGTGGACCCAGGGGGTTCCATCTCCCCGCATTCGCGGGCTGCCGCTCTGCATGATCCACTCATCCTCGCCCATGGCGTTGTAGAGACTGTAGAGCATCCGGCGTGTCTCATACAGGTTGCGGATGAAGATGTAATCTCCGGTTTGTTGGGAATAGTGCCGAACTTCCGCTTTGGGTAGCTCAGGCTGGTCGAACTGGCTCCAGTCGCAGGTGGCTTCCGGCAGGGGGCCTACCGGGCCGTCCGCGAAGTAACTCTTGTCATACAGGCTTACGTCCGTAATGGTATAATTGGTCCCGTCATCACAACGAATGACGTCTCCTTCCTGCGGGATGTACTGGCTGCCATCCTGCGGGACATTGATAGAACCATCCGCATTGGTGCTGAGTGCGTCAGGGTTTGCCTGGGATGCTGCGGGGGGCTTCACCTCCTCCGTGTAGGGCTTATCCGGTTCAATACGGACGCTGTTGGCGGCGGCATCATAGGTAACGCCGAAGCCCACTGCCTGTCCGATGTCCCGGAGCCTGACGTAGTTGCTTCCGTTGATCTCGTATGCTTCCAGATTGACACGCTGGTTATTCAGATAGAAGGTCTGGCTGCTGGGTGCGGCCATGAGACTGGCCATCGCGCTGGATGCCGGGCTGCTGAGAAGCAGTCCCGCCAATACGCCTGCCGCGATCAGGACGGTTTCTTTGATCCGCTTCATAATTTCCTCCATTTCTATTCCGATGCACTTGTCCTGAACCTTTTGCAGACTGCACAGAAGAAAACCACACCCGCTGACATTCCAGCCTGTTCCGCCTAGTTCTGGCGGGGCCGCGCGCTGCCCCAGCCGCCGGATAGGAACGTCAGATAAACGCTTTGCTTAATGCCGGCCTTTCTGCAAAAAGTTTTCCTGAATCCACCATAATACAGAAAACCGGTCTTGTCAAAGGTTTATTTTATTTCCCTACGCCGATAAAACAGTTTCACCTCCATTTGTTCTTAATTTCCTTTGTCCTTCTAAAAATCACCTCGCTTTCAGATCTGTGTTCACAAAAATTTCTTATCCCAAAACCTCGACTGCCTGAACGCAGATCCGGCTCTCCGGGTGATCTGCCAGACAGGTCGTGATGGTGAGACGGTTGTCCATCGTGGCCTGCAAATAGCTCCAGTCGTTGTTGTCGATAGTCTCCACAGTGGCCACCTGGTAGGTGCGGGTCCCCAGTTTCGTGGTATAAGTGATGGTGTCACCCTGCTGCAGATCCTTGATGGAGCTAATCACGTACTTGCTTCCGCGATTGTGTCCACAAACCCCTATGTTTCCATCCCAGGCCGACGTGGAGCTGTAGTGCCCCAAGCCCTTTTTCATACTTGCGGAGGTTTCGCCCTCCCAAACCTTCATGGAGATGCCCAGAGACGGAATCTCCAATGTACCGATGCTGCCGTCTTCCCGTTCCAGGCCGTCAACGCTGGTGATCGCGGCCTGCTGGGACGTGCTGGTCACGGAAGCGGTATACAGGCCGCCGTAGATTTCAGTTGTACCGTCTGCGCTGATGCCATAGCTGCCAGCACCCTCCATGGTTGCCACGCTGGGCTGGAGGCCCCGCAGGATGGACGGCTCCATAATACCGGTCTGGGTGGTACTCAGGATGCCGTACTCCAGTTCCGGGATCTGAAAATCTACCACGTTCGGCCCGCCATAGTTGTACTGGGAGCCGTAGATGTCCTCATAGGAGGTGTCCCCATAGTAGTCCTGGGGGGCATCCGTGGTAAAGGAGTAGTCTGCCGCCATGGCATTCGCCGCCATAGCGCAGAAGATGAGTAGCGCCATGACTATGCTGCAAACCCGTTGTTTGATCTTCATTTTCCTTCGTCCTCCATTTCATTGTCTATTTCGTCCTCCGGTCCCTGGAGCAGCCGTAGTTCCTTCCGGGAGCGCATGAGCATGACAGCCAGCGTGATGATGGCCAGTACGCCAAGGCCGCCGGCAATATAGGGCAAAGCTGTTCCTGCGGTCACTTTTGCCGAATGCTCGCGGCTTTCCCCGGCGTGATCATCCATGCCGTTGGTACCGGCGGCATCGGCCTCTGCTGTGACCAGCTTCCCCAGGTAGGTCACTTGATAGGTAACGCTTTCCACGTTGTCACGGGTGATCTCGCCCACATAATTTGCCGTAGTGACATATCCGGTAGCAGCCTGATAGTAGGTCTTTCCGGAGTAGCTGGCAACCGCCTGATAGGAGCAGGGAGCCAGAGCGTCACCGGCCACATCTGTTCCAATGACCTGCCAGTCCACACCGGACAGGTTCAGCGTCACGCCGTCCTTGACCGCTGTGGCAGGGACATAGGACATATCGTTGCGATCCACCGGCCCGATGGTCTTGGTAGTAGAAACCTTGCGGCTTTTGGTGGTATAGCCGGATGCTTTGGTACGGATGCTGGTATGGTCCAGGGCCAGGGTGCCGGCGTATAGACCATCATCGTATTCCATGGTGGGAGCCATCTGTTCCAGAATGTCGGTCAGCTCATCGGTGGTAGTTTCCAGTGTCACCGTTTCTGTGTGGCGGTCCGTGTCCGCCACACGGTTCTCCTTTTTCACGATGTCCGCAAAGGTGTAGGCGTAACCCTCCAGCTCAAAGGGAGCCTCGATCAGTGTCTGCGGGTCGGCGTCCGGGGGAAGCGTGTAGGTCTTGATGAGCTGCTGGCTGCCATTGAGATTCTGCACCACGGTATCCGTGGGGATCTCCATGGCAAAAGCGCCGGTCGAGAGGGCCAGCACCAGCAGCAGGGACAGGATACACTTTTTCACGGCTTCAGTTTCCTCCTCCATAAGAATCCCGCGCCGGCCAGAGCCAGCGCGGCCGTCAGGGTGATTGCGATGTGAATGGGTTTCATTTGGGTTCCTCCTCTTTGATTTTGTATTCTACCGCGTGTTCCGGGTGTTCCCGGAACGCCGCCAGTATTCCCATGGAATGTTCCAACGCCCGCATAGTGTCTCTGGATTGCCGTTTGGAGAAGCCATACAGCAGCAGGATTTTTCCTTCCGGAAGGATCGAAAAAATGATGCGGACGGCAATGCCGTTCTTTGCCCGGACTTCATAGAAGGCGCGGTATCGCTCCAGAGTAAAATGCTTGTAGTGGGGCTCCCGGAGGATAGAGGGCGGCATACGGGGCAGCGGGATGATCTGCCGCAGCAGCTTCTCCCGCAGCTTAGGCTCCAGACCCTCTATAAAAAGAGCCACCTGGGCGTGATCGCCCGGCGGCTGGTACACGAGAACGTCTTTCATGTTGTGGGTTCCTCCTTTGATTTATCATTCAGCAGTTTCAAATGGACCAGGAATCCGTCTGCGAACAGCTCGGCAAATTCCGGCTGGCCGCTGATCCACCAGACCGGGTCGGGCAGCTCCCGGAACATCCCGTCATATTGCAGGCATATCAGCAGAAATTTCTGCTTGGGCTCCGCTGTTTCTGCGGTATCGAACAGTTGGCTCAGCAGCTCCTGGATGTCCGCGTGTTCTTGGTAATAGTCGCAGAGATCGTCATAGAATTGACCGGCAAAAATGCAGGCAAAGATAGTCATGACATCGCGGACCGCGTGTCCGTCTGTGTCTGCCAGTCCCATCCGGCGCAGACGCTCCAGGGCGGAGTCGTCGAAGGGACTGCGGGGGCGTTGGTATAAGTCTTGCATAGGGGGCACCTCCTTCTGGGTATAAAAATAGCTTGGTGCAGCAGGGTAGGGGCTGCATCAAGCTGTGAAGGGTTTGTTGTATGAAAAGGAGCTGCAAATTGCAGCTCCTTTATTTGTAGTGCATCTTATCTTACTCGTTCTCGCAGAAATTCCAAAAAAAGATTTTCCAGTTCCCGGTCACTGCCCAGCGTGTCCAGATATGGAGCAAACTTCCTGCGGTCAAATGAGATTTTCTTTGGCAAGGCGGCACGATGTTTTTCAGCTGTCCTCCGGGCTTCCCGCCAGGCTTCAAATATCTCTTGTCGCCCTGCTGTGGGCGGTGGACAACGGTGTGCAATATGCTGAATGGTGGCCTTGTTGGCTGGAGCGCCGATGATGCTGCATATCTCAACAAACGCCTCTTGGGACTCAGCATCATAGTCGGCGATGAGATCAGCACAGGCAAGGTTCAATTGCTTGGGTGTGTTTTCTATAATGTTGGTCAGCTCCGGAATGAGCCGCGTCAGTTTGACCGCCTTGCGGATTTCGTACTCAGTGACACCGAAAAATTCCGCTACCAGTGTCCGAGCTGAATACTTCTGGTGACTTTCGCCAAAAGTTGAGTCGGGCTTATTGTTACCGGACTTCTGGCGAGAATCGCCAGAAGTCCGATTTGCTATATCAGAGCGATACCCTTGCAGATTTTTAGCATCCAGTAGAGCCTTATATGCCTTGCCGCGCTCCATGATACTGAGATTCTGCCGTTGAATCAGATTTGTCGAGGTAGCAATCACAATGGCCCTCGCATCATCCGCATCCACCACCTCCGCCGGAATCTCTGTCCATCCCGCCAGTTTGGCCGCATTGGCTCGGTTGTGACCAGCCAGGATTTCAAAGCTGCCGTCACCCATGGGGCGAACAATGATTCGGACCATCAGCCCCTCTTCACTGAGCTGCTCTGCAAATGCCTTCAATTTTGACGGTGGGTAGGCTTTGAATCCAATATCCGCTGTGAAGAAGGGGACCAGCTTGTCCAGCGGCAGATCGCAAATTGCAGCGGGGGCAGGTGGAAGCTCTTGGAATATTTTTTGATACGCTTCATCGCCGGTTGTCAGTTCGGAAGCCTGCCGGGTTGCTGACATACGCTTCTTTACCAGATCGCTCATGCTGTCTTTACCCAAGCCGCAGCACCTCCTCCGCCAGACTGCGGTAGGATTCTGCCGCCGCATTCCTGGGCGCGTGTTCAAAAATACTTTTCCCGGCAGCGGGGCATTCTGCTACTTTAATGGTGTATTCAATAGGCCGCTCAAACACATGAAAGCTTTCGCCATAGATTTCATTAACATTTTCCCGCACACTCTGACAAAGTTGAGGTCGAGACTGGTACATGGTCAGCAGGATGCCGGCGATTTTCAGTTCCGGATTGAACCGGGCCTGTACAGATCGTACCATATCCAACACAGCTGGGATACCTTCGCTAGCTAGGAAGTGAGCTTGTACCGGGATGATACAATAGTCAGAAGCTGCCAAGGCATTGATTGTGAGCAATTCATGTTGTAAACCGCAATCAATAATGATATAGTCATATTTGCTTTTTAGCGATGCTAGCAAACTGCTCATCATCTGCTCACAGTACCGCTCCACATTTCCGCATGAACTATACTGTGAAAGCTGCATCACCTGGAGTCGTGCGGCAGCGTCTGCAAGACGTCTGTTGGCAGGAACCAGATCCAGTCCCTCTTTGATGGTAAGTACTGCGCGATGCAAATGCAGGTCAACATCCTCCGGACAGTCGATAGCAGCCAGCAGCAGGTTTGCAAGCGTATATTTTTGCTCAACAGGGGTAAGACCGTTAGCGG
This sequence comes from uncultured Oscillospiraceae bacterium, assembly GCA_910584045.1. Taxonomy (GTDB): domain Bacteria; phylum Bacillota; class Clostridia; order Oscillospirales; family Oscillospiraceae; genus Pelethomonas. The sequence goes on along the minus strand of CAJTYO010000015.1, from coordinate 49,791 downwards.
CAGTCAGATTACCTTGGTGGTCGCTGTCGATCATTAAAACCCGTTTTCCTGTGGTATGTAAGGCAGCGGCCAGATTCAACGCACTTGTGGTCTTAGCCGTACCACCTTTTTTATTGGTGATGGAAATTATTTTGGGGAAATCACTCATAACTTTCTCCTATCTATGGATTCATAAATTGAGGGCATGCCCGTTATAAAGACAGCAATTATTTATCTTGCTCTGAATCCAAGACGTTGATTGTTTAGTGGCTCCATATTGTTCTGTTAAATAGCCACTTGCGAAATTTGTTGCAAATTTCAGATTTCCAAATGCGCATAATCCTTGTGCTGCAATAGGTTGACAGGATTGGCACTGACTGTCTTTTAAGCAGTGGGTCCGGGGTTCGAATCCCCGACGAGTCACCAAAATGTGTTGATAAAAAAGATGCACAGCAAAAACACCGCATAAAAATGCGGTGTTTTTGCGTAAATATGAAGAAATCGAGAAAGTATGGCTTAAAAAGTTTGAAAGTCAAAAATCCGACTCCGTTTTTTCAAAATAACGAAACCGGAGATGCAAAAAGCCCTTTTTTCTCAATAAGGTGAGTCGAACTCCCCGCCACTCCGAGATCAGTCTTTCGTAAAAGCAAGCAGCCCTCTGCGGTTCGCCGGAACCTATCAGGTGAACCACAGGGGGCTGTTTTTCATTTCCCGCCACTGTTACATCTGCCTGGTTTGTCCCACATTCTTTGTTGGTAATGGTAATAGCTTTCCCGATGCCTTTCGGCTATATTTGGTCTACCAACGGAAGCGATGTTTGCTATAACATTATTAAGTGTCACAAGGCAAGAAACCGTGACTGCTGGATTGGAGGCTGTGATGAACAGGCAGTAACAACATCCGGAGCGAAAAATGGGTGGCGCTCTATGTCCGATTCTCCCGCGACGACGAGAACGAGGGGAACAGCAACAGCATTCAACATCAAGAAAAAGTATAAGGAAAAAGTCTTGACAAATCCGGGAAATAGGGTACACTGAGGCTGGCGCGGCGGTCCGCGCCGTAAACTAATGAAAAGAGTACATACAAATGGAAAAGATCCAGTCCTTCCTTAAGCGCAAGAACATTGTCTTCTCAGCCAAGCGGTATGGCATTGATGCCCTGAGTGCAATGGCCCAGGGCCTGTTCTGCTCCCTGCTCATCGGTACCATCGTTAAGACTCTGGGGGAGCAGTTTGGACTGCCGTTCCTGGTGGATGTTGGGGGCTACGCCTCGGCTATGAGTGGGTCTGCCATGGCGGTGGCCATTGGCTTCGCCCTGCAGGCCCCGCCGCTGGTGCTGTTCTCCTTGGCCACGGTGGGTTACGCCGCCAACGCGCTGGGCAGTACCAGTCTTATTCCGGACCAGGCGGGGGCAGGCGGTCCGTTGGCGGTGCTGTTTATTGCCGTCATTGCCGCCGAGTGCGGCAAGGCCGTCAGTAAAGAGACTCGGGTGGACATTCTGGCGACTCCATTGGCGACTATCCTTGTCGGCGTAGGGCTGTCGGCCTGGTGGGCGCCGGCCATTGGTACCGCAGCCACGGCAGTGGGCAATATCATCATGTGGGCCACTGACCTACAGCCTTTCCTGATGGGCGTCGCTGTCAGCGTGCTCGTCGGAATGGCGCTGACCCTGCCCATCTCCTCGGCGGCCATATGTGCGGCCTTTGGACTGACGGGGCTGGCCGGCGGTGCGGCGGTGGCCGGCTGCTGCGCAAACATGGTGGGTTTCGCCGTGCTCTCCTTCCGGGAAAACAGTTGGAGCGGGCTGGTGAGCCAGGGACTGGGAACTTCCATGCTCCAGATGGGAAATATTGTTAAAAATCCCCGTATATGGTTCCCGGCGATCCTGACCTCCGCTGTGACGGGTCCCATCGCCACCTGTGTGTTCAAAATGGAGATGAACGGCCCTCCGGTCTCCTCTGGTATGGGGACCTGTGGCATGGTGGGACAGATCGGTGTGTGGACGGGATGGCTGGCGCCCAGCGAACGGGCGCTTGCCAACGGCGCGACGGTCATTGTCCCGGGGCTCATGGATTGGGTGGGACTGTTGATGGTTTCCTTTATTCTCCCAGCTGTACTCTGTTGGGGCTTTGGCTTATTTTTTAGGAAAATTGGATGGATTCGGGAGGGCGACCTGACGCTGGCAGAGTGATGCTGCGGCTGTGCAGATTTTGCCGCGCAGAGAGGCAAAACCTACCCTCTTGACAGACTGTCCGGTACCTGTTATCTTGGAGTTATCCACAAAAGAGAGATTGAATGGATGGAGGAGCAGCCGTATGGAGGAACTGCTGGAGCGTCTTTTGGAGGAGTGCCGTCCCTTTGCCGCCCAAGGGAGGGTGGCGGATTACATACCGGAGCTGGCAAAGGCGGACCCGGGAGCCCTGGGAATTTATGTGATCGGAAGCGAGGGCCGTCACAGCTGGGCGGGTGACTGCCGGCAGCCCTTCACCATACAGAGCATCATCAAGCCCATCCTGTTGCTGCAGGCGTTGCTGGATAACGGCGTGGAGGAGGTCCAACGGCGGGTGGGCGTGGAGGCCACTGGTAAGCCTTTTGACGCCATCAACGCCAGTGAACAGTCTCTGGACGGATCCCACCTCAATCCCATGGTCAACATGGGGGCCATCGTCATGTGCTCCCTGATCCGTGGCGGCAGCTATGAGGAGCGCTTTCAGCGGCTTTTGGAGCTGACCCGCCAGCTGACGGGGGAGGAGACGCTGGAGGTCAACGAGGCGGTGTACCGCTCGGAGAAAAGTCACGGCAGCAAGAACCGGGCTCTGGCTTATCTGCTCAAGTCCTACGGACTGCTGGAGGGGGATGTTGAGGACGTTCTGAACTGCTATTTCCGGGCCTGCTCTATTCAGGTGGACTGCCGGGCGCTGGCCCATGTGGGCGCGGTGTTGTCCAACCGGGGGCGGATGCCCGTGTCCAACCGGAGGGTGTTTCCATCCTCTCTGGCGCGGTATGTCAACGCCATCCTGATGACCTGCGGCATGTACAATGGGTCGGGGGAGTTCGCAATTCGGGTGGGCGTACCGGCCAAAAGCGGTGTGGCTGGCGGTATTATGGCGGTGGTGCCCACTCGCATGGGTGTGGGTATCTACGCCCCTTCTCTGGACCGCAAGGGGAACAGTCTGGCTGGGAGCCGGATGCTGGAGCGGCTGAGCGGAGAACTGTATCTGAGTATCTTCTGAACTGCGGCAGCACAGTCACTGTGCATTTCATACAAGATTTTGTATATATTTTTGTCAACGCGTCCGGTTGCCAAGGACTGGTCCCCGTGGTACAATCGGAGGGACGTGCCTGCCGGGGGGCCGGCAAGACACAATTATGGGCAACGTAGAAAGGAGGAAGCGTACCGAAAAGCAATCTGAAATGGATAAAAATACATCTTTGGAGGGAACATATTTATGGACAACGCAAAACGGATCAAATGGTACGCCCTGGCAACTATGGGCTTCTCCACGGTTTGGGGCTTTGGGAACGTACTGAACGGCTTCATCTATTTCAACGGCATTCAGGTTATCTTCAGCTGGATTATCATGTTTGCACTGTACTTCGTGCCCTACGCACTGATGGTGGGTGAGCTGGGCTCTGCTTTTAAGAATGAGGGCGGCGGCGTCAGCTCCTGGCTCCATCAGACCACCAACGCCAAGCTGGCCTACTATGCAGGTTGGACCTACTGGGCCTGTCACATCACCTATATCGCCAGCAAGGGCTCCGGCGGGCTGAAAGCTGTGAGCTGGGCCATCTTCCGCAACGCGGAGACCTATGACTCCATCCCCACGCTATATGTGCAGCTGGCCACTCTGGCGGTGTTGCTGCTGGGCTGCTTCATCGCCAACCGGGGCATCAATCCGCTGAAGAAGCTGCTGACTCTGGCCGGGACCACGATGTTTATCATGTCTATCCTCTACATCCTGATGATGTTCGCAGCCCCCGCCATCAATCCGGATGCGTCGTATGTACAGATGGATTTCAGCCCCAAGAACCTGATCCCCAACTTCAACGTCGCCTATTTTACATCTCTGTCCATTCTGGTCTTTGCTGTGGGCGGATGTGAGAAAATCTCCCCCTACGTCAACAAGGTGGAGAACCCCAGCAAGGGCTTCCCCAAGGGGATGATCGCTCTGGCGGGCATGGTGGTGGTTTGCGCTATCCTGGGCACTGTGGCCATGGGCATGATGTTCGATCCCGCCGAGGTCAACGCTAACTTCGACGCATATGCAGCCAACGGCGGTTATTGGGCCTTCCAGAAGCTGGGCGAGTACTACCATATCGGCGATACTCTGCTGATTATCTACGCCCTTTGCAACACGATCAGCCAGTTTGCTGTTCTGGTGCTGAGCATTGACGCGCCCCTGCGTATGCTGCTGGACAACGAGCATACCCACCAGTTTATCCCCACGGCCCTGCAGAAGAAGAACAAGTACGGCGTTTACAGCAACGGTATCCTGATGGTGGTGGTCCTCTCCGGCACCATCATTCTGGTGCAGTCCTTTGTTCCCGGCGCCGCTGCTGTGCTGCGGCAGCTGACAAAGCTGAACTCCGTATGTATGCCCATGCGCTATATGTGGGTGTTTGTGGCCTACCTGGCTCTTCGTAAGGCCATTGACACCATCCCTGCCGAGTACCGCTTTGTGAAGAACCAGGCGGTGGCTAAGATTTTCGGCGGCTGGTGTTTCCTGGTGACGGCGGCCTGCTGCCTGATGGGCATGTATGACAAGGACCCGTTCACCTTTGCACTGAATATTATCACCCCCGTGGTCCTCACGCTGCTGGGCATCATTCTGCCCCAGATCGCCAAGCATGAGCGCAGTGCGAAGTCTGCGAAATAACAGAGGGAGGCGCGAAAATGTACCGTAAAACAGCGGAGGAGATGCTCTCCTTCATTCAAAAAAATCCCACCGCGTTCCACACCGCGGCGTCCCTGAAGGAGATCCTCGGCGGGCAGGGCTACGGCGAGCTGCTGGAGAGCGCCTCCTGGACGCTGGAGAAGGGGAAGAACTACTACGTGTGCCGCAATGATTCCAGCATCATCGCCTTCCAGGTGGGAGCGGAGCTGGAGGACTACAGTTTCAACATCGCGGCCTCCCACACTGATTCCCCCGTCTTTAAAGTGAAGGAGAAGGCGGAGATCGAGGTCAACGGCCGCTATACCAAGCTGAATACCGAGGGTTACGGCGGTATGATCTGCAGTACCTGGCTGGACCGTCCCCTGTCCATCGCGGGCCGGGTTCTGGTGCGCCGGGAGGACGGGGCCATCGCATCCGTCCTGCTGGATTTTGACCGGGATCTAGCGTTGATTCCAAATGCCGCCATCCACATGAACCGGCAGATCAACGACGGCTTTGCTTTCAACAAGCAGGTGGACATGCTCCCCGTGCTTGCCGGGAAGGAGAAGGGTTCCCTGACCGCCCTGATTGCGAAGGAGCTGGGCGTGGCGGAAGATAGGATTCTGTGCAGCGACCTGTACCTCTACAACCGGGACCGGGCGTCGGTCTGGGGCTGCAATGAGGAGTTTGTGTCCTCCGGGCGGTTGGACGACCAGGAGTGTGTCTTCACCTCCCTCCAGGGTTTTCTGGGGGCCGTCAATCCCCGGTCCATCAACGTGCTGGCCTGCTTTGACAACGAGGAGGTGGGCTCCGGCACCAAGCAGGGGGCGGACTCCACGTTCCTCAGCGATGTGCTCCGGCGGATCAGTTTTGCTCTGGGCGGTGGGGAGGAGGACTACCTGCGTGCCCTGGCCTCAAGTTTTATGCTTAGTGCGGACAACGCCCACGCGGTCCATCCCAATCACCCGGAGTATACGGACGTGGGCAACTGCACTTATATGAACGAGGGCGTGGTGGTTAAGTTCCATGCGGGGCAGAAGTATACCAGCGACGGTATGAGCGTGGCGGCGGTGAAGGAGCTGGCTTCCCGGGCGCAGGTGCCCCTCCAGTTCTTCGCCAATCGTTCGGATAAGCTGGGGGGCAGCACTCTTGGCAATATCGCCGCGTCTCACGTGTCTATTAAGAGCGTGGACATCGGCTTGCCTCAGCTGGCCATGCACTCCTGTTATGAGACGGCGGGTGTGCAGGACGTGTGGTACATGGTACAGCTGATGCGGGAGTTTTTCAGCAGCCGTTTCCAGGAGACTGCAGCAGGAGAGCTGCGGATCACAAAATAATCTGCCGGCTCCATACCGGTGGATGGGAGGGGACCCCGGCCGCAGCGCGGCCGGGGTCCCTGTGTGTTTCTCAGACTATTCTCAAGAAAAAGTATCAATAGTATTGCCGTACCACCGCTGTGACACGGCCCAGGACTTGGGCATCGGTGCCCTTGATGGGCTGATAATCGTCGTTCTCCGGCAGAAGCCAGACCTCGCCGTTGCTGCGGGAGAAACGTTTCACCGTGGCCTCGTCCCCCAACAGGGCCACCACAATCTCTCCGTTGTCAGCGTTGGGCTGACGGCGTACTACTACCAGATCATCCGGCAGGATACCCGCTTTGAGCATAGATTCCCCCCGGACCCGAAGCGCAAAGAATTCTCCCTCCCGGCCGCCGCAGTCGAAGGTCAGGTAGTCGTCGACGCACTCCTGGGCCAGAATAGGCGAGCCTGCCGCCACGTCGCCCAGGATAGGGACCCGATCCTTCTCCTGGCGGGTGGTCAGTACGATGGCCCGTCCCTTAAAATCGCCCTTTTCGATCAGGCCCTTCTCCTGGAGCCGCTTGAGGTGGAAATGAACCGTAGACGGGGATTTCAGCCCCACGGCCTCGCAGATCTCCCGAACAGAGGGGGCGTACCCCTGCTCGGGGATCGCCTTTTGCAGGTACTCATAGATTCGGTCCGTCATCTGTGTTTTCTTTGGCATAGCCAGTCCTCCCAATCGTGCTGTATTTGCATATAGTATAACACATCATTTCTCATTTTGCAACAACTGTTCTTGTATTTTTTAAATATTTTTTTGACGGTGATGGGCTGCGCCGCCGCATGGAAAAAACGGACGAAATAGCGCCGCCGTAGTTTACAAATCAGTCAAAGAATGGTATACTGGGCACTGCCCATTTTATGGCGTACATGGATAAATAGGGAGGAGCGGGTTATGAGCAAGGAGAGCGTCTATCAGCTGCTGCACGCTTCGTCGGATGACTATGTTTCCGGTCAGGATCTAAGCCGCAGTTTGGGGATCAGCCGGGCGGCGGTGTGGAAGGCAATCGAAAGCCTCCGGCAGGACGGATACAGTATTGAGGCGCGCACAGGCCTGGGGTACAGGCTGACAGCCTCCCCTGATCTGCTGGCGGAGCGGGAAATCTGCCGCCGCCTCTCTCCGGAGACGGTCTGTCCGTTGCTGCGGTGCTTTGAGACGGTCGATTCTACCAACTCCTATCTGAAGCGGGAGGCTATAGCAGGCGCGCCCCACGGTACGGTGGCGGTGACTAACAGCCAGAGCTCTGGACGGGGCCGGATGACGCGCTCCTTCCAATCTCCGCCGGGCAAGGGGGTGTATCTTTCCATCCTGCTGCGGCCGGACCTGCCGCCGGGCGAGCTGCTGGGTGTGACAGGGATGACGGCGGTAGCCATATGCAACGCAGTGGAGCGTTCCGCCGGTGTGCGGCCGGGGATCAAGTGGACTAACGACCTTGTACTCAATGGCAAAAAAATCTGCGGCATTCTCACCGAACTGGCGGTAGAGGGGGAGTCGGGCATGACCCAGTCTCTGGTTATCGGCGCGGGAGTCAACGTGCTGCACATGCCTGAGGACTTTGGGCCGGAGGTGTCCCAGATGGCAACCTCTCTGATTCAGGAGGGCTATACCGTGTCACGGCCCGCCCTTGCCGCCGCCATGATCGAAGAGCTGAACCGGCTGGCCAACGCCCTGGGCGGAGACATCGCTCCGTGGACGGCTGCCTACCGGCGGGACTGCGTGAATTTGGGCAGGCAGGTGCGGCTTTTGTGGGAAGAGCAGCAGACTGTGGCCCAAGCGGTGGACGTGGACGACCAGTTCGGACTGGTGATCCGCCTGCCGGACGGTACGGAACGCACCGTCCGCACCGGCGAGGTGTCGGTGCGGGGGCTCTACGGCTATGCGGAGTGAGAGGCCATGAAAAAAACCAAACCCATCTATCAGGCCTATCAGGGCAGGCGGGGGAGGAGCGTGCGCCGCATCGCGGGCATCGTGCTGGCGGCGGCGGTCCTCTTCCTGCTGGCCTGTTTCGTGTACCACCGAATATGCCTGGCCCGGGAGAGCGCGCTGCTGACGCCGCCGGGAACCATGGTGGATGTGGGCGGCAGGCGGATGCACGTCTATACGGAGGGGGCCGGGGAGAAAACGCTGGTGTTCCTGTCCGGCGGCGGGACCTGCGCCCCGGTATGGGACTTCAAGTCCCTGTACTCCCACTTGAGCGGCGAGTACAGGATTGCCGTAGTGGAAAAATTCGGCTATGGCTATAGCGACGACAGCGGCGGACGCTCCCGTGATATTGACACCATTCTGGAGGACTCACGGAGGGCGCTGCTAGGCGCTGGAGTTGAGGGGCCCTATGTCCTCTGTCCCCACTCCATGTCAGGGCTGGAGGCCATCCGCTGGGCACAGAAGTACCCGGACGAGGTGGAGGCCATCACAGGACTGGACATGGCGGTGCCGGGCGCTTACGAGGAGATGTCCATCAGCATGTTTGCCCTGCAGATGGGGCAGGCTGCCATCCGCGCCGGAATCGGCCGCCTGCTTCCGGGGCTGGCAGACGGCGACGCCGTCCGCTTCGGCGCCTTGACCGGGGAGGAAAAAGATGTCTGCCGGGCCATCTTTTACCGCCGCACCGCTTCGCCGGATATGCTGGCGGAGGCAGCTGCTGTGAAGGAAAATGCCAGGAGCGTCTCGGAGGGCGGCATACCGCAGGTTCCCATGCTGCTATTCATCTCCGACGGGTCCGGCGGAACGGGATTTTCAGAGGCGGTCTGGCGGAGCTTCCAGCGGGACTATCTGGAGGGTGTTGCGGAAGGCGGGAGTGTGGAGCTGGATTGTCCGCACTATGTGCACAACCACGCATACCTGCGCATCAGCACAGAAATCAGGGGCTTCCTACAATTGCTGCCCCAATCATAAACATAGAAGGAGCATATTATGAGCATCTATCCTGACTTATTCCTCACCTTTGCCAAGGTGGGGGTCATGACCTTCGGCGGCGGATACGCCATGCTGCCCATCCTCCAGCGGGAGGTGGTGGAGAACAAGGGCTGGGCCACCGAGGAGGAGCTGACGGACTACTTCGCCATCGGCCAGTGTACGCCCGGCATCATCGCGGTGAACACCGCCACCTTCATCGGCCAGAAAAGCAAGGGCATACTGGGGGGCATCATCGCTACCTTGGGACTGGTCTTCCCCTCCCTGATTATCATCTCTCTGTTGGCGGGGGTCATCACACAGTTCTCCCACTTAGCCTGGGTGAACCATGCCTTCGGCGGCATCCGGGTGTGCGTTTGTGTATTGATCCTCAACGCCACTGCCAAGCTCTATCAGAAATCCGTCGTCGACATCCCCACCGCTGTTATCTTTTTCCTGGTGTTTGGTCTGAGCAGCGCCCTGGCTTGCAGCCCGGTGTGGTTCGTGCTGGCGGCGGCGGTGGCCGGCATCGTACTGAAGAATGTGGGGGTGAAGAGGGCATGATCTATCTGCGGCTGTTTTATGAGTTCTTCAAGACGGGCCTGTTCGCCGTGGGCGGCGGCATGGCCACCATCCCCTTCCTCTACAATATGGCCGACGCTACCGGCTGGTTTACCCGCATGGATGTGGATAACATGATCGCCGTGGGCGAGTCCACCCCCGGCCCCATCGGTGTGAATATGGCCACCTACGTGGGCTATCTCACCGGCATGAGAGAGGGCGGCCTGCCCTTCGCCCTCCTGGGGGCGGTGGTGGCCACCCTGGGGCTCATTACCCCCTCCATCATTGTCATTCTCATCATCGCCTCCTTCCTCAAGAGCTTCCGAAACAACCGGTATGTGGAGAGCACCTTCTATGGCCTGCGCCCCGCGTCCACAGGGCTCATTGCGGCGGCGGGACTGTCGGTGGCGATGTCCAATCTGTTCTATGTGGAGGGCGAGGTCATCACCAAGTGGAGCGACATTTTCGATCCGGCGCTGGTCAACTGGAAGGCCTGGGCGCTGGCCATCGTCCTGTGGGTGTTGACCAACAAGGTCAAGCAGACAAAAAAGCTGCACCCCATCATTTTCATCCTGGCCGCCGCCGTGGTGGGCGTGCTGTGGGGGATGTAGCCTTTGTCGGGTGAGAAAAAACGGAAAGGAGGCGGCCGCCGGTGCGGGAGTACGAGAGAATACTGGATGGAATGCGGGATACGGGGATATATGTGATCCGGGAGGATGACCACCGGGTACTGTATCTGAACCAGCGGGTGAGGGAGGTCATCCCTGACGCGAAGCCGGGGATGGTCTGTCATGATCTCTGGGCCAGCAGCTGCTGTGGCTGCCCGCTGCTGACCATCGGAGACAAGCAGGAGCAGAGGTCCGTCTGTTATAACAGCCCTTTTGGCCGTGTGGTTGACATCTCCGCCACGCGGATGATGTGGGGGGAGGATATTCCTGCTTTTGTCATCATGCTGCGCCCACACACAGAGCTGTCCAGCTATGTCTATCACCGGCTCATCCGGGCAGACCTCACCCGGGATACCTATGAGATCGTACGCCTTGGGCAGGAGGAGAGCTGGGCCGGGGAGCGTGAGGAGCCGCTGAGCTCGTGGATGGAGCGCTTTATTCAAAACGGACAGCTGCACCCGGATGACGTGGAGCGATTTCGTGCCTTTACGCAGATAGAGTACATGCGGGAGGGACTGCGGGCCGGGAAGAATGTGCTCACCTGCACCTATCGCCGGTGGGTGTCCGAGGAGGGCTTCCACTGGAATCTGCTGGAGGTGGTGCCGGACTTTGATTACACCGACGACAGTCAGATTGTGCTGCTGTACGCCAAGGATGTGCACGATGTGCTGCGGGAGGGGCTGGAGTGGGAGGAGAGCAGCATCCGCCGGCAGGAGATTATACGTGCTCTTGGCGAGCAGAACTTCGGCATATATGTCATCGATCTGGATACGGCCCTGGCGGACCCGGTCCGGGTGGAGGGCCAGATGCAGCAAGCGGCGGGCGGTCGTCTGCTGGACTGGAAAAACGAGCTATTGCCCAAGATCCGCGACAGTCTGCACTGGGAGTACCACGACGCCTTTGAGTCGCTGTTTTCCATGGAGGGCCTGCGGCAGGCCAAGGAGAGGGGCGAGAACAGGGTGGAGCTGCTGTGCCAACGGATGAGAGATGGTGAGATGTACAGCTATATCTCCGTCAGCGCCTGCTTCAACCAGGGGAGGGAACATCAGCGCTATGCCGTGCTGGCCCTGCAGGATACAGATGACCGGGTGCGTCAGGAGATGGAGCGCAGCCAGTGGGATATGCAGATGGCCTCCATCCTCAAGTGCCGCTACAGCGTGATGAACACCGTCCATTTGGGCACGGGGCTGTGTGAGCGCATTGATCTGCGGCAGGCTTCCAGTACCCGGGATTCCCAGACCGGCGACTACACCCAGCACGTGCACCAGGCTCTGCAGAGCGCCGTACGGGAGGAGTATGCCGCCATCTATCACCACACTATGTCCTTGGAACACATACGGCAGACCGCGCTGGAGACCGACCACTATGCTGAGGAGATCTGCCAGTATCAGACGAAGGAGCATCCGCCTCGATGGATGGAGCAGCACGTGGTCTACAGCCGTCAGGCTGGCGAAGTAATGGTTAACATCCTTGGCAGGGACATCACCGCCGAGAAAACCCGGGAGGCCGCCCGTCGGGCCAACGATCAGGAAAAGCTGGATATTATCCGCAGTCTCAGCAGCATGTTCTTTGCCACCTATTACGTAGATCTGGTGGAGGACACCTTCCAAAGTGTGACCCAGCTGCAGGAGGTGAGCCGCTTTTTGGGGCAGCGGTTGGCCTATGAGGCGGGGCTCCATGCCTATGCGGAGAAATTCATCCATCCGGATGACAGGTCGGAGTATCTGGAGACTATGTCCATTGCAAACCTCAGTACCCAGCTGGTAGGCGATCGGAACCTGCTGGCGGTGGAGTACCGCAAGCTGCCTGCCGGCGTTCGGGAGGCGCCGCCGGATGAGTGCTGTTGGATTCGAGCTACGGCGGTGCTGGTTCGCTCTGACGCCCAGGGGCGTCCTATGGCGGTCCTGTATGCTGCTCAGGATGTGACAGAGAGCAAACAGAAGGAGGCCCGAGAGCACCGAGCCCTTCAGGAGGCATGTCAGGCCGCCAGCCACGCCAACGCCGCCAAGAGCGAATTTCTGTCCCGCATGAGCCATGACATCCGTACGCCCATGAACGGCATCATGGGCATGACGGGCATAGCAATGTCCCATATCGGCGACCAGGAGCGCACGCTGGACTGTCTGAAGAAGATTGCCGTGTCCAGCAAGCATCTGCTCAATCTGGTCAATGAGGTGCTGGATATGAGCCAGATTGAGTCCGGAAAGATGGATCTGGCAGAGGAGCCCTTCCGTATCCCGGAGATGATCCAGGAGTTGGAAACCATTCTGCGCTCCCCTCTCCATGAGAAAAAGCATCAGCTGCGCATCCGCACCATGGAGTTGGAGCACAAGTCCGTGCTGGGAGACGGCGGCCGGCTGCGGCAGGTGTTTGTGAACATACTGGGCAACAGCATCAAGTACACGCCGCCAGGAGGGCTGCTGGAGCTGGAGGTGCGGGAGAAGAAGTCCCGGCGCAACGGTTTTGGCTGCTACGACTTTGTCTTCCGGGATAACGGCGTGGGGATGGACGAGGAATTTGTCCAGAGGGTCTTTGACCCCTTCAGCCGGGCGGAGGATTCCAGGACAAGCACCATTGAGGGCACCGGACTGGGTATGACCATCGCCCAGAACATTGTGCGTATGATGGGCGGCAGCATATCTGTAAAAAGCCGGCTGAACGTGGGGACGCAGTTTACGGTGACCCTGTTCCTGCGGCAGGGAAGCGAAGAGGAGGAGGACCGGAGCACGGAGGCGGAGCAGCCGGAGATTTCCCTTTATGGCCGCAGGCTGTTGCTGGTGGAGGATAACGAAATCAATCGGGAGATAGCCTGCGAGCTGCTGGCGGACACAGGGGCGGAGGTGGATTGCGCCGGAGACGGGCGGGAGGGAGTGGAGAAGTTCAGCGGGTCATCCGCGGGCTACTACGACCTCATTCTGATGGACATTCAAATGCCTGTAATGAACGGCTACGAGGCTACGCGTGCTATCCGGAGTCTGGACCGGCCGGACAGTGGGGACATCCCCATTGTGGCTATGTCGGCCAATGCCTTCGCCGAGGACATTGGCGCAAGCAGGGAGGCGGGGATGAACGAGCATATCACCAAGCCGCTGGATATTTCCCTGTTGTTGCGGAGTTTGGACAGGTGGCTGAACCGGCGATCGGAGGCGGAGACGGAGGGCGGCCTCTGGGCATAAAGGAGGGGCGCCCTTTTTCTTGGAGTTTTCTGCGAATTTTTCTTGACAAACGGAGAAAAACTGGTTATAATTCCTTATTGTTAAGCCATGTAATTGGCCCTAGAGAGCATCCTGGAGAAAACCGGATGTATCGGAGGGAGGGAAATAGATGTCTGAAGTCCATGTCAAGGAGAACGAGTCGCTGGACAGCGCGCTCAAGCGCTTTAAGCGCAGCTGCGCAAAGGCCGGCGTTCTGGCGGAGGTACGCCGCAGGGAGCACTACGAGAGTCCCAGCGTCAAGCGCCGCAAGAAGTCCGAGGCAGCGCGGAAGAACCGTAACAAGCGGTACTATTGATGTACTGGCGCGGTTTGCAGCAGCAAGTTGAAAAGAGCTTCCCACCGATTCGTCGGTGGGAGCCTTTTTATGCGCCGCATACACACTTGTTAGGCTGCCCTGAGGAGTGCGGTGGAATTTGATTTCCAAATCTGAAAATTTTCCTTGCTTTTTTCCGCAGATTGTGATAACCTATCATAGCGATAAAGGGCGGTCCTCTGGCAAGGGACGGGACGAATTGGACGTCCGCCCCATAAAAATTGTTAAGAACGCCTATATATTAGGAGGAAAATTCCATGGATCTGATCAAAGAACTGACCAAATCTCAAATCAAGGAGATGCCCGAAGTCCTGGTGGGCGACACCGTGAAGGTGCATGTCAAGGTCAAGGAGGGTGCCCGTGAGCGTATCCAGGTGTACGAGGGTACCGTCATTGCCAAGAAGCATGGCGGCATTGAGGAGACCATCACTGTCCGCCGCGTGTCTTATGGCATTGGGGTGGAGAAGGTGTTCCCCCTGCACTCCCCCACGATCGACAAGATCGAGGTTGTTCGCCATGGCGTTGTGCGCAGGGCCAAGCTGTACTACCTGCGTGATCGCGTGGGTAAGGCTGCCAAGGTCCGCGAGAAGCTTTGATCTCGCAGCTTCGAACATACTAACATTTGAGAGAGCGGAAAGTATCCGGTTTTCAAAGGATGACGCAGCTTTGGTTGCGTCATCCTTTTCTATTCAAAACCGGCAGGGCGGTGGAGAGTCCGTCCTGCCGGTTTTAGATTAAAGATAGCGCTCGATTCGCGCCAGTTCCTCATGAACCAACTGATCGACGCTCTTAAAATCTACGTAGGGGCGGTACACCGCCTCTAGCTGATCATGGGCGGCCTTGGCCTCTCGCAGTGCGTCCAGACCCTCCTCTCGCAGTGCTCCAGCCACACGGTTGGAGAAGCGGAGACGGGATTTGTAGCGCTTGTAATGGGCTGCGTCCACCATGGCATCCAGCCGTACACGGCGATAAACGGGGCAGGTGCAGGCCATGCCTTCCCGGCTGGTGACAAAGGCCAGGCCCAGCTCCGGCAGCAGCAGGTGCTGGATGCGCTCTATGTGCTCCGGGTCGGGACATACGATGGAGGGGAAGCATCGAACGGATGCGGCGGCGTGGAGCCGTTGGAGCATGGGGGCAGCCAGGCCGTAGGTGTCCTGGAGTTGATAGATCTTTGGGCAGAGGGTGCGGACGGAGTCGAATCGCCAGATCGGTCCCTGGCAGGTGAGGCTGCCAAGGAAGCGGAAGGTATCGCTGCCGCCGGAACCCTTGCCCCGCATCTCCCGGCCGATGATGCCGTCGGTGCGGCGCAGCAGTTTGCCGGCGTCTAGGCCCTCCAGGACCAGGGCGGCGGCGCTGTCCTCCATCTGCCGTGCCGCTCCAAAGGCGCGGTAGGCCCGTTGATAGGCGGCAGACCCCGTTCGAGTGTGGCAGATAATATCTTGCCGCCGTTCTTTGGCTGCGGCGACATTGTAGAATTGACCAAGATTTACATAGCGGTCGATAGCGGCGGGAAATCGGGGTTCGACGACGTGGGGCGTTGTTCCGTCCACGATTGCGGTGCGGATACGGGGGATATGTATGCCGTCCAGGGAGCTGGGGTCGCCGGAGCAGTAGAGATACTCCACCGTCTCGCCCTGGTCCTCCATGGCCTTGCCGATGGTGCGCATCATGGTAGATTTTCCGACGCCGGGGCCGCCCTTGAGAACCAGGAGGTCATAGTGGTTCTCTGGTTCACAAAAACGGGAGAACAGACTTTGAAAGCCCTGCCCGCTGTTGGCGCCAAGGAAAAAATGGGTTGTGTTCGTCATGGGTGCTCCTCCCAACGTATTGGATTCTCTTTCCACGATATGCACCTTGGCCTGACCATGACAGTCCCGGCTGGGAGGGAGAGAAAAATCTTGCGTTCATCGGGGAGAAGGCATTGTAGGATGTTGGTAAATTTGTTATACTGGAAACAAACAAGGGGGGATGACGATGTTGCGGATCTGGATAGGCCGGGCTAATACAGGAAAATCCCGGCGGGTGCTGGAGGATATCAGGGACCGAAGGAGCCCGGCACTGCTGCTGGTGCCAGAGCACGCCTCCCACGGGTCAGAGCTAGATCTGTGCCGGGTTTGCGGCCCGGAGGCTTCCCGATATGCGGAGGTGCTGAGCCTGCGGCAGCTGGCGGTAAGGGCCATGGAGCGCACCGGTGCGCTGGCAGACGGGGTACTGGACGCGGGGGGAAAGCTGTTGCTTATGCAGCTGGCCTTGCGGGAGGCAGCCTCCCAGCTGACGGTGTATGCCCGGCCCTCCCGGCGAGCTCCCTTTCTCCAGGAGCTGGTGGCGTTGTGCGACGAGCTGATCGCCTGCCGGGTGGAGCCGGAGACACTGGGGAAGGCGGCAAATGCTCTGGCGGGAGTGAGCGGGGAAAAGGCGCGGGATGTGGCTATTATCTACGCCGCGTACCTTGGACATTTGGAGCGGGAAGGAACGGACCGCCGTGATCAAATGGAGAAGCTGATCGATTGTCTGGAGGAGTCCGGTTACGCAGCGGGGAAGAGCGTATATCTGGACGGCTTTACCTACTTTACCGCCCAGGAGTACAAACTGATAGAGATCCTGCTGCGTACGGCAAATTCTGTGACGGTGACGCTGCTGGGCGATGGCGGCGTATGGGAGATATTCCAGCAGAGTGTGCAGGCCCAGAGCCGCTTGGAGCGGCTGGCCGCGGACGGCGGGGTTCACTGCGAGGTGGAGTTGCTGTCCGGGAAAGAGCCGGAGACGGCGCTGGAGCACCTGGCGGAGCGGTTCTTCGGGCCGGTGGAGCCCTGGTCGGGGGTGTGCGCCGGGGTGGAGCTGGTGCGGGCAGAGAGTATGTTCACGGAGACGGAGTATGTGGCCGCGAAGATCCGGGAGCTGGTGCGGACCCGGGATCTGCGATTCCGGGACATCGCTGTAGCGGCCCGGAATTTGGACGAGTACGCCGCCACCATTGAGAACGTTTTCGAGCGCTTCGGAATTCCTGTGTATCTCAGCCGGCGCAGCGATGTGCTGGAGAAGCCAGTGCTGAGCCTTCTGGCCGGAGCTTTGGACGCAGTGACGGGCGGGTACGAGTACGAGGATATGTTCCGCTGGCTGAAGACAGGGCTGGCCGGCATCAGCGACGGGGAGTGCGACAGGCTGGAGAACTATGTCATCACTTGGGATGTACACGGTTCCATGTGGGTACGGGAGGAGGACTGGACCGCCAATCCAGACGGCTGGCGGGAATCCTTTACTACCGCCCAGGAGGAGGCGCTGGGGGAGATTAACGCCATCCGCCGCCGGGTGAGCGAGCCTCTGCGCCGTCTGGCCAGTGGGCTGTGGGAGCGCGAGGGGGCGACGGAGAAACTGCGGGTGCTTTGGGACTTCTTGGAGGAGCTGGACCTGGCGGGGCAGCTGGAGGAGCGTACCGCCCGGCTGGAGGCGCTGGGGGAGCTGCAGCGGGCCAGGGAGTATGGCCAGCTGTGGGAGCTGCTGTGCGGCGTGATGGACCAGTTTGCCGGGATGCTGGGGGAGATGCCCATGGATGCCGAGGAGTTCGCCCGGCTGCTGAAGCTTGTGCTGACCCAGTACGACGTGGGTACCATTCCCGTGTCTCTGGACCAGGTTCAGGCCAGCCAGATTACCCGCAACGACCGACACAGGATACGGGTGTTGTTTCTCATGGGGGCCAACGACCATGTGCTTCCCGCCGTACAGGCGGGGACGGGCCTCTTCACTCGGGAGGACCGGGAGCGGCTGTTGGAGGAGGGTATAGAGCTTGCCCCCAGCGGCATGGAGCGGTTCCACATGGAGCTGCAAAATCTGTACGCCGCCCTGGCCCAGCCGGATCAGGCTTTGTTTATCTCCTGGCCTGGGGCGGACCTGTCCGGCGCCAGCCTGCGGCCTTCCTTTGTGGTGGGCCGGGCGAGGGCCCTGCTGCCTGAGGTGCAGGAAACGGACGACGGCGGCGCTTTCTTCTGCCGTCTCACCGCGCCGCTGCCCGCCTTGGAGTTGGCGGGGGGTGAGCGGGGCGGGGCCCTGTGGCGGTACTTCGAGGAGGATGGTCGGTATGCGAACGCCCTGGCCGCCATGGAGCGGGCCGCCGGAATGCGCCGGGGCCGCCTTTCCCCGGCGGCGGTGGAGACCCTGTACGGCTCTACCTGCCGTATGTCGGCCAGCCGGATTGACAAGATCGGCTCCTGCCACTTTGCCTATTTCATGGAGTATGGCCTGCGGGCCCGGGAGCGGGTTCCCGCTGGTTTTGACGCCTCCCGAGTGGGGGCCTTCCTTCATTTTGTTCTGGAGCATGTGACCCGGGCGGTTATGGAGCGGGGGGGCTTTGTCAGAGTGGAGGAGAAGGAGCTCAAGCGACTCACCAGGGATGCGGTGGATTGCTACATCGCCGAGGCGCTGCCGAACTTTGATAGGCGGGACGAACGGTTCAAGTATCTCTTCCGCCGTCTTCGCAAGACGGTGGAGACCATTGTGTCCAATGTGGCTGACGAGCTGTCCAATTCCGACTTTGTACCCATGGCCTTTGAGCTGGGCTTCGGCGAGGGGGAGGCCCTGCCGCCTGTCACCGTACAGATAGAGGGGGCGTCCCTTGCTGTGGCGGGCCGGGTGGACCGGGTGGACGGCTGGCTGGCCGATGGGAAACTGTATCTGCGGGTCATCGACTATAAGTCCGGGAAAAGGGCTTTTGACCTCAGCGACGTGCGCTATGGGCTGAACATCCAGATGCTTCTCTATCTCTTTGCTCTGGAGCGGGAGGGGAAGGCGCTTTTTGGTCATGAGATCGTCCCGGCGGGAGTGCTGTATCTACCTGCACGGGACGTGCTGGTCAGCAAGCCCAGGGATGTGTCTCGGGAGGCGCTCCGCTCTGCACTGGACAAGGAGCTGCGCCGCAGCGGACTGGTACTGTCCCAACCGGAGGTGTTGCGGGCCATGGAGCACAGCGCGCTGGAGGAGCCCCGGTTTCTGCCGTTGTCCCTGCGGCGGGGCGGCGGCGTAGCAGGCGGGCTGGCCACGGCAGAGGAGCTGGGGCGGCTGGGACAGTATGTGGACCGGCTGCTGGAGAAGATCACGTGGGAGCTGCGGGAGGGGGTCATAGACGCCGACCCCTGCTATACCAGTGAGAGCGACAACGCATGCACCTACTGCGCCTTCGCCTCCGCCTGCCACTTCACCGACGGGGCAGGGGGGGACCGGCACAGGCCTCTGCGCCCGGTTAAACCGGAGGAATTCTGGGGACAGATCAAGACGGTTGTAGGAGAGGAGGAGGCGGCATGGGAATCCAACTGACAGACAGCCAGCGCACTGCGGTGGAGGACCGGGGCGGACGGGTGCTGGTATCCGCCGCGGCAGGCAGCGGGAAGACGAAGGTGCTGGTGGAGCGATTGTTCCGCCGGGTGCTGGGGGAGGAGCGGGCGGATCTGGACGACTTTCTCATCATCACCTTCACCCAGGCCGCCGCCGCCGAGCTGCGGGAGCGCATTGCACAGGAGCTGGGTCGCCGCATGGCGGGCAGTCCCGGCAACCGCCATCTCCAGCGCCAGCTGCTGCTGGTATATCAGGCGGACATCAAAACCATCAACGCTTTCTGTACAGCACTGCTGCGGGAGAACATCCACCTGCTTGACCTGGGAGATCAGGGCGCTCTGACAGCGGACTTCCGGGTGTTGGACCAGGGGGAGGCGGAGCTGCTGCGTCAACGGGTGCTGCCCCGGGTTCTGGA
The DNA here is from genome assembly GCA_910584045.1 of uncultured Oscillospiraceae bacterium. Lineage (GTDB taxonomy): Bacteria > Bacillota > Clostridia > Oscillospirales > Oscillospiraceae > Pelethomonas. The sequence continues at coordinate 30,191 of CAJTYO010000015.1, read as the reverse complement.
GGATTTTTACACGGATATGACCCCCGGGCAGGTGCAGTTGGCCGACTGCTTCGGCTTCGGCCGGGATGACCGAGGGCTGGAGGAGCTGGTGCTGGAGCTCCATCGCCGGGTTCAGAGCCACGCCTACCCGGAGCTGTGGCTGAATGAGCAGCGGGCAGACTGGGCCGAACTGCCGGAGAATGGGGGCGAAACGGTCTTCGGCCGGGCGCTGCTGGCGCGGACAGAGCGCAAGGCCCGCCACTGGGCCGCGCTGCTGGATGGGGCGCTGGTGGAAATGCGTGCCGATGCCGCGCTGGAACGAGCCTACGCTCCCGGTTTCTCCAGCATTGTTGAACAGCTGACTGCTCTGGCGGGCGCTGCGGCGGTCGGTTGGGATGCGGCGGCGGCGCAAATTCCCGTCTTTCCCCGTCTTTCTTCCGCCCAGAAGTGCGAAGCGCCGGAGCTGAAGGACAAAATGCAGGCCCTGTGGGCCCGGTGCAAAAAAGAGTGCGCGGCTTTTTGCGCCATTCTGACGGTCTCCGGTGTGGAGGCCGGAGAGGACCTGAGGCACTCCGCTCCCGCCATGAAAGCGCTTTTGCGGCTGTGTATGGACTTCTCATCGGCTTATCAGAAGGAGAAGCTGCGGCGGAACGCCGTCGACTTCTCCGACCAGGAGCACTACGCTGTGCGTCTTTTGCTGGGGGAGGACGGACGGCCCACGCCGCTGGCGGAAGTGACGGCGGGACGCTACCGGGAGGTGATGGTGGACGAGTACCAGGACACCAATCAGGTGCAGAACTGTATCTTCGACGCCATTTCCCAGGGCGGGCGGAACCTATTTACTGTGGGGGACGTAAAGCAGTCCATCTACCGTTTCCGGCTGGCGGATCCCACTATCTTTCTGGAGCAGTACCGCACCTATCCGGACGCGGCACAGGCTGCGGAGGGGGAGCCCCGCCGTATTCTGCTCAGCCAAAATTTCCGCTCCAGAGCGTCGGTGTTGGATGCGGCCAACTTTGTCTTCTCTGCTATTATGAGTCGGGAGATGGGCGAAGTGGACTACGGCGCGGCAGAGCGCCTGTACTTCGGCGCGGCCTATCTGCCCCCCCGGGAGGACTGTCATACGGAATTTCATCTGCTCACCCCCACGCAAAAAGAGGAGGAGCCAAGGGACCGGGTTCCAGGCCCTCTGCTGGAGGCGCGGTTTGCGGCGGAGCGGATTGCGCGGCTGCTGAAGGATGCATATCCCGTCACCGACGAGGCGACGGGGGCGCTCCGCCCCTGCCGGCCGGAGGATATAGTGATCCTCATGCGCTCGCCGAGCCCCCGGCTGCGGCACTACACCGATGCACTGGCGGAGCGGGGCATACCCTGTGCCGTACAGGAGGACGAGGAGTTTTTCGCCTCCATGGAGGTGGCGGTGGTCTGCTCCCTGTTGGAGATTCTGGACAACCCTCGGCAGGACGTGCCCCTCATCGCTGTGCTCCGCTCGCCTTTGATGGGATTTACACCGGACCGGCTGGCGATTATTCGGGGACGGCATCCGGAGGGAAATTTCTATGAGGCGCTTGCTGCCGACAGGGAGGAGGACTGCGTCCTCTTCCTGTCCCGGCTGGAGGAGCTGCGCAGTCTATCCCGGGATATGAGCGTCCACCGGCTGATCTGGCGGCTCTATGGACAGCTGAACGTGCTGGGGGTCTTCGGGGCTATGGACGGCGGAGAACGCCGCCGTGAAAATCTGATCGCGCTGTATGAGCACGCCCGGAATTTTGAGAGTGCAGGATATAAGGGGCTCTTTGCATTCGTTTCTCATCTGCGCCGGCTGCTGGAGAGCGGGGAGCAGCCCCTCACTGCCGCCGGCGTGCCAGGCGCTGGTGTGCAAATAATGAGTATCCACATGTCCAAGGGGCTGGAGTTCCCCATCGTTATTCTGGCGGATTTGAACAAAGCCTTCAATCGGGCGGACCTGCAGACGCCGGTGTTGGTTTACCCCCAGATGGGACTAGGGCCTCTGTATATTGATCTGGACCGCCGGATTCGCTATCCTACCATCGCCCGTGAGGCTGTGTCGGGACTGGTGAGCCGCGGGCTGCGATCTGAGGATATGCGGGTGCTGTACGTGGGCATGACCAGAGCAAAGGAGAAGCTTATCATGATTGCCTCCATACCTGCTGCCAAGCGGCGGCTGAAGGAACTGGCGGCACTGTCCGCACTGCCGGTGCCGCCGGAGACCGTGGACGGAGCCCGGTCTATGGCGGAGTGGATTCTCCTGCCCCTGCTGCAGCGCCGGGAGGCTGTAGCGCTGCGGACGTTGGCGGAGCAGGAAGAGGGCGTTTGGGCGGCGACAGAGGATTCTCCGTGGCAGGTGGAGATCCACGATGCCGCACTCTACGCCGTCCCGCCCGCCCGGGCGGCTGCAGACATAGAGGAGGCCGCTGGTGGGACCGCACTGCCGGTGGACCGGGAGGCGCTGGAGTTCGTCTATCCCCACCAGGCTGCCTGTACCGCGCCCACCAAGCTGACCGCCACCCAGCTCAAAGGCCGGGAGAAGGACAAGGAGATCGCCCAGGAGACCATTCAGCCCTATGTCCGACACAGATTTTCCGCGCCCCGTTTTCTGTCGGGGCGGCGCTCCCTCACCGCCGCGGAGCGGGGGACGGCAACGCATTTAGTGATGCAGTACCTGCCCCTGGCGGAGGACACCGACGTGGAGGCTGTGGTGGAGGGGTTGGCTATCCGACGGCTGCTGACCCGGGATCAGGCGGATGCTGTCGATTGTTCATCTATCCGTCGTTTCCTGTCCTCACCCTTGGCCAGCCGGCTGCGCCGGGCGGAACGGGAGGGAACGGTGGAGAGGGAGTACCGCTTCAGTTTGCTTTTGCCGGGAATGGACTTCTTTCCAGCTCTGGGCGACGGGGAGGAGGTGCTGCTCCAGGGTGTTGTGGACCTGTATGCCGTGGAGGACGGGTCCGTTACAGTGGTGGATTTCAAGACCGACCTTGTCACGATGGAGACAGCGGCGGAGAGGGCGGAGGAATACCGCCCGCAGTTGGCCGCATACAGCGCCGCGCTGGAGCGTATCCTGGGTCTGCCGGTGAGGAACCGTGTGCTCTATTTCTTCCATACAGGGCAGACAGTGGAACTCTCAGACTAGTCCATTTGCGTCCCGCACTGCATAAGTTTACATATTCCCCTTGAAATCTCAAAAAAAATGGTGTAAACTAGAAATATGGATAACAATGCACCATGGAACGAGATGTGACGGCGGAAAAGGAGGGAAGAGTATGTTTTGCGTAGGGGACAAGGTGGCCCATCCCATGCATGGGGCGGGGATCATCGATGGAATCGTAACGGAGACGGTGGCAGGCGCCAAACAGGACTACTATGTGTTCCGTATGCCTGCGGGAGGACTGACGCTGAAGATCCCGACCATGACCAGCGAGGCCTCCGGGCTGCGGGGTATATGGGAGAACAACCGGATTAGAAAGCTGCTGTGCGACCTGTCCGCGCTGGAGGTGGAGCGGTTTACTGGCAGCTGGAACCAGCGCTATCGGGAGAACATGGAGAAGCTGAAGAGCGGCGACCTCTACGAGGTGGCCCGGGTGATAAAGGGACTGCTCCATCGGGATAGCGAGCGCGGTCTGTCCACTGGGGAGAGAAAAATGCTGCGTACAGCAAAACAGATTCTGCTCTCCGAGATGGCGCTGTCCACTGGGGAAAATTTCGACGACCTGGAGCGTCAGGTCGAGGTAGCGATCGCAGGAGGCACGTAGGTGTGAAGAAATTCTTATCAAAGCTGTTTCGCAGGCGGGACCGTGAGACACACCCATTTTGCAGCATGATCGTGGCTGCTGCCGGCTCTTCCAGACGGATGGGCGGGGAGAACAAGTTGCTGCTGCCCATTGACGGTGTTCCTGTTCTGGTCCGCACGCTGCTGGCGGTCAATGAGGCGGAGCTGGTGGATGAGATTGTGGTGGCCTCCAGAGAGGAGGACCTGCTGGCGGTGGGCGATCTGTGCAAAATCTATGGTATCTCAAAGCCGGTGAAGATCATCCGTGGGGGAGAGAATCGGCTGGAATCCGTGTATTTGGCATCCTTGGAGTGCCGGGAGGACGCGGCTTTTCTGGCGGTCCACGATGGGGCGAGGCCCCTGGCCTCGGCGGAGCTGATCGACCGCACCATTGCCCTGGCCCACCGCACCAACGCCGCTGTCCCTGCTGTGCCAGTGAAGGACACCATTAAAACGGTCCGAGACGGCAGGGTGGAGAGCACGCCTCCGCGGGACGGTCTGCGTGCCATTCAAACGCCCCAGGTTTTTGATGCGGCCTTGCTGCGGGCGGCCATGGAGCAGGCCCGGGCGTCTGGTGATAGCTGTACGGACGACTGTTCCGCAGTGGAAAAGCTTGGCAAGGAAATATACTTAACAGATGGTTCCTACGAAAATATCAAAATCACTACGCCGGAGGATATGCTTCTAGCGGCCGAGCTTTTCCGTCAGAGGGAGGTCCAGCCATGAGCATTCCGCGGATTGGTCATGGGTATGATGTCCACCGCCTGGCGGAGGGCAGGCCGCTGGTTCTGGGCGGGGTAACGATCCCATGGGAGCGGGGCCTGCTGGGGCACTCCGATGCGGATGTACTGCTCCACGCGCTGATGGACGCCTTGCTTGGGGCGGCGGCGCTGGGGGACATTGGCCGTTTGTTCCCGGACAGCGATGAGCGCTACCGGGGAGCGGACAGCCGCGTCCTGCTGCGGCAGGTACGGGCGTTCCTGGCAGAAAACCACTTCACCATCGGGAATGTGGACGTTACGCTTATTGCACAGAGACCGAGGATTTCACCCTATGTGCCGCAGATACGCCGGAACATCGCGGAGGATCTGCGTATAGCTTTAAACGCGGTGAGCGTGAAAGCCACTACCGAGGAGGGCTTGGGATTTACTGGAGACGGATCCGGTATGTCTGCGCTGGCGGCTGCGTTGATTTTTGCGGAGTAACGGACTTTTGGAGGGAGCATATGGGTATATTGAAGGCTCTTGCAGAGGTAAAAATGAGTTTTTTAACTGTATTTCCCATAGGAAAGAAGAAATGCAGTCAGGAGAATCAAAAAATTATTTCGCAGAATAACCGAGCGAATGGTACAATTACCGCGGTAAAAACCTGCTGGTGGATAAAGATCAATACAAAGTGCGCCCGGCTTCACCCAAACGATGGCGCAATGTTTCCGCATATCATTTATTTTTCATATTCTGTTAATGGGCTGTTGTATCATGGAAGACGATGCGTCAATTTTTATTTGAGGTGCCCCAATAAAGGGGAGCCAGTATCTGTCTTCTATGACGGTGGCAATCCGTCTAAATGTACTGTCAAGCTGTATCAAGTTTATTTGTAGACTATGACGCGTCTTCCAAACCCCTCCCGGGGTCTCCGGGAGGGGTTTCTCCGTGTGGTTCCCCAGTCGCCAGATGCGGCAATGGAACAGCTGCCGCCGTCAGGACATATATTGATGACGGGAGGCGGTTGCATTGCCGTATTATCTGCTGCTGAGCCGCTCCATCACCCATGCCCAGCGCATGAGCCGCACGTTGGAGAGGGCGGGCATCACTGTCCGGTTCTTCCGGCCGCCCATGGGGCTGACCGACAGGGGCTGCAGTTACGCGGTCCGGATCGGCGAGAGGGATCTCCCCCCCGCCCTGGAACGGCTGCGGAGCGATGGCCTCGCGCCGATGCGTGCATTTTTCGCGGGAAGCGATGGATCGTTCAGCGAAATTACAATATAAGTTATAAGTTGGGCCGCCGCCGCTCTGGCGGCGGCCTAATGCGCACTGCCAGGGGATTCCCGTATTGCCGCACGGTGACATAAGACAGCTTTATATCAAGAAATCATATTGCCAGGAGGAAGCGCGATGATCTACTTTGACAGTGCGGCCACCACGCTGCAGAAGCCGGCCTCCGTGCCGGCGGCGGTGGCGGACGCGATCGGCACCATGACTACCCCAGGACGAGGGGACCACCCTGCCGCCCGGCTTGCGGCGGATTTGATGCTTCGCTGCCGGACGGAGGCGGCGGAGCTGTTCGACGTATCCCAACCAGAGAACGTCATCCTGACCAGCAGTGCGACCCATGGTTTGAACATTGCCATCAACAGCGTGGTGTCATCGGGAGATACGGTGGCGATCTCCGGATATGAACACAATGCCGTCACCCGGCCCCTCCATGTGCTGGGGAATGTGTCCTGCCGGATTGTCAACGGCAGGCTCTTTGATTCGGAACAGATGCTGGAGGGGTTCCGCCGGGCGTTGGACGGGCGTGTGCGGGCGGTGATCTGCACCCACACCTCCAACGTTTTCGGCTATACCCTGCCTATGGATGGCATTGCCGATCTGTGCCGGGAGAGGGGGACGCCCCTCATCGTGGATGCCTCCCAATCCGCTGGTATTCAGCCGGTGAGCCTGCGCCGGTGGGGGGCGGCCTATATCGCTATGCCGGGACACAAGGGCCTCTATGGTCCTCAGGGCACGGGGCTTCTTCTGTGCGGAGAGGGACAGATGCCACGGCCTCTGCTGTCGGGCGGTACTGGCAGCCTGTCAAGGCAGCAGGAGATGCCGGACTTTCTGCCGGACCGCCTGGAGCCTGGTACGCAGAATGTCCACGGAGCAGCGGGTCTGCTGGCAGGCCTGCAGTTTGTCCGCACCAGGGGACTGGAGGCCATCCGGCGGCGGGAAAGCGCAGTCATTCGGACCCTGGCGGAGGGACTGTCGGGGCGGGAGGACTTTCGGGTTTTCGCCGATCCGGTGGGGGAGGGCTCCGTACTGAGCGTCCTGCCTCTTCGAATGCCGCCGGAGATCCTGGCCGACCGTCTGGCAGAGCAGGGGGTAGCCGTGCGGGCGGGACTCCACTGTGCGCCGCTGGCCCACCGCACTGTGGGTACAGAGGAGACCGGCACACTGCGGTTTTCTGCATCCGCTTTTAATACGCCTGAGGAGGCGGAGGCGGTGCTGCGGCTGCTGTAAGGCAATAGCTCCGGTATACGGGACGCGCCGACGGCGCGTCCCGTATAAACTTTTTGTAAATATTATATGGGATTTGTTTTCAGTTTTTGAGATACATTTGCCTTTTTCATAGTATTTCTAGGAAAAAGTGACAATCGACATGATCTGCGTGGAAATTCGGAAAAAATCCCAGCGATAATTTGTTGCTTTTTTCCCGGATTTAGAGTAAAATGTAACCTACTTGTGGGATTCTTTATCATTGGAGGGAAGCCATGGACGTCACAGAAGTATTGACAAATCTGGCCTACCGGCTCAGAAACTTTGCCATGTCCCTGCAGCTCTGGGATGTGCTGGACATCCTGATCATCGCCTATCTGATCTACCGGCTGCTGCTGGTGGTGCGGAAGACCAACTCCTCCCGGCTCATCAAGGGAGTGCTGGTGGTTATCGTCGCTCTGTGGCTGTCTACGGACAGAATGCCAACGCTGTACTTTGTGCTCAATAAGATTGTAGAGTGGGGCATTGTGGCCTTGCTGGTGTTGTTCCAGCCGGAGATTCGCCGGGTGCTGGAGCAGGTGGGCAGCAGCCGGCTGCCCTTCCTTCAGATTTTTTCCAAGCCCCAGGTGGACCGCCATATCATTGAGGGGGCGATCAGCCAGACAGTGTCGGCCTGCGGAGATATGAGCAAGTCCCGCACTGGCGCGTTAATCGTCTTTGAGCGCCACAACCAGCTGGACGAGCACCTGCGCAGCGGCACCAAGCTGGATGCGGAGGTTTCCAGCGAGCTTTTGAAGAACATCTTCTTTGTCAAGGCCCCGATGCACGACGGCGCGGTGCTCATCCGGGAGGGCCGGGTGCTGGGCGCTGGCTGTATGCTTCCACTGAGCAAGAATGTGAACCTGAGCCGTGACCTGGGAATGCGCCACAGGGCGGGGATCGGCATGAGCGAGAATTCGGATGCTGTAGTGGTGCTGGTCAGCGAGGAGACGGGCTCCATCTCTGTGGCTGTGGGCGGGATGCTCAAACGGCATTTGATGACAGAGACTTTGGAGCAGCTGCTGCGCAACGAGCTGCTGCCACAGGAGGAGGTCGACGAGGAGAAGGGAAAGAGGCGCAAGAGCCTGACAAGCCTGCTGGCAAAGGAAAAGAAGGACGGTGGAAAAGCAGATGAGTGAGAAAGCCAATAAAATCCTCTACATCATACTGAGTCTTCTATTGGCTGTTGTCTTCTGGCTGTTTGTGGATGCCGCCCAGGAGAACACCATTACCCGGGAATTTACTAATATACCTGTCGAATTTATCGGAGCGGAGGATACCCTGCCCAGCCGGGGCCTTATGCTGGCTGACGGAGAGGACGCCACAGTGACCGTGAAGCTCCGGGGGCCTCGGCTGGTGATCTCCAATCTGCGGACCAAGGATCTTCGGGCTGAGGTCAACCTGACCGATATCAATGCCGTAGGCCCCTACAGCAAGACCTATCAGGTGATCACGCCGGACAATGTAAACGACGGCGATATCACGGTGGAGAGAAAGACGCCCGGGACTCTCACTGTTCGGGTCACCACGCTGTACGCCAAGGAGGTACCGGTCAGCGTGAATCCGGTGGGAGAGGTATCTGATCCCTACCTCTACACTGCCGAGGCTATAGTGTCCGACCCCGCCGTCCTTACCCTCAGCGGGCTTCAGGACAGCGTGGACGAGGTGGCATCCGCCCGGGTGACGGTAGACATCACCGGCGCCAACGGGACGATCCAGCAGGATTATGAATATGAGCTGCTGGACAGCGATGGCAATGTGATCGAGGACCCGGACGTGCGCGTATCCGATCAGCGGGTGAATGTGACAGTCCCAGTGTATATGATGAAGGAACTGCCCCTGGTCGTCAAGTATAAGGAGGCCCCCGGGTCTCGGAAGGCCAATACGGAGTGCACTTTGGAGCCGAGCACCATCACCGTGGCCGGAGATCCTCTGAGCTTGGCTACGATCGACGAGATTGTCCTGGGTGAGCTGGATCTGAGTGCGTATTACACCGATTATGACGATGATCTGGATATCAAGCTGCCTGCCGGATGTGAGAACGTCAGCGGTTATAAGACGACCCATCTCACTATCAAGTATAAGGGGTTGGAAACCAGAGGCTTTACGGTGACCAATATTTCTCCTATCGGTTTGAGCGAGAGCCAGCGGTTCGACCGGGTTACCACAGCTGTTGATGTGCTTTTGCGTGGTCCCGCCGAGGATTTGGCCCAGGTTACGGAGGAGGATGTGCGTATTGTGGTGGATTTACGTGAGGTCGCCACGGACGGCACGGTCCATTCCGGAGCTATCGTCTATGTGGACGGCTACAGCGAGGTGGGCGCCGTTGGCGCCTACACTGTCACTGGCAAAATCATTTCCAGTTAAGGAGGCGCAGATATGACACAGACCGCTACCGTCACTGCGCTCCCTGACGCGCCCGGCGGATTGGTGGAGTTGACCGTGGTCCGGCAGACCGCCTGCGGCCACAGCTGCGACGGCTGTGGCCGCTGTGCGGGACGGGCTGCCGATTTAGTGATCCGGGCCAGCAGTGACATTCCCGTATGCCTGGGGGATCGGGTGGAGGTGTGCAGCGGCGGACGCGTGGTGGGTATTGCGGCGCTTGTGTACGGCCTGCCGGTGGTCCTGTTCCTGTTGGGTTATCTGCTGCCGGTCTCTCTGACGGAGCCGGGCCGGTATCTCTGCGGAGGAATAGGGTTCGCGCTGGGGCTTGTTGTAGCGGTGCTATGTGATCGGGCGGTGCAGCGGCGGGCGGGCATATCCTACCGGATCGCCAGGAGGCTGTAGGCGCGATGTTCGGTTACGTACGGCCCTCCCTGGCCCGCCTGACGAAGGAGGACAAGGCCCGCTTCGGCGGCGTGTACTGCGGGCTGTGCCGGGTTTTGGGGGAGCGATATGGACAGGCGGCCCGGTTCATTCTGAATTACGATTTTGCTTTTTTAGCCCTGCTGCTCTGGCCGGAGAGCGGGGGGACGGAGGCGTGCCGCCGGAGCTGCATAGCCCATCCCTTTGAGAAGCGGGGCTATTTCCTTGGGAACGAGGCCCTCGAACTGGCGGCGGACGAGAGCATGATCCTCACATGGTGGCAGCTGCGGGATGCGCTGTCGGACCCTGGGGGGGGCAAGTGGAAGCACCGGACCGCCTCTTTGGCACTGGGGCGCGCCTACCGGCGGGCCAGGGAGCGCCGGCCAGCTTTTGACGCGGCTGCCCGACTACATTTGGAAGCGCTAGGGCAGATGGAGCGGGCGCACTGTCCCTCCCTGGACGAGCCGGCAGATGCCTTTGCCCGTCTCCTCTCCGCTGCGGCGGCGGAGGTGGAAAACCCGGTGAAGCAGCGGGTTTTGGGGCAGCTTTTGTACCATTTGGGCCGGTGGATCTACCTGGTGGATGCCGCCGACGATCTGGCAGAGGATTTCGCCCATGGCAGCTACAACCCGCTCCTGTGCCGCTTCTCCCTGAACAGGGGTGAGCTGACGGAGGAGGCCCGGGAGGGGCTGGTGGTGTCTCTGGACCACTCCATTCGCCTGATGGCGGCGGCCTATGAACTGTGGGACTTCGGCGTGTGGAGTTCCATCATTCAGGCGACGGTATACGAAGGTCTCTTTCTTGTGGGGAGAGCCGTTTTAGAGGGAACATTTCAAACCGGTGATACGGTATTCCGCTTCACCGGCAGGAACAAGGAGCAGCTATGACCGACCCGTATGAAGTCCTGCATATCCCCAACACCGCTACCGATGAGGAGGTTAAGAAGGCCTATCGGGAGCTGGCCAGGAAATACCACCCGGACAACTATCATGACAATCCCCTGGCTGATCTGGCTCAAGAGAAAATGAAGGAGATCAACGCCGCTTACGACGCCATCCAGAAGGAGCGCAACGGACGCAGCGCCGGTGGAGCCTACGCCCAGCAGGGCTATCAGTACCAGCGGCGGGAGACGGGAAGTCCCGCCTTCCAGCAGGTGCGTATGGCCATTAACCGCAACGACTTAGGTATGGCGGAGCAGCTGCTGGACCGGATGGCGGAGCGCAGCGGGGAGTGGAACTTTTTGAAGGGAACCGTCTGCTACCGCCGAGGGTGGGTGGACGAGGCGCGGCGGTATTATCAGACCGCATGTCAAATGGAACCGGCCAACGGGGAGTACCGGCAGGCGCTCAATTTTGTAGAGAACAACCGGGAGGGCTATCGCCCCGAGGGGTACGAGGTCTTTACCTCTGGCTGCGGGGGGGACAACATGTGTCTCCGGTTGGGATGTACCTATTTTATGTGCAATCTGTGCCTGGGCGGCGGGATGCACTTTTTCTGCTGTTGATAACATCCGCTGTATGTTATCATGCTATTCCCCAATAATAACGTCACCTGTGGCCCGCCTATGGCGGCTCAGATGGGCAGAAATTCTGGAATAGCAATAACTTTAGTCTCTAGTTAAAGTTCTTTTGGTACTTTTCTTTCAAGAAAAAGTATCGTACTTTAGGTTCTGAGAGGGAGGAATACTTTGGTGAAAAGCATGACCGGATATGGCCGGGCCCGGCGAACCCTGCATGGGCGCGACATCACCGTAGAGGTCCGTAGCGTCAATAACCGCTACCTAGACTGCACGGTAAAGATGCCGAGGGCTTATATCTTTGCGGAGGACGCTATGAAGGCGCTGGTCCAAAAAAGCGCCGGACGGGGCAAGGTGGACGTGTTTGTCACAGTGGACAGCCTGGGGGCGGAAGAGACGGTGGTGGCCGTCAACGAGGCCCTGGCGAAGGGCTATATTGCCGCCCTGGGGAAACTGTACGATCTGGGCTGCGGCCAGTGGGTGAAGGGCAGCGTCTATGCCACCGACCTGGCCCGTCTGCCGGACGTTCTGACGGTGACAAAGGCGGAGGAGGATCTGGAGGCCCTCTCCGCTGACCTGTGCATCGTTCTGGAGGAGGCTATGGCGGCGCACACCGCCATGCGGGAGACTGAGGGGGAAAAGCTGGCGGAGGACATCCAGGGCCGGCTGGACACCATTGAGGCCATCACCGCCCGGGTGGAGATCCGCTCCCCACAGACAGTGGCTGAGTATCGGGAGAAGCTTCTCAGCCGGATGCAGGAGGTGCTGCAGAGCGCGACTGTGGACGAGGGGCGCATTCTCACTGAGGCGGCCATCTTCGCCGACAAGGTGGCGGTGGATGAGGAGACGGTACGTCTGCGCAGCCACCTCGGCCAGCTGCGGGAGATGTTGAACAGCTCTGAACCGGTCGGTCGGAAACTGGACTTCCTTATTCAGGAGGTCAACCGGGAGACGAACACCATCGGGTCCAAATGCAGCGATGTACAGATCGCCCGGGACGTGGTGGAGCTAAAGGCGGAGATCGAGAAAATACGGGAGCAGGTGCAGAATATTGAGTAGAGAGGGCGAGTTGGTCAGCATTGGCTATGGGGGCATGGTCTCCGCCGGTCGGCTGATCGCCATGGTGGAGCCGGGCTCTGCCCCGGTGAAACGGCTGATCACAGAGGCCAGGGAGCGGGGGATGCTTATTGACGCCACATTCGGCAGGAAGACAGCTTCGGTGCTGGTAATGGACAGTGACCATGTAATCCTTTCCGGCCTGCCGCTGGAGAAGCTGGCCCCGCGCTTCGGCGTGGACCCAACGGTCCTGGAGGAGGATGCGTAGCGTACACGATCAGCCTGCGATTGCAATAGAAGGGAGAGTTGTGTGTGAAAAGAGGAAAGACCTTTATTATCTGCGGCCCCTCCGGGGTGGGAAAGGGGACGGTAGTGGCACGGCTGCTGGCCAGCGACCCCACGCTCTATTTCTCCGTATCTGCCACAACCAGAGCCCCGCGCCCTGGTGAAGAGAACGGGGTTCACTACCATTTTCTATCTATGGAGCAGTTTGAGAGGTGGATTGAGGAGGACCAGTTTCTGGAGCATGCCCAATTTGTAGGTAACCGCTACGGCACCCCGCAGATGTACGTGGATAAGGCCATGGAGCAGGGCCGGGACGTGCTGCTGGACATTGAAATTCAAGGTGCGGATCAGGTGAAGATGAAGCGGCCCGACACAGTGCGTATTTACGTGGCTCCGCCCAGCTGGGCGGAGCTGGAACGCCGGCTGATCGGCAGGGGGACAGAGGATATGGAGAAGGTAAAATCCCGTCTGGCCCGGGGCAAGGAGGAGTTCGCCGCCGCTAAGGACTTCGATTATTTTGTTATCAATGACACGGTGGACCGGGCCGTGGATGAGATCCGGGCTATCATGACGGCGGAGCATTGCCGGCCGGACGAGCGGATTGCTCTGATCGACCAGTAGGAGGAAGAATTATGAAGCTCGGGGAGGTCAGTATTCTGACCCATGACGTGGTCCGGCTGGCGGATTTCTACAAAAGTCTGCTGGAGATGGACAATGGCAGCAATGACACGGTACATCAGACGATTATCGCAGAGGAGACCATGCTGACCATTTTCAATGATGGACAGAAACATGACCGTCAAAATATGTGTCTGGTGTTTACAGTTTATGATATCGACAAAGAATATGATAGAATACAGTTTTTAGGCGCGGAGATCGTGGAGCCGCCAACCGTCCGTCCATGGGGCGCGACGAATATGAGCTTCAAGGACCCGGACGGAAATATCGTTTATCTGAGGAGCTTTCCCAACCAATAAATCAAATAATCAAGAAGGAATGATGTTATTATGATGCTCTATCCCGCAATGAACAAGCTGACCGCCAATGTACCCAACCGCTACCTGCTGGTGAACGTGGTGGCCCGCCGGGCCCGCCAAATCGCGCAGGAGGCGGAGGACCTGGGTGAAAAAATTGATGTGAAGCCTGTGACCCTGGCCATCAAGGAGGTGGCCGAGGGCAGGATCACCGCCTCCGATGTGACCATCGAGAACGTGGAGTAAACGCTGTCTTTTACTGCAAGTGAGCGCCGCACCGGAGAATGCGTGTCCCGCTGCCGGAGGCGGCCGTATTTGAGGTGTGCCCATGGAGCTTGCCAATATTGCACGGGTGGCGGTGTCCGCCGCCACCTACGCTATCGACAAACCATACGACTATCTGATTCCGGAAAAACTGGCGGCAACAGTTCGGCCCGGGATGAGAGTGACCGTTCCCTTCGGCAGAGGCAACCGGGCCAGCGAGGGATTCGTTCTGGCTGTGACCCGAGAGAGCAGGCGGGAGGACTTGAAGGCTGTCAGCGAGATTCTGGATGCCGAAAGTGTTTTGGGTCCCCAGCAGATCAAGCTGGCCCTATGGCTGCGTGAACGATATTTCTGCACGTTGTATGATGCGGTAAAGGTTCTGCTGCCCGCCGGGCTGTGGTATCGCCTGCGGGAGATCTGCACCCTGGCTGTGGACCGGGAGACAGCTTTGGAGGCCGGAGCCAACGAGCGAGAGAGTCGGGTTCTGGAGGCGGTGGCTGCGCATGGGGGGGCGGCGGAGCTGGATACGCTCCGCTTGGCCTGCGGCGACGGGGCTCCGGCTGCGGTAAGGGAGCTGCAGAGGCGGGGGATTGTGACCATTGACGCGGCTGCTGACCGGCGCGTGTCAGATAAACAGGTCCGGCAGGTGCACTTGGCCGTGCCGGCGGAAGAGGCTATGGCAGCCGTGGAACCCAGGCGCCGCAGCGCACCTCTGCGCTATGAGGTGATAAAGCTCCTGTGTGCCATGGGCAGCGCTCTGTCCAGCGATGTGTGTTACTTTACCGGCGCAACTGTCCGGACACTGAAAAGCCTGGAGAAAAGCGGCCTGATAGCCTTCTCGCAAGTAGAGGTCCTGCGGGTGCCGCAGCCGGCGGCGGCGGACGGCGAGCCGATCGTCCTCAGTGAGGAGCAGCGGGCAGCCTATGACGGTATTCTGGCCCGGCTGGACGAGGGAAAGGCGGCCTGTGCGCTGCTCTACGGCGTTACCGGCAGCGGTAAGACCCAGGTGTACATCCGCCTGCTACAGGAGGTGGTGCATCGTGGGAGAAAAGGAATGATCCTCGTACCAGAGATTGCCCTAACCCCGCAGATGATGGCGAAGTTCAGCGCCTATTTTGGGGACCGGGTGGTAATGCTCCACAGCGCATTGCGGATGACGGAGCGGTACGATCAGTGGAAGCGTATCCGCCGGGGCGAGGTAGACGTGGTCCTGGGGACCCGCAGTGCGGTGTTTGCTCCCCTGGAGGACTTGGGCATGGTCATTCTGGACGAGGAGCACGAGAGCAGCTACCAATCCCAAGACCCGCCGCGGTATCACGCCCGGGATATCGCCAAGTTTCTCTGTTCCCAGCAGGATGCCGTTCTGGTCTTGGGTTCGGCCACGCCGTCGGTGGAGACTACCTTTCAAGCCCAGCGGGGGGTGTATCAAAAGCTGATTCTCCGTTCTCGGTTCAACCGTCAGCCGCTGCCCCGCGTAGTCATCTCCGATATGCGGGAGGAGGTCAAGGCCGGCAATGGCGGTATGATTGGAGAATCCCTCCGGCGGGAGTTGGAGGAAAACCTGGGGAGAGGGGAACAGAGCATCCTGTTCCTCAACCGGCGGGGAAACAGCCGGATGCTGCTGTGCGGAGAGTGTGGGGAGGCGCCCCAGTGTCCCCGATGCAGCGTACCTTTGACCTACCACAGCGCCAATGGGAGGCTGATGTGCCACTACTGCGGTCATTCGGAGCGCATGCCCCGGCAGTGTCCGGAGTGCGGCGGCATTATGAAGCAGATTGGCGCGGGCACCCAGAAGGTAGAAGAGGAGCTGTCGGAGCTCCTGCCCCAAACGAAAGTCCTGCGCATGGACGCAGATACTGTGTCCGGGAACCACGAGGCGCTGTTGGACAAGTTTGAGAGAGAGAAGATTCCCATCCTCCTGGGTACCCAGATGGTAGCCAAGGGGCTGGATTTTGAGAATGTGACCCTGGTGGGCGTTCTGGCGGCGGACCTGAGCTTGTATGTTGACAACTACCGCGCCGCGGAGCGGACCTTCAGCCTCTTGACCCAGGTGGTGGGCCGCGCGGGACGCGGCAGTAAAGACGGTCGGGCGGTGATCCAGACCTTTACGCCCGACAATGAGGTTATCACCGCCGCCGCCGCACAGAACTATAACAGCTTTTACGCCGCAGAGATCCGCATCCGGCGCGCCAGGCGGTATCCGCCTTTTGCGGATATATTTACCCTCACTGTCTCCGGAACGGAGGAAGGGGCGGTGCTCCGCGCTGCTGTCCGACTGCGGGAGGCGATGCGCAGCGGAGTGCGGTATCCTACCGCCGCCAACATGGCGGTGGAGATTTTGGGTCCGGCTCCGGCTCCTGTAGTTAAAGTGAATAACAGGTATCGGTATCGAATATTTTGGGTAGGACGGAACGACCATACCACAAGAGAGCTAATTTCCTATTACATCCGGGCGTTTCATCAACAGAAGGAAAACAGAGGACTGCATATATTTGCGGACTGCAACGCGGAGGAGTAGTTCATCCGGCGGAGAAGAAAAAGTTTAACCCCGCCTAAAGGAGGATATAATAGATGGCAATCAGAAGGATCGTAACTCGGGGGGACGACCGGCTCGGCAAGAAGTGTCGTCCGGTCACGGATTTTAATAAACGGCTCCACATCCTGCTTGACGATATGAAGGAGACACTGGCGGAGGCTCAGGGGGCAGGGCTGGCGGCGCCTCAGGTGGGCGTGCTCCGACGGGCGGTTATTATTGCAGACGGCGAGGATGAGGTAATGGAGCTGATTAATCCGGAGATTCTGGAGCAGTCTGGAGAACAGACCGGCCCCGAGGGCTGCCTCAGTGTCCCTGGCAAGTGGGGTATGGTTACTCGTCCCAACTTTGTCCGAATCCGCGCCCAGGACCGCTACGGCGAGTGGTTTGAGGCGGAGGGGGAGGAACTGATCGCCCGGTGCTTCTGCCATGAGATTGAGCATCTGGATGGTCATCTATATGTGGAGCACATCGACCATTTCCTTAGCGAGGAGGAGCTGGAGGCTTACTACCAGGAGCTGGAAGAGGAGGAGTAGGGATGCGCGTGGTGTTTATGGGAACGCCGTCCTTTGCTGTGTCGGTACTGTGCCGCATCGTGGAGGACGGATGGCAGGTTGCGGCGGCTTACACCCAGCCGGACAAGCCTAAAAACAGGGGGATGAAGCTGGTCCCAACACCTGTAAAGGAATATGCCGTTGCAGCTGGGATTCCCGTTTATCAGCCGGATTCCTGCCGGGATGAGACAGTTTTAAACCAGCTGCAAGCCCTGGAGCCGGACGTGATTGTGGTGGCGGCCTATGGGAAACTGTTGCCCCAGGCACTGCTGGAGATTCCGAAAAGGGCCATTATTAATGTCCACTCCTCCCTATTGCCCCAGTATCGGGGGGCCGCCCCTATCAACTGGGCTATTTTAAACGGAGACGAGGAGACAGGCGTCACCATCCAATATATGGCGGCGGAGCTGGATGCCGGAGACATCCTCCTGGCAAAGCGGACGGCCATCGATCCCCTAGAGGATGCGGGGCAGCTGTATGACCGACTGGCGGAGTTGGGCGGTCAGGCGGCCAGCGAGGCCCTGGATCTGCTGAAGCGGGGGGAAGCGCCCCGGACGCCCCAGCTCTACGGTTCTCAGTACCAGTACGCCTCTATGCTTTCCCGGGAAATGTCGCCCCTGGACTGGACGAAGCCGGCGAAGAAGCTGATTGATCAGGTCCGGGGATTGATCCCCTGGCCCTGTGCCGTCACGGATGTGGCCGGTACACGCTGGAAGGTGTTTCGTGCCCGGATGGGAGAGATCACTGGAGAAGCGCCGGGAGTAATCCTCTCTGCGGACAAGGATGGTATTGCCGTGGCCTGCGGGGATGGCCGGGCTCTGGTTATCACGGAGCTTCAAGCTGACGGAGGGAGACGGATGTCCGCCGCCGATTATCTGCGGGGGCACCCTATCCGTCTGTAGGAGAGGTCCGCGGTCCCATATATGCAAGGGAGGAAACTATGCCGTTTTACTATGATAGGATTTACTGGATTTTGCTGATTCCGGTGCTGTTGCTGTCTGTGTATGCGCAGATCAAGGTCAGCTCCAGCTTTGGCCGGTACAGTCAGGGACGCAACCGCCGTGGAGTCACCGGGGCACAGGCGGCCTATGAGGTCCTCCGAGCCAACGGGGTCCATGACGTGGTCATCCGTCCCTGTCCTGGGAAGCTCACCGACCACTTCGATCCGCGGGACAACACGATATATCTCTCTGAGCCGGTATACAATACTCCTACGGTGGCCGCCGTGGGCGTGGCGGCCCACGAGGCGGGCCATGCGGTACAGTACGCTATGGGCTATGGTCCGGTGCGGGTGCGCACAGCCATCCTGCCGGTGACACAGTTCGGCTCTCAATTTGCTTTTATTGCCCTGATGCTGGGAATTTTTCTATATGTCCAGCCCCTATTCCTGGTGGGTATCATTCTGTTTGGACTGACCACGCTTTTTCAGCTGGTGACCTTGCCGGTGGAGTTTGACGCCTCCGCTCGGGCCTTAGGGGCCATTGATGGGACCTGTCTGCTGGACGAGGATGAGCGGAAAGGTGCCAAGAAGGTGCTCACCGCTGCCGCTCTGACTTATGTGGCGGCATTGCTCATGAGTCTGCTTCAGCTGTTGCGGTATCTGCTGATCTTTGCGGGGCGGGACGATAGGAGGCGGCGGTGAGTCCGGGCGGGCGCGAGGCTGCCCTGGAGGCTCTCACCGCCTGTCGGCGGCTGGATGCATGGTCCGACAGCAGTCTGAAGACCGCCTGCCGGGGGCTGGACCGCCGGGAAGCGGCGTTGGCGGCACGGCTGGCCTACGGCGTATTGCAGAACCGGGCGCTGCTGGATTTTTATCTGGATGCCTGCTGTACCCAGCGCTTTGCGGAGCTGGAGCCCTTTATCCGGGACGTGCTGCGGCTGGGGGCCTATCAGGTTTTGTACATGGACCGAGTGCCCGACAGCGCTGCCGTAGACGAGAGCGTTGCCCTGGTGAAGCGAAAGAAGCGTCAGAGGGCCGCAGGGCTGGTGAACGCAGTCCTGCGGCGGCTGAGCCGGGAGAAGGGAGAGCTCCCGGCGCTGCCGGAGACAGACCGGGCGGAGTATTTGTCCCTATGTTACAGCCACCCGGCCTGGCTGGTCCGTCGACTGCTGGAGCTGCTGGGGGAGGAAGAGGCGGAGGCATATCTTCGTCTGGATAACGAGGCGGTTCCCACCTCTGTACAGCTAAACCCACTGCGGTGCGGCACAGAGGCATTGGCGGAGAGCTTGACGGCCTCCGGAGCAGTCTTGGTGCCCCATGGATGGATGCCGGATTGCTGGCTTATGTCTGGAGGAGGAAACCTGGAGGCCATGCCCGCCTTTCAGATGGGCTGGCTGCAGGTGCAGGATGCCGCTGCTAAGGCCGCAGTACTGGCCGCCGGGCTGAAGCCAGAGGACCGGGTATTGGACGTATGCGCCGCTCCTGGTGGTAAGTCCTTTGCCGCCGCCATGGCCATGGCAGACCGGGGCGAGGTTGTCGCCTGCGACATCCACCGGCACAAGCTGGGCCTCATTGAAAAGGGAGCGGAGCGACTGGGCCTGACCTGCATCCGCACGGAGCTGGCTGATGGTCGGGAGAGCCGGGAGGCATGGCTGGAAGGCTTTGATGCAGTGCTGTGCGACGTGCCCTGCTCAGGGCTGGGTATCATTCGGAAAAAGCCGGATGTCCGCTACAAAAATCCTGTCCAGCTGGCGGAGCTGCCAAGAGTCCAGAGAGCGATTCTGGACAATGCCAGCCGCTATGTGCGGCCTGGCGGAGTACTGCTGTATGCAACCTGCACCATTCTGCCGGAGGAGAACGAGGGGGTAATATCGGCATTTCTGGACCGACGGGACGATTTTTGCCGGGAGAGCTTCTCTCTTCCAGGATTTACGGAGAAAAACGATGGAAGCCTGACCCTTTGGCCTCAGCGCCACGGAACGGACGGCTTTTATGTATGTAAAATGAGGAAAAAATGTTAGCAGACATACGATCTATGACCCTGGAGGAGCTGACGGCGGCTCTGGGGGAGATGGGGGAGCCTGCTTTTCGAGGGAAGCAGGTCTTTACCTGGCTCCACCGTGGGGTCCGTTCCTTCGAAGAGATGAGCGACATATCAAAAGATCTGCGGGAAAAACTGGCGGAGACATACTGGGTGGACGGCCTGACGGCAGCGCGGAAGCTGGTTTCCCAGGCAGACGGCACGGTGAAATATCTCTGGGAGCTTCAAGATGGCAACTGCATTGAGACGGTGCTCATGCGCTATCACCACGGCAACACGGTCTGCATCTCCAGTCAGGTGGGCTGTCGGATGGGCTGCGCCTTCTGTGCCTCCACTCTGGGAGGCAAGGTTCGGGACCTGACAGCGGGGGAGATGTTGGAACAGGTACTCTTTGCCCAGGCCGACAGCGGCTTGAATGTCTCCAACATTGTGCTGATGGGCATCGGGGAGCCGATGGATAACCTGGACAACGTTCTGCGTTTTCTGGAGCTGGTGAACCATCCTCTGGGGCTGCACATTGGAATGCGGCACATCAGTCTGTCCACCTGCGGCGTAATTCCCGGTGTCCGCCGCCTGGCGGAATTGGGGTTGCAGCTGACTCTGTCTGTGTCTCTCCACGCGCCGGACAGCGAGACCAGAAGCCGGATCATGCCGGTGAACCGGGCCTATGATGTGGAGGAGCTGTTTGTCGCATGCCGGGATTACTTCGAAAAGACGGGACGGCGCATCAGCTTTGAATACGCTATGATCGACGGGGTCAACGACATGGACTGGCAGGCGGATCTGATTGCTAAAAAGCTGCGAGGAATGCCGGGGCATGTGAACCTGATCCCGCTCAATGACGTGGCAGAGAGCCCACTGAAGCCCAGCCGCCGGGTGCGGCAGTTTCAACAGCGTCTGGAGCGGCAGGGGGTCACCGCCACCGTGCGGCGCAGTCTGGGCGGCGACATTGATGCCAGCTGCGGCCAGTTGCGGCGGAAGGCCATGGAGCAGGGGAGAGAGGAGCAAAACCAATGAGAAACATCTGGGGTATGACGGATGTGGGCCTGCTGCGGCGGGAAAATCAGGATGCCTATGCTGTCCGGACCAGTGAGGAGACAGGCTTCACGGTCTGCGTAGTATGCGACGGCATGGGCGGGCCCGGTGGAGGAAAGCTGGCTGGTACGCTGGCTGTGGATACCTTTTTGACCACCTGCCTGGCCAATCTCCAGCGGGATATGGACTGGGGGCGGGTGCAGGAGGTGACGGCCTTCGCCGTAGCGGCGGCCAACACCGCCGTGTATGAGCGTTCCTGCTCCGGCGGGGACGGTCTGCGGGGTATGGGCACCACTCTGGTTTCCGCCGTCCTGCGGGATGGGGAGGCGCTTCTGGACAATGTGGGCGACAGCCGGGCCTATCTTATCCGAGACGGCGGCATAACCCGGATTACTAAGGATCACTCCGTGGTGGAGCGCCTGGTGGAGCAGGGGAACATCACTGAGGAGGAGGCTCGGGTCCACCCCCACCGGAACCTTATCACCCGAGCCCTAGGTCCGGACCCCGAAGCCTCCAGCGACAGCTACCGTGTGTCGATGAAGGAGGGGGACTATCTATTGCTCTGCACCGATGGGCTGACGGGCACTGTGACAGACCAGGAGCTGGTCCGGGAGGTGCTGCGCGGCGTGGAGAACAACCAGTGCCTGGACCGGCTGCTGAAGCTGGCCAAAAAACGTGGCGCGCCGGACAATGTGACCGCCGTGCTGCTGCAGCAGTAAGCCGGAGAGAAAGGAACGCTTGACTATGGAACGATACATAGGAAAGATGCTGGATAACCGCTATGAAATCCTGGAAATCATCGGTACCGGGGGCATGGCGGTGGTGTTCAAGGCCAAGTGCCACCGGCTCAACCGGCTGGTAGCCATCAAGATGTTGAAAAAGGACCTGAGCGAAGACGCAGAGTTTCGCCGCCGGTTTCACGACGAATCCCAGGCCGTCGCTATGCTCTCCCACCCCAATATCATGGCGGTGTACGATGTCAGCCGCCGGGGGGACATGGATTATATCGTCATGGAGCTCATTGATGGCATCACTTTGAAGCAGTATATGGAGCGGAGGGGGAAGCTCAACTGGCCGGAAGCCCTGCACTTTACCACCCAGATCATGAAGGGCCTCAGTCATGCCCATAGCCGTGGCATTGTCCATCGAGACATCAAGCCCCAGAATATTATGGTCCTGCGGGACGGCACGGTGAAGGTGACGGACTTCGGCATCGCCTTCCTCTCCAACGGATCCAATCCCTCCAACGAGGCCATCGGTTCTGTACACTATATCTCACCGGAACAGGCCAAGGGGGATTATACCGACAACCGCAGCGACATCTACTCCGCCGGTGTGGTGCTTTATGAGATGTTGACCAGCCGCCTGCCCTTCGAGGGGTCGGACCCGGTGAGCGTGGCCATACAGCATTTCAGCGCCGTACCCCTCAGCCCCAGGGAGCTGGATCCGGAAATTCCGGAGGCTCTGGAGCAGATTTGTATGAAGGCCATGGCCCCGGACCGGAACAAGCGTTATTCCACCGCCGACGAGATGATCGCCGACCTGGACGCCTTCCGCCGTGACCCTAGCATCAACTTTGAATACTCCAGCGAGGAGCTGGGAAGAGAGGCGTCCGGCGGAACGGATGAGCCTACCCAATATATCCCAAACACGGGGGTGACCAGAACGAAGCAGAACCATTATACGCCGCCGCCCATCGAGGAGGACGACTATGAGGATTACGGACGGCCCAAGAGCAACTGGTGGAAGATCCTGCTCCTGATTCTTATTATCGGCGGCGTGGGCTATTTTGGCGTTACCCGTCTCTACAGCAGTATTATGGACAGCTTCAAGCCTGCGGAGATTCCGGAGCATGTCGTCCCCAATGTGGTCGGCATGACCGTGGAGGAAGCGGAGGACCTTGAGGCGGTCATGGGCGTTTTTGAGATCATTGAGGAGAGCCATGAGTACAGCGCGGAGTATCCGGAGGGACAGATCATCCGTCAGAGTCCCGAGGCGGAACGAACTAAAAAGAACGCTAACGGAGAACTGATGCCCATTAATGTCACCGTCAGCAACGGAGCCCGCTCGGGTGAGATGCTGTATGTGGTGGGGGAGGAGGCACGCTCCGCCCGTCTGCGCATTCAGCAGACCAAAGGGCTCAGCGAGCTGAATCTAAACATTGTGGAGGCGCCGGAGCAGGAATACAGCGACGAGGTGGAGGTAGGCTGCGTCATTCGCACTGAGCCGACAGGAGGGACCGTCCTCAGCGAGGGGGACACCATCACCCTCATTGTCAGCAAGGGGCCGGAGATCAAATACTCTACCATGGTTCCCTGTGAGGGCCAGATGGTGGAGTGGGTTCAGGACCAGATGACCCTGTTGAAGCTTGAGGCGGAATTCCAGAAGGTGGAGAGTTCTCAGCCGGAGGGCACCGTCCTGACCCAGAGCATTGATGCCAACGAGGAGGTGGCCCAGGGCACCACAGTTACTTTCACCTATAGTGACGGGACAAAACTGATTGCCTATCCCATCACCTTTGATGTGCCATACAGCCCGGAAGAGGTGTTGGTACAGATGTTCCTGGACGGTGAAGAGGTTTTTAACAGTACAGTCCCGGGAGATTATGCCACCACTACCGGTCCCCTCCTGCATACGTTGTATGCCCCGGTAGGTGAGCATCGGCTGCAGATCTATGCCGCCGACCAGCTTTGGCGGGACGAGATCCTTACTTTCAGTGAGTAGGGGCAGGATACAAAAGGCCCTCAGCGGCTTCTACTATGTGGAGGCGGAGGGAGGTCTCATCACCTGCCGGGCCCGAGGTAAATTTCGTCAGGAAGGCCGCAGCCCTCTGGTGGGGGACTGGGTGGAAATTAGGGAGGCCGGACCTGGGGAGGGTATCATCTGGGATATTGAACCCCGGCACAGCGCATTTGACCGTCCGGCTGTGGCCAACGTGGATCAGCTGGTGGTAGTGGCCTCCGCCGCCATACCGGTTACGGATCCATTCCTCATTGACCGTGTGTCCGCCATTGCCGCGCTGAAGGATTGCGGCGTGGTGATCTGCGTTAACAAGTGTGACTTGGAGCCCGGAGAGGAGTTGGCCGATATTTACCGGCAAACAGGCTTTCCTGTAGTCCATACCAGCGCGGAAACGGGTGCAGGAATTGCAGAACTTACGAGACTGTTGTATGGAAAGCTTTCGGCCTTTACAGGCAACTCAGGCGTTGGAAAATCCAGCCTTTTGAACGCCATACAACCTGCCTTTTCTCTGCAGGTGGGGGAGGTGAGCGAGCGATTGGGCCGGGGCAGGCATACCACCCGGCATGTGGAGCTCTACCGTCTGGACTGTGGGGCAGAGGTCATCGATACCCCCGGCTTCAGCTCCTTTGACGCCAGGGAACTGGATTTGGAGCTGAAGGAGCATTTGGCGGAGTCCTTTGTGGAGTTCCGGCCCTATCTGGATACTTGCCGCTTCGTGGGATGCAGTCACACCAGAGAGAGGGGCTGCGCCGTGCTATGTGCGGTGAAGGCGGGACAGATATCCGCCTCCCGGCACAGAAGCTATCTGCGTCTGTATGATGAACTGAAGGATCTGCGTGCCTGGTCCGCGCCCCACAAGTAGGCGCGGACCTTTTTTCATGTTTTGGTGAGAATTACTGGTATTTTCTCTGCGGGTATGATATACTCCCAATAGAAAAACGTAAAGTGAGAAGACGAGGTCGTCCTTGGGCGGGCCGTTTGAACAGGGGGGTAAGGATGATAGGAACCAAAGCGGGCACGCAGGGTGCGGAAACGCGGATTTCAGAGCTGGAGAAGGAGAATGCGGCGCTCAGGATCGCCTTGGAGGCGGCGGAGGAGGCCAATCAGGCCAAAAGCCGCTTTCTGTCCAGCATGTCCCATGATATCCGCACACCTATGAATGCCATCATGGGAATGACGGCCATCGGCCAGAGCCATATCGACGAGAAGGCGCGGGTGCAGGACTGTCTCGATAAGATCCGCACGGCGTCCTCCCACCTTATGAGTCTGGTCAACGACGTGCTGGATATGTCCCGAATTGACAGTGGACGGATGACGCTGAACCAGGAGCGGTTCTCCTTGGCGGACCTTGTCCACGATATTGTGGTGATCGTGCGGTCCCAGGCGGTACAGAAGGAGCAGTCCCTGCGCTTTCACATCGGGCGAATATATGAGGAAAATCTGGTGGGGGATCCCCTCCGCCTGCGGCAGATACTGGTGAACATCATCGGCAATGCAGTGAAGTACACCCCTGCCGGTGGAAGCATCCACGTTCATTTCGCCCAGCGCCCCGACCAGAAGGATCGGGTGGATACAGTATGGTTGGATTTCCTCTGCGAGGACAACGGTATTGGCATGAGCCAGGCTTTTTTAGAGCGGATTTTTGTCCCCTTTGAACGTGTGCAGAACGCCGCGGTCAACAAGATCGAGGGCACCGGTTTGGGCATGTCCATCGTGAAGAGCCTGGTAGACAGCATGGGTGGAGAAATCCTGGTGGAGAGCCGGGAAGGGGAGGGCAGCCGGTTCACGGTGTCTCTTCCTCTGCCCATATCCCCCCAGGCCCGCAAAACAGCGCTGCCGGATGGTGCGGAGGTGCTGGTGGC
Source organism: uncultured Oscillospiraceae bacterium (assembly GCA_910584045.1). Classification (GTDB taxonomy): domain Bacteria; phylum Bacillota; class Clostridia; order Oscillospirales; family Oscillospiraceae; genus Pelethomonas. The sequence goes on along the minus strand of CAJTYO010000015.1, from coordinate 4,579 downwards.
GGAGAGCCGTGGGGATCGAAGTGAGCAGATAGAAATCTGCCTGCGGGAGGCCGGGCTGAGGCCTGTGCTTCTGGAAAAGGGGCTGGAAGCGGTCACGTACCTGACAGAAGCGCACTATGAAGGTCGTATGCCCTGTGCGCTGCTGCTGGGGCAGGAGCTGGAGGATATGGCGGCGCTGGATGTGGCTTCCCACGTACGGCAGTTGGCAGGGCGGGAGTTTCCCATTCTGCTGGTGTCTGATGGAGACTGGGCTCAGCTGGAGTACCGTGCAGCCAGATCTGGGGTTAGCGCTTTCGTTCCCTGTCCTCTGTTCGGCAGCCGGTTGCTGGAAACACTGTCCCGCTTTGTCGGCAGCGGCGGCGAGGACGGCGGCGGACTGGGGTTCCGTGATGGGGATTACAGCCAGTACCGGGTTCTGCTTGTGGAGGACAATGAGCTGAATCTGGAAATCGCCACGGAACTGCTGCGTATGACGGGCATTCAAGTGGATACGGCGGAGGACGGGCGGCAGGCGGTGGAAAAGTTCGCCGCCTCATCGGAAAATTACTACGATATCATTTTTATGGACATTCAGATGCCCGTTATGGATGGCTATGAGGCGGCCCGCCATATTCGCGGGATGGACCGGTCCGATGCGGAGAGCGTCTGGATCGCGGCTATGACGGCCAACGCTTTTGTGGAGGACGCGCGGCTGTCCCGGGAGGCGGGCATGAACGAGCACGTGTCCAAGCCGGTGGATTTGGAGCGGCTGCAGGATGTGCTGAGCAGACGGCTGAGCTGACTGAGGTACGATGCGATGCGGCAATGGGAGGGGAGGATCGGCCTGGATGCAGCCCTATCAGGAGGAATACATCGCCAATATCAAGGAAATTGCCGCCTTGTCGGCCCATGTGGCGGCAGACGGACTGTCCTTTTCAGACTATGAAACACAACTGCGGAACAGAGAGGAGCTAGTGGAGCAGAAGAGCAGGCGAAATATGGAGCTGCTGACCCACGGCCTGTTCCCGGTACTGGATGACCTGTTTGAGGCGGGCGAGGAGGAGTGCAGGGAACTGGACTCTTTTGCTTCCCAGCTGCGGGCAAATGGGGACGACGGCCTTTTCCGATTGATTCACCAGGCCCTTCTGAGTCTGGCAAGGCAGAAGGGGGACCGCAGCGCCATGATCCGGGAGATCTACTGGCTTGGCATGGGCCATCATGATCTTTGCAGCAAGCTGGTGGGACTGGAGCTGGAGGCGGTGGAGAAATATGTCTCTCAGATGCGCTTGTGCTTTGCGGAGGCGGCGGCCCATCTAAAATACTACGATGAGATTGATGACACGGAGATCCGGAGCTATATACTCCGCTCGCAGGCCAATATGTCTCTGGGGCCGTTCAAAACCCCGGGGAATAAGATTCGCATTGTCAGGGATACGTTGCGGATCATGCAAGATGAGAACTACCGGGAAAAGGCGCCGGACCTGCCCTGGGACAGCTACCTTTACATGACCCATCAGCAGATGGCCAGTAGTATCTCTTACAATAAGGACCATGTTATGTCTCCGGAGGATATGACAAGTATTCTGGAGTCTGCCTATATCGTATACCAACGGAGGATGAAGGAGCTGGAGGAGGAGGGACGGCCCTCTCTGCGGTGGACCTTCCCTTATTATTCCATTGAGTATTTCTGTGGATTGTACGACTTGAACCGCCTGCTGAAGAAGGTGGAGGGAATGCTGAATGCAGCAGATATGACAGACCACTCTCAAGAGGGGATTTATGGTATTCTCTCCCTGCCTGCATACTACTGCCAATATTTGGTCCAGGCACCGGACAAAATCTGGGGCCGGGAGGCGTATATAGACGGTCTATACCGGCGGGCGCTGGAGTATGTGCGGGGGTTCTCTGCAGCGGAGGATGAGAAGGTTTTTATCTGTCTTCGCCACCTGTGCTTCATGTTTATAGAGTCCGAGGGAGGAATGCCTTACAGTGATTTCCTGCAGACATTGATGAAGAGGTTTATGCCGGGGGAGTATCTCCATGCCCGGATGGTGGGCGAGGCGGCACGGTCGCTGTGTGAACTGATCTGGGAGGAGGAGCCGTCGTATTTTGACGATATCCCTGAGATCGCCATACTGATGGACCCAGAAAAGAAGCGCCGCCAAATATTAGAGACAGCTATGGACAGCGGTCTGCTCCATGACGTGGGCAAACTCAGCGTCCTGGAGCTCTATTCCCGTACTGCCCGCCAGTGGACGGAGGAGGAGTACGAGGTGACCTGTCTGCACACAATAGCGGGCGGGGTCCTGCTGGGGGAGCGCGCCTCCACCAGGCGATTTGCCGCCGCTGCGTTGGGGCATCACGCCTGGTACGACGGCTCTGCACATGGCTATCCCGCGACATATAAGCGCCTGGAGTGTCCAAGCCGGCAGATGGTGGATGTGGTGGGATTGCTGGATTGGCTTGAAAATGCGATCCACTCTGCCAGGGTCCACACAGGAATCGAGATGCGCTTTGATGAGGCGGTGGAGGCTGCCATCAATCTGGAGGGCAGGCGGTTCTCACCGCTTCTCACCGCCCGACTGCGGGACAGGCGTGTAACGGAGCGAATTCAGCTGGCCTTTGAGAGAGGACGCCGGGAGGCATATCGCCAGATGTATATACAGGAGTTGACGGGCACTGAAAAGTAGGCTGTCAACTCAACTGATTGAATTGAGGGAGGAAAAAATATGGTGAAATTATGGAACGGAGAAGCCGTCCAATGGCACTTGACATTCTGCATGGAGGGGAAGGCGGGCTCCCTGGAAGCAGGGAAAGCAGCCGGGCAGCTGCTGGTGCATCTTGGCAGCCGGGAGAAGCTGACGGCAGAGGAGCTGCGCCGGATTGCCGCCAAGTCGGTGAAGCAGGTGCAAAATCTGGGGGGCAATCTGGTGTTGCTGGATGTTGCCGCCGCAGTGGAAATCCTAAAGGAGGAGGGACTTGCGGCTGTGGTTCAGGGAGCAGAGCTGGCCCTCTACCACCAGGAGAACTGGAAGGAAAAGTCGGAGGATAAATCCGACATTCAGCTGTACCTCACTGCTACGGAGGATGTAGATGGTGGGGCGATCTTGGCCGAGACAACGGTGGTGGACCGCTGGGTCTGCTTTGCCAGGGATCTGGTCAACTGCCCCTCCAACAAGCTGACGCCGGTGCTTCTGGCCGAGGCTGTGGTTCAGGCGGCGGCGGGACTGGATGTGGAGGTTCAAGTCTTGGATGATAAGGTGACCCGCACCTTAGGCATGGAGGCATTCCACGCCGTTGGCGACAGCTCTGCCAATCCGCCTCGTCTAATCGTGTTGCGCTATCGGGGCGGGGGAGAGGCAGCTCCGATAGCCTTGGTGGGAAAGGGCGTGACCTTCGATTCCGGCGGCTACAGCCTCAAACCCTCTACCGGTATGCGGGGGATGAAAGGAGACATGGCCGGCGGTGCGGCGGTGTGCGCGGCAGTGTTGGCGCTGGCAGAAAATCAGGCAGCAATCAATGTGACGGCAGTGATTCCCGCAGTGGAAAACCGAATTTCGTCGTCCAGCTTTCTGCCGGACGACGTGATTGGTTCGATGTCTGGTAAGACCATTGAGATTGGGAGTACCGATGCCGAGGGGCGGCTGATTCTGGCGGATGCCATCACCTATGCTATCCGGTATGAGAAGGCCTGTAAAGTGGTTGATATTGCCACTCTTACAGGAGCCATGGCCCGTATGCTGGGAGGCGTGGCCATCGGGGTCATGGCCAATGACGACAATTTTTTTACCGCGCTTCAGGATGCTGCCGGCCGCAGCGGGGAGAAGTTTTGGCGTGTACCGGACTATCCAGAGTACAAGCAACTGATCGAGAGTCAGGTGGCGGATCTGTATAACTCCAGCGACAGCTGCGGCGCTATTGCCGCGGGAATGTTCCTCTCCGCCTTTGCGGAGGATACCCCTTGGCTGCATTTAGACATCGCTGGGGCAGCCTGGTCCGGAAAGCTGAGCCAGCCCTACCAGCCCAAAGGGGCTACCGGGGTGGGTGTTACTACACTGTACCAACTGTGCCGCAGTTTTGCATGAAAGAATAAAGACCGTATCGCCAAAAGATCGGAGGCCATTTTGGCCTCCGATCTTTTTACATACAGCGGGCTTTATTCCTCAGCTTCTCCTACATTAGAAACTTCGATCATTTCACTCTCTGACTGAGCATCATCAATCAAGGAGATAGGGGAAGTTCCGTCCTCTTCCATCTGGGTGATATCTCCCAGATCTTCCTCATTGAGAACAGGCTCCGGATACTCGGGTTGTTTTGGTTCCAGATCGGGCACCATGGTCTCGGCAATTTCCCGATAGGCGTTGATGCCTGCACCAGCGGGAATCAGCTTACCGATGATGACGTTCTCCTTCAAACCAACCAAGTGGTCCACCTTTCCCTTGATAGCGGCTTCGGTAAGAACCTTCGTGGTCTCCTGGAAGGAGGCGGCAGAGAGGAAGGACTCCGTTGCCAGGGATGCCTTGGTGATACCCATAAGCAACTGAGTGACCTCCGCCTCACGCAGGGGCTCGCCGTCTTCCCGGACCTCGCCGGCGGCGGT
>CAJTYO010000014.1 GCA_910584045.1 uncultured Oscillospiraceae bacterium | reverse complement strand
GCGTCCCGGATGGTGTCGGTCTGGTCGCCGTTGGTGACGATGGTCAGGCCGCTCTCCAGCCGCCGCACGGGGTGATAAATGATAAGGGAGGGATCGGTCATTTTGCTCTCGTCAAAGGCCCTGGTGCGGATGCCGTCCTCCGTCTCCTCGAAAATCCGGTTGCGGCTGTTTTCGCTGCGGCCCATGATGAAGTAGGCGATGACGGCGCTCTTTCCGTCGGCGCTGCGGCCCAGCAGAATGCCCCGGCCGGGGTAGCTGTTTCCGCGCAGAAGCGCGCACAGGTCCTGTTTCATAGCGTGTTCTCCTTTTCCTTTACAATCCCGGCGGCCACCAGCTCCGCCGCCTGCGGCAGCAGGACCCACTCGGCCTGCTCCATTACTCTCCGCTGCAAAAGCTCCGGCGTGTCGCCGGGCAGTACGTCGACGGCCTTTTGCAGGATGATCTCCCCGCCGTCGGCAACCTCGTTGACATAGTGGACCGTAGCCCCGGTGACCTTCACGCCATAGTCCAGCGCCGCCTGATGGACCCGCAGACCATAGAAGCCCCTTCCGCAGAAGGAGGGGATCAGGGCGGGGTGGATGTTGATCATCGGCTTTCCGAACCGGCGGAGAAGGTCCGCCGAGAAGATACCCAGAAAACCCGCCAGGACAACCATATCAATGGTATGCTCCAATAGCGCGGACAAGACCTTTTCCTCAAAATCCGGCTCCCGCCGGACGGCCAGCACCCAGTTGATCCCGGCGGCCTGCGCCCGTTCAATGGCGCCGATTCCGGCCTTGTCTGCAATCACCAGGGCGATGGAGCCGCTTTTCAGCTCCCCGCGCCCCTGGGCGTCGATAAGGGCCTGCAGGTTGGTTCCCCCGCCGGAAGCCACAACGGCGATCCGGGCGGTCAGCATAGGGTCACCTTCTCCTCTCCCGGGACGATCTCGCCCATGATATAGGCGTCCACGCCGTTTTCCGCCAGAACAGCCAGCGCCTGGTCCGCCTGCTCCTTGGGGACGGTGACGCTCATGCCCACGCCCATGTTAAAGGTGTTGAACATATCCCGCTCCGGGACCCCGCCCGTTCCGGCGATGAGCTGAAAGACCGGCGGAATGCGCAGCGCGGCCTTTTCAATTTTCGCGCCCAGCCCCCGGGGGATGGAGCGGGGGATGTTCTCATAGAAGCCGCCGCCGGTGATGTGGGAGACGCCGTGGACCTCCACCTGCTCCAGCAGAGCCAGCACCGGCTTGACATAGATGCGGGTGGGCGTCAGCAGCGTCTCGCCCAGCCCCTTGCCGTCCAGGGCCTCGATAGGGGCGAGCAGGTCGGCGCTCTCCACCCGGAACACCCGGCGAACCAGGGAGAAACCGTTGGAGTGTACCCCCGTGGAGGGCAGGGCGATGACGGCGTCCCCCGCCCTGGTTTTGTTCATATCGACGGCCTTTTCCCGGTCCACCACGCCCACGGTGAAGCCCGCCAGGTCGTAGTCGTGCTCGTCCATTACCCCCGGGTGCTCGGCGGTCTCGCCGCCCACCAGGGCGGCCCCGGCCTGGACGCAGCCCTCGGCCACGCCGCCGACGATGGCGGCGATCTTCTCCGGCACGTTTTTGCCGCAGGCGATGTAGTCCAGAAAGAAGAGGGGCTTCGCGCCGCAGCAGATAATATCGTTGACGCACATGGCCACGCAGTCGATGCCGATGGTGTCGTGCTTGTCCAGCAGCTGGGCAATGCGGATTTTTGTACCGACGCCGTCGGTGCCGGAGACCAGGCAGGGGGCCTTCATTCCCGCTGTGTCCAGCTGGAACAGGCCGCCGAAGCCGCCGATATTTTCCGCCATTCCGGCGGTCATTGTCCGCGCCACGTGGGATTTCATCAACTCCACCGCCCGGTAGCCGGCGGTGATGGCTACGCCGGCCGCGGCGTAGGAGGCGGAATAACTTTCGCTCATTCGTTCCCTCTTTCTCTCCGCGCCCCTCGGGCGCGAAAGATAGATTTTTTCAATTTGGGTTACCCCGAAACCGGAAAGGGTTTCAAAAACCGGTTGGGCCGCCCAGAAACCGGGCGGGTTTTCAGAAAACCATCAATCTCCCCGATAACCTAAAAGCCCCCGCAGGCTTCGTGCGGTTGGATGCGGCCCATCCTGGCGTCTCTCAGTACTACTCTTTTCCCGTCCAGCAGTAGGTGCAGATCTGCGCCTTATCGATCCCGATGGCCTCCAGCAGCCCGTCCAGGGACTGATACCCCAGGGAGCTGAACCCCATATCCTCGCATATGGTTTTCAGCAGGCACTGCCCCCGCTCAGTGGAGCCGTCCGCGTACTCGTCCAGATGCGCCTGCCCTTCGTCGCCCTCCACCTTCTGTACGGTGGCCCGGGCCAGCAGCTCCATGGCGGAGTTGCTTCTGGAGAAGTTCAGATATCTGCACCCGTACATAATGGGCGGACATGCCGAGCGCATGTGGACCTCCTCCGCTCCGCAGCCATACAGGAACTCGATGGTCTCCCGCAGCTGGGTTCCCCGGACGATGGAGTCGTCCACAAACAGCAGCTTTTTCCCCTCGATCAGCTCCGGGACGGGAATTTGCTTCATCTTTGCCACCTGACTGCGCACATTCTGGTTGGCGGGCATGAAGGAACGGGGCCAGGTGGGCGTATACTTCACGAAGGGACGGGCGAAAAACTTGCCGCTGCGGTTGGCGTAGCCGATGGCGTGGGGCAGGCCGGAGTCCGGCACGCCCGCCACATAGTCCACCTTGGGCAGCTGGCCCCGGGCGATCTCGTCCCGGGCCATGATCTCCCCGTTGCGGTAGCGCATAACCTCCACGTTCACCCCCTCGTACTTGGAGTTGGGGTAGCCGTAGTAGGTCCATAAAAAGGCGCAGATGCGCATCTTATCCCCCGGAGGGGACAGCGTCCGCCAACCCTCCGCCGTCACCTCCACAATTTCCCGGGGCCCCAGCTCGTAGGCGTCGCTATATCCCAGCTTGTGGTAGGCGAAGGACTCGAAGGATACGCAGTATCCGTCCTCGCTCTTTCCCACCAGCACCGGCAGCCGGCCCAGTCTGTCCCGTGCGGCGATGATGCCGTCGGGGGTCAGAACCAGGATGGTGGCCGAGCCGTCTATGATCTCCTGTGCGTGGAGGATGCCCTCCACCAGCGAGCCCTTCTGGTTGATGAGGGCGGCGGTGAGCTCCGTGGCGTTCACCGCGCCGGAGCTCATGGCCATGAACTGGTGCCCCTGGTCGGAAAAGTAGCGCTCCACCAGCTCTTCCGCGTTGTTGATGATGCCCACGGTGGTGATGGCGTACAGCCCCAGGTGGGACCGCACCAGCAGGGGCTGGGGGTCCGTGTCGCTGATGCAGCCGATGCCGCTGCTGCCGTGAAACTTGGCGACGTCCTTCTCAAACTTGGTGCGGAAGGGCGTGTTCTCAATGTTGTGGATCTGCCGCTGGAAGCCGTCCTCCCGGTCATAGATGATCATGCCGCCCCGGCGGGTGCCCAGATGGGAGTGGTAGTCCACGCCGAAAAAGATGTCCAGGACGCAGTCTCTTCTGGAGACCGCTCCGAAAAAGCCGCCCAATAGCTTGTCCTCCTAAATATATTGCCGTGCAGACAGGCGCCGGGTATTCGGCGCGTGGTGGTCCGGTTACGCGCCGAATACCCGGCGCATCATCTCCTCATAGGCCTCCTCCACGCTGCCCAGGTCCCGGCGGAAGCGGTCCTTGTCCAGCTTCTCGTTGGTCTTGGCGTCCCAGAACCGGCAGGTGTCGGGGGAGATCTCGTCGGCCAGCACGATGGTCCCGTCCGGCAGCCGGCCGAACTCCAGCTTGAAGTCGATCAGCCGCACGCCGCACTCGGCAAAGAACGCCTTGAGCACCTCGTTGACCTTCAGCGCCATGGCGCGGATGGCGTCGATCTCCTCCCGGGTGGCCAGCTTCAGGGCCAGAGCGTGGGAGGTGTTGAGCAGGGGGTCGTGGAGGTCGTCGTTCTTGTAGGAGAACTCGAAGGTGGGTTCGTCAAAGACGATGCCCTCCTCCACGCCGTACCGCTTGGAGAAGCTCCCGGCGGATACGTTGCGGATAATGACCTCCAGGGGTACGATCTCCACCTTTTTCACCACGGTCTCCCGGTCGCTGAGCTCCTCCACGAAGTGAGTGGGGACGCCGGCGGCGGCGAGCTTGCCCATGAGGAAGTTGCTCATGCGGTTGTTCACCGCGCCCTTGCCCCGGATGGTGCCCCTCTTCGTACCGTCGAAAGCGGTGGCGTCGTCCTTGTAGGAGACGATGACCAGATGGGGGTCGCCGGTGGCGAAGACCTTCTTGGCCTTGCCCTCATAGAGCTGCGTTGTCTTTTCCATAGTAAATATCCTCCTGTTGCTGCTTAGCAAAGTTTTATAAATTTGTCAGAATCAATTTACGGCGCTGAACTCCGCCTCCACCTCGGCGTTGGCCTGCAAAGCCTTCGCCGCTCCGGCGGCCCGGTGCTCGTCCAGCCGTGCCGCCAGCTCCTCGTCCTCCACAGATAGAATCTGCACGGCAAGCAAAGCGGCGTTGACAGCTCCGTCAATGGCGACAGCGGCCACCGGAATCCCGGAGGGCATTTGCACCGTGGACAGAAGCGCGTCAACGCCGTCGAGCGTGTTGGATTTCAGAGGGATGCCGATGACGGGCAGGGTGGTGTTGGCTGCAATGGCGCCCGCCAGATGGGCCGCCATCCCGGCGGCGGCGATGATGCAGCCGAAGCCGCCCGCCCTGGCGGCGCGTGCAAAGTCCCCCGCCTGGGCAGGGGTTCGGTGGGCGGAATAGACGTGTACCTCGCAGGGGACGCCGAACGACCGCAGCGTTTCCGCGGCCTTGCGCACCACGGGCAGATCGCTGGCGCTGCCCATGACAATGCCTACTTTTTTCATTTGCTGCTCCTCCATAAAAAAGAATATGAGCAGTCCATTCCCCGAGGGAAACCGGACTGCCCAGACGGACGGCAAAACAGCTCTAACCTGTTTCCCTGTGGTGTCCCACATTTCCGTCAGTCGCAGGCAGATCTCTTCGATTGAAAATTCACTCTTAGGCTACCATTTTCAGTTGGAAAACGCAAGAGATAATCATACAGATTATTTCCCTCTTTGACCCGCCGCCACTAGGTAACTTCCATAAATCGCTGGGATTTTCCCGGTTTGTCTTGACTTCCTTAAAAAATTATGCAATAGTTTCAATAATAACCTATCGTGGGAAGGAAGGAGCATCCGGCAATGGGGAACGGCGTTTTTTCAAGAGGCAGCGTATCCGGCGCCGCAGGCGTTTCCTTTTTCGATCGCTTCATTGACAGTTTCCCGGCTTCACGGGCCGCTCTGCCGTCCGTGACCGCCGGGCTTTTCTTTTAGGAGGTGCGTATGGACAGGCCCCTGTCCGAGATGACGCTGGAGGAACTGTGGGAGCTGTTTCCGATCGTCCTCTCGGAGCACAAATGCTACTGGAAAAACTGGTATGAGGAGGAGAAAAAGATCCTGAAGAGGCTGCTGGGCAGCTGCTGCGCGCGGATAAGCCATATCGGCAGCACGGCCATCCTCAGTATATGGGCGAAGCCCATTATTGATATCCTCATCGAAATTCCCCAAAGCGTTTCTATGACAGACATAAAAGACGCCCTGGTAACCGGCGGATACATCTGTATGTCCGGAACGGAGCGCAGAATGTCCTTTAACAAGGGCTATACCAGCCGGGGCTTTGCGGAAAGCGTATTTCACGTCCACCTGCGCTATGCCGGAGATAACGACGAGCTGTATTTCCGGGACTATATGAACGATTACCCCGCTCTTGCGGAGGAATATGAGCGGCTAAAGCTGTCCCTCTGGAAAAAATATGAGCATGACCGAAACGCCTATACGGACGCAAAGGGCGCGTTTATAAAAAAATATACAGATTCCGCCAAGGCGGAATACAGGAACAGATATGAGTCGAAGGAAGCAATGCGAGAAGCAAAGGAGGAACGCGGATGATTCGTAAATACGACGGCAAGATCGTTCTTCCCGACGGCAGCGAATACCCCGGCTGCCGCTTCGGGGCCAGAGAGGACCGGGTGTGCGAGCTGGTGTTCAACACCTCCATGGTGGGCTACCAGGAGATCGTCTCCGACCCGTCCTACACCGGGCAGCTGGTGGTGATGACCTATCCCATCATCGGCAACTACGGCGTCACCGACGAGGACTACGAGACCAAGATTCCCACCATCGGCGGCCTGGTGGTCCGGGAGTACAACGACATCCCCAGCAACTTCCGGTACACCAAGACATTGTCGGAGATTCTGGAGGACTACAACATCCCCGCCATCGAGGGCGTCGACACCCGGAAGCTCACCCGGGCCATCCGGGACGAGGGCAGCTGCAAGGCCCTGCTCACCAGCCGGGATGTGCCCGTGGAGGAGGCCCTGGAGCGGCTGCGGGATACGCAGCTGCGACGCGATCAGGTTCCCCAGGTCAGCTGTAAGAAACGCTGGTACGCCCGCACCTCCAACCACCGACACACCGTGGTGGCCGTGGACTGCGGCATCAAGCTGAACATTGTGCGCTCCCTCAACCAGAGGGGATGCAACGTCACCGTGGTTCCCTATGACACGTCGGCCCAGGTCATCGAGGATATGGAGCCCGACGGCGTGTTCCTCTCCAACGGCCCCGGGGACCCGGAGGATGTGGCTCCTGTCATTGAGCTGGTGCGGCGGCTGCGGGGGAAGTTCCCCATCTTCGGCATCTGCCTGGGTCACCAGATGATCGCCCTGGCCTACGGCGGGCAGACCTATAAGCTGAAATTCGGCCACCGGGGGGGCAACCATCCGGTGAAAAACCTGGCCACCGGCCGGCTGGAGATCACCAGCCAGAACCACTCCTACGCCGTGGACGCCCGATCCCTAGCGGGCACGGGGCTGGAGGTCACCCATGTAAACCTGCTGGACAACACCGTGGAGGGACTGCGCTGCCCCGCCGACCGGGTCTTCTCCGTCCAGTACCACCCGGAGAGCGCCCCTGGTCCTCAGGACAGCGGCTATCTCTTCGACCAGTTTATTGCCATGATGGAGGAGGGGAAGCGACATGCCTAAGAGAACGGACTTGAAGAAAATCCTGGTCATCGGTTCCGGGCCCATCGTCATCGGACAGGCCGCCGAGTTTGACTACGCCGGCACCCAGGCCTGCCTGGCCCTCCGGGAGGAGGGCTACGAGGTGGTTCTGGTCAACTCAAATCCCGCCACCATCATGACGGACACCACCATCGCCGACAAGGTGTACATGGAGCCGCTGACGGTGGAGTATCTGGCGAAAATCCTCCGCTTTGAGCGGCCCGACGCCATCGTCCCCGGCATCGGGGGCCAGACGGGGCTGAATCTGGCTATGGAGCTGCAGCGGCAGGGCATTCTGGACGAGTGCGGGGTGGAGCTGCTGGGCACCAGCTATGAGAGCATCCAGAAGGCCGAGGACCGGGAGATGTTCAAGGAGCTGTGCCTTCAGCTGGGGGAGCCGGTGGTGCCCTCGGAGATCACGCATTCCGCTGAGGAGGCCGTCCGGGCGGCGGCGGCGATAGGCTATCCCGTCATTCTGCGTCCCGCCTTCACCCTGGGGGGCACCGGCGGCGGCTTCGCGGAGGACGAGGCGGAGCTGCGGGAGATGATGAAGCACGCCCTGGAGCTCTCACCGGTCCATCAGGTGCTCATTGAAAAGAGCATCAAGGGCTACAAGGAGATCGAATATGAGGTGATGCGGGACGCCAACGACACTGCCATCACCGTCTGCAACATGGAGAACATCGACCCCGTGGGCATCCACACCGGGGACTCCATCGTGGTGGCCCCCAGCCAGACCCTGACAAACAAGGAGTACCATCTCCTCCGGGACAGCGCCCTGCGCCTCATCCGGGCGCTGAAGATCGAGGGGGGCTGCAACGTCCAGTTCGCTCTGGACCCCCAGTCCTTCCAATACTATGTTATCGAGGTCAACCCCCGTGTGTCCCGGTCCTCGGCTCTCGCCAGCAAGGCCAGCGGCTACCCCATCGCCCGGGTGTCCGCTAAGATATCTGTGGGGCTGCACCTGGACGAGATCCGGCTGGCCAACACCCCGGCCTGCTTCGAGCCGGCCTTGGACTACGTGGTCACCAAGATGCCACGATTCCCCTTCGACAAATTTGGCTCCGCCAGCAACCGCCTCAGCACCCAGATGAAGGCCACCGGCGAGGTCATGGCCGTGGGCAGGACCCTCCAGGAGAGCATCCTGAAGGCAGTCCGCTCCCTGGAGGGAGGCGTGGGACACATCTACATGGAGAAATTCAACGACTACGGCGACAAGGAGCTGCTGGACTATATCCGGCTGGGCACCGACGACCGTATTTTCGCCATCGCGGAGCTGATGAGCCGGGGGACGGATCTGGGTCAGATCTGCACGGCCACACAGATCGACATGCTCTTTTTGGACAAGATCTGCAACATTGTCCACTATGAGAGCGAGATCAAGGCCCGGCCCTGGGACCCGGACATGCTGCGCCGGGCCAAACGGAGGGGCTTCTCCGACAAGGCGGTGGCCTGGCTGTGGAAATGTACGGAGCGGGAGGTCTATGACAAGCGCAGGGAGATGGGCCTGTTCCCGGTGTACAAGATGATTGACACCTGCGCCGGGGAGTTTGACAGCTACGTGCCCTATTTCTACTCCACCTATGAGGACGAGAACGAGTCCGTGGTCTCCGAGCACAAGAAGATCATCGTCCTGGGCTCCGGTCCCATCCGCATCGGACAGGGGGTGGAGTTCGACTACTCCACTGTTCACGCCGTCCAGACCATTAAAAAGAGCGGCTATGACGCCATCATCATCAACAACAACCCCGAGACCGTGTCCACCGACTACACCTGCTCCGACAAGCTCTACTTTGAGCCGCTGACGGTGGAGGATGTAATGAACATCGTGGAGCTGGAGAAGCCGGAGGGGGTCATCGCATCCCTGGGAGGTCAGACCGCCATCAACCTGGCCCAGCCCCTCCGGGACCATGGGGTGAAAATCATCGGCACGGACTGCGAGGCTATTGAGCGGGCGGAGGACCGGAAGCTGTTTGAACGCGTTCTCCGTGAGCTGGACATTCCCCAGCCCCGGGGCGAGGCTGTCACCAATCTGGACGACGGCGTGCGGGCGGCCAGGGAGATCGGCTATCCGGTGCTGGTACGGCCCTCCTTTGTGCTGGGGGGCCGGGCCATGGAGATCGTGGCAAACGAGGAGATGCTCCGCCGGTATCTGAAAACCGCCGTGGAGGTGGACGAGTCCAAGCCGGTGCTGGTGGATAAGTACATCATCGGCAAGGAGGTGGAGGTGGACGCCATCTGCGACGGCCGGGACGTGTTCGTCCCCGGCGTCATGGAGCTGGTGGAGCGCACCGGCGTCCACTCCGGCGACTCCGTCAGCGTATACCCAACCTTCTCCATCTCCCAGGACGTGAAGGAGGTCATTCTGGACTACACCAGGAAGCTGGGCCTGGGCATCGGTATCGTGGGGCTCTACAACATCCAATTCATCGTGGACAGGGAGGAGAGGGTGTACATCATTGAGGTCAACCCCCGCTCCTCCCGGACGGTGCCCTTCCTCAGCAAGGCCACGGGCTACTCCCTGGCGGACATCGCTACAAAAGTGATTTTGGGGGAGAGTCTCAGATATCAGGGCATCACCGAGCTGTACCCGCCGGAGAAAAAGCGCTGGTACTGCAAGGTGCCTGTGTTCTCCTTCAGCAAACTCAGCGGTCTGGACGCCTATCTCTCCCCGGAGATGAAGTCCACCGGCGAGGCCATCGGCTATGACGACCGCCTGCCCTACGCCCTCTACAAGGCCATGCAGGCGGGGGGGATGAATTTACAGGACCACGGCACGGTGCTGCTGAGCATCAGCCGGGAGGATCTGGAGGAGGCCCTGCCTCTGGTGGGGCGGTTCTACCGCCTGGGCTTCAACATCGAGGCTACCACTGGCACGGCAAAGTTCTTGAAGGAGCGCGGCATCCGCACCCGGATTAAGCGGGACTACACCGAGGACCCCTCCGATATGACCGAGGCCATGCGCAGCGGCAAGGTGGCCTATCTGGTCACCACCCGGAACCCCAGCTCCTCAGCCCACGTGAACGCGGGCTTTGAGATGCGGCGGCTGGCCATTGAAAACAGCGTCACCACTTTTACCTCCCTGGACACGGTGCGGGCGCTGCTGGACGTGCTGGAGGCCATATCCAGCCACATCTCCACTATCGACGCGTAGTACTGCGTCGGGATCGAGCGCCGCAATCCGGGCGCAGCGTATGTGCGGCAAGGGCGCGGCTCACATGGGAAGCCGCGCCCTTGCCGCACATATTACGCTATTTCCACTCCCTGGGACTCTTTCCATAGGCCGCCCGGAAGGCGCGGAGGAACACGGAGTAGTCTCCGAAGCCCGCCTCCTCGGCGGCCTTCAGCACGGGTACGTCCCGGCGGATGGCGCCGGCGGCCCGCTGAAGCCGCTTCTGACGGATGTACTGGTGGACGGAGCAGCCGTACACCTCCTTGAAGCGGTGCATAAGGTAGTAGCGGCTGAGGAAAAAGACGCCGGCCAGCCGGTCGATGGTCAGCTCCTCGCCCAGGTGCTCCAGGATGTAGCGGGTGACCTCCTCCATCTTTGGGTCGAAGCGGTAGGCGTCCGGGTCCGCCTCCGCCGGGGCGGCGAGAATGGCCCGGTTGAGCTCCACCAGCAGCCGCAGCACACATATGTCCGCCAGCAGGGGGGCGGCGAAACCGCTGTCCCGCACCGCGGCCTCCACCTGGTCGAAGAGAGCGCGCCAGCGCTCCCGCTCCTCGCCCCGGGGGCGGTAGAGATGTACGCCGCGCCGGGCTGTCAGATCGAAGCAGTCGGCCAGCTCCGCCCCCGGGGCGCTGGCCCGGGACATAAAGGCGCGGTCGATCCACAGCACCATCCGCTCATAGGCGGGGGAGGGCTCCGCTACCGGCAGGTGGATCAGATCCCGGCTGACCAGCAGCACGTCCATGGGCTGGAGCAGGTAGCTCTTGCCCTCGATGTGGTAGGTCACCCGGCCGGCCAGCAGCAGGACCAGTTTATCAAATTCGTGATAGTGATAGTCCAGCTTCAGGGCATGGTCGTCCCGCAGATGGAACAGGCGGTAGGGCTCATGCAGATACCCCCGCTTGCCGATCTCGCTCCTGTCCAGCATAAGTTCTCTTTCACTTAACGGTGATCAGGCGGACTTCATTCCATCGGAGCGCCGCAGTGGGGGCAGAATTTTGTGTCGCTGATCTTGCCGCAGACGGGGCAGACCTTGCCCTCCTCGGCGATGGACTCGGCGGATTCGGCGGCCTCACGGCTGGCCTGAAGCTCGGCGATTTTCTCCTGGGAGGCCCGGACGGCGGCGATCACGTCGGCGATGGCCTCGGGGACCTCCCCCTCGGCGTGCTCACAGGCGTACCACTGGCCGATAGCGCGGTAATTTTTGTCCAGCTCTCGCTTTTCCGCGATGATGGCGGCGGAAATTTTGGCGGAATCGGCGACTTCCTTGGCTTTTCCGGCGGCGGTGGACATAGCGGCCTTCGCCTTCTGGGTCATCTCCTCAAAGTAGCTCATAGTGTTCTCCTTTCAATATGGCGGGTTTGGGTCTTCCTCTTTCCAGCATGGCCCCATTATAGCCGACTTGTACCTTTTCCGCAAGACCTTTTGTGCCTTTCCCGGGAGGGAAAAGTACAGGAAGAGCTCCTGGGAAACGAAGTTTCCCAGGAGCTCTTTCAGTGCTTTGGATGAAAAGCTGTTTGGATGTCTTATTCCAGCGCCGCCTGGGTGGCCTCCCGGCGGTACTGGTGGGTGTAAAGGCTGTAGTATTCGCCCCGCTGGGCCATCAGCTGGTCGTGGGTGCCGCTCTCCCGGATCTGGCCGTTGTGGATGACCAGAATGCGGTCGGCGGAGCGGATGGTGCTCAGCCGGTGGGCCACCACGAAGCTGGTCCGGCCTGACAGAACTGTCTGAATGGCGTCCTGAATGAGGGCCTCGGTCTCCGTGTCGATGCTGCTGGTGGCCTCGTCCAGCACGAAGATTTTTGGGTCCGCCAGCAGTACCCGGGCCAGGCTTAAAAGCTGCTTCTGGCCGGTGGACAGCTTGCCGCCGCCCTCGCCCACCTGGGTCTCGTAGCCCTTGGGCAGCTGGAGGATGAAGTCCTCCGCGTGGACCATCCGGGCGGCGCGGCGGATCTCCTCGTCGCTGGCGTCCGGCTTGGCGAAGCGGAGATTGTCCGCCACCGTGCCGGAGAAGAGGTGGGGGGACTGGAGCACATAGCCAAGACTGGACTGGAGCCACAGCTGGCTGCGCTGACGGTAGTCGGTGCCGTCGATGCGCACTTCTCCCTCGCTGGGCTCATAGAAGCGGCAGACAAGATTGACGATGGTGGTCTTGCCTGCGCCCGTCTCGCCCACCAGGGCTACATTCTGCCCCGGCTCCACCGACAGGTCGAAGTCCCGGAGGACCTCCTCGCCGCTCTTGTAGCGGAAGGTGACGTTTTTAAACTCCACCCGGCCCTCGATGTCCGGCCAGTTTTCCTTCCTGCCGTGGAACAGGTCGCCGTAGCGGGCGACGACCTCCTGGCTGTCCTGCACGTCGGAGGGCGTGTCCAGCAGATCGATGACCCGCTCGGCGCTGGCCTGGGCGGCCTGCATCTCCGCCAGAATCCGGGCCAGGGACTGGATGGGGTCGAACAGCTGGGTGGTGTAGCTGATGAAGGCCGCCAGGGTGCCCAGGTCCATGGCCCCCGAGAAGGTCAGCAGCCCGCCACGCCACAGGGCCAGCGCCGTTGCGATGGCCCCCAGGTTTACCACCAGGGGCATGAAGATGGCGCTGAGGGTGGCGGCGCGAACGGCGGCGGTCTTCATCTCGCCGGTGACGGCCTCGAATTCCACCTGGGCCGCCTCCTCCCGGGCCAGGGTCTTGTTGGTCACCGCCCCCATGACGCCCTCGTTGAAAGCGCCGGTGATGCGGCTGTTTGCCTTGCGCACGATGCGCTGCTGGCGCAGGATACGCCGCTGGAAGTACAGGCACAGCACCGCCAGCAGAGGTGTGATGGCCAGCACCAGCAGCCCAAGCTGCCAGTTCATTACCAGCAGGATGATGACCACGCCCACCGCGAAGGTCAGCGCCCACATCACGTCCACGATGCTCCAAGCGATCATCTCGCTCAGCCGGGACACGTCGCTGCCCATACGGGCCATGAGCCAGCCAACGCTGGTGGTGTCGTAGTAGCTGAAGGACAGCTGCTGGAGGTGGGTGAAGGCGTCCTGTCGGATGTCGTAGCTGACGTCCATCTCCAGCCGCCCGGCCCCTCGGACGAACAGCACCACGCCCAGGCCCTGGGCGACGACCGTGGCGATATATACCGCGCCGAACAGCCCCAGGCCCGCAGTGGTTTCTCCGGTAATGAAACGGTTGATGGCGTAACGGGTAAAGAGGGGGTAGGCCAGATCCGCCCCAGATACGATCAGCAGAACCAGTATGGTGCGGATCACCCGGGATTTGTACTGCAGACCGTAGTCCACCAGCCGCTTCCAGACTCTCAGGTCAATTTTTTCGTTGTCCGCGTGGCGGACTTCCTCTCTCATCATGTGGACGCGCCTCCTTCCTCGTCCAGCTCGTTCTGGATGGCGCAGATGCGCCGGTACAGGCCCTCCTGGGCCGCAAGCTCCTGATGGGTTCCCCGCTGAACGATCCGGCCGCTCTCGAGCACCAGAATGCTGTCCGCGCCCCGCAGGGTGGAGATCCGGTGGCTGATGAGAATGGTGGTGCCGGTGTCCCGTTTGAGCAGGGCCTCGCGGATGGCGGCGTCGGTTTCCGCATCCACGGCGCTGAGTGAATCGTCAAAAATACAGATGGGCGTCTTCTGCACCAGCATTCGGGCGATGGCCACCCGCTGCTTCTGGCCGCCGGAGAGGGTCACGCCCCGCTCGCCAACCATGGTGTCATACCCGTCGGCGAAGCTCTCGATCACGTCGTGGATGCAGGCTGTGCGGGCGGCGTCGAATCGCTCCGTCTCGCCGGCGGAGGGGTCGCCCAGGGCGATGTTCTCTCCGATGGTGCGGCTGAAGAGGAAGGGCTCCTGGAGCACAATGCCCACGTGGCGGCGGAGATAGTCTCCCCGGATGTCCCTCACGTCCACGCCGTCGATGCACACCTGGCCGCCGGTGGGGGCGTAGAGCCGCTGGAGCAGGTGAACCAGGGTGCTCTTGCCGCTGCCGGTGTTGCCCAGGATGCCGATGGTCTGGCCGGGGGCCACCTCGAAGTCCAGGTGGTGGAGAATCTCACCGCCGTCAGGGTAAGCGAAGGACACGTCCTTGAACGCCACGCCGCCCCGGATGGGGGGCGTGAGGGCCCGACCGGGCTCCTCCTCCTGGGGTGCGGTCAAGATCTCGTCCAGCCGCTGGAGGGACACGTCTGCCTTCACCAGGTCCGCCAGAATGCGCCCCAGCTGCCGCATGGGAAAGGTGAGCATACTGGAGTAGGTGGAGAAGAGCATCACGGTGCCCAGGCTGACCTCTCCCTTGACGGCCATGGCGATGCTGAAGAGCATGACCAGGGCGATCTGCAAATAGCCCATGACGTCCGACGAGCCCCAGTAGACGCCCATGAGGTTGTTTAGCCGCAGGACTTTGGCCCGGTAGTCTTGGTTGAAGCGGGTAAATTTCTCCAGCTCCTCATTCTGCCGGGCGAAGGTGCGGACCACCCGCATTCCGGTCAGGTTCTCCTGGAGGGCGGTGGTCATGGCTCCCTCCGCTTCGTCCACGGTCAGGAAGAGCTTCTGCACACCTCTGGAATAGAAGAAGGAGAACACCAGCAGCAGCGGCAGCAGGGAACAGGCGATCAGCGTCAGCCGGCGGTTGATGGGCCACATAATGGAAAGGGCCACCAAGGCCATGACCACCGTGCGCACCACTTCCATCATCTGCATCTGCATGAAGCGGCGCACGGTCTCCACATCGGAGGTGCACCGCTGGACCAGATCGCCGGTGCTGCTGGCCTTGTGCCAGGCGTAGGGCGCCCGGACCAGACGCTGGTACAGCGCGTCGCGCAGGGATTTGGACAGCCCCTCGCCCCCCAGGGCGGACCACCGGCCCCGGCAGTAAGCGCACACGCCGTTGAGCCCCTGGACCGCGATCACCCCCAGGGCTGGCAGCCACAGGTTGGCCGCCAGGTAGTCCCGGCCCCCGATCCCCTCGATCCAACCCCGGAGCCAGGCGGGCAGGTTCATGGCCTTGCCGCCCACAATGCTGTCCACCGTGAAGCTGATGATCAGCGGGCTGAGGTAAGCGAAGAGAGCCGCCAGCAGGGTGGCGAGGATGGTGTAGAAAAAGTAGCGGCGGCAGCCGCTTATGAGCCGCCACAGCCGTTTCCAGCGGGCGGCGCGCGTAGTAGATTGCGTTTGTCTCATAGTGTCGGTTTCCTCATTGGTCGTCCGGTGCGCCCTCCCCCATGGGCGCGCCGGAATGGTTGAAAGCGCCTTGGTCCGCGTCCCTCCCCATCCCATGGGCGCAGACCAAGGCGCAGTATACAATAGAAGACGGTGGAAATGCAACCACTTTTTCCCACTTGTAATAGAACTGTAACGGAGACGGAAGGAAAAAGGGATTTTCCTTTCCATCTATGCTCCTTGAAGCCCGTTTAGACCGCCTTTTCCAAAATGCGGGCGACGAGCGCCATATCCAGATTTTCCCGCACCGCGTCCGCCAGGAGGTCGTACTGCTGTTCCCGATAGGCGTGGACGTCGAAGGAGCCAAGCTGAGAGGGATCCGCGTCCTTCCGCCGGCACAGGGCATCCAGCGCCGCCTCCGCCGTGCCGGGCGCGTCGAAAAGGCCGTGGATATAGGTTCCGTAGACGTTTCCTCTGCCCGTCAGGGCGGGGCGGAGCTCCCGGCTGCGGCCCATGTGGATCTCATAGCCCTCGTAGGCCAGGCCCGAGAGCGCCGCCAGGGGGCCCTCCACGGCGCCGAAGACGCCCCGGGTTTGGGTCTGCACCTTTTCTCCCCGGAATACGGTCTCCATATCCAGCAGGCCCAGGCCCGCAATGACGGTTCCCGCCGCCGCCTCCGCACCCTCCGGGTCGGAGACGCTGCGGCCCAGCATCTGATAGCCGCCGCAGATGCCCACCACCGGCGTGCCCTCCGAGGCCGCTCGCTTGACGGCAGCCTCCAGGCCGCTCTGGCGCAGCCAGCGGAGGTCCTCAATGGTGCTTTTCGTTCCTGGCAGGACGATCAGGTCCGGCGCGCCCAGATCCCGGGGGGCGGTCACGTAGCGGACAGAGACGTTTTCATACCGCTCGAAGGGGGCCAGGTCGGTGAAATTGGAGATACGGGGCAACTTCGCAACGGCGATGTCGATGAGCTTGGCCGCCGTGTCCCGGGCGAAGCGATCGGACAGGCTGTCCTCGTCGTCTATGTCTACGTGAAGATAGGGCATGACCCCCGCCACAGGTACGCCGCACAGCGCCTCCAGCTGCTTCAGGCCCGGCTCTAGAATAGCCCGGTCGCCCCGGAATTTGTTGACGACCACGCCCTTGATACGCGCCCGCTCCTCCGGCTCAAGAAGGGCTACCGTGCCGTAGAGCTGGGCGAAGACGCCGCCGCGGTCGATGTCTCCCACCAGCAGCACCGGCGCGTCCACCAGCTTGGCCAGACCCATGTTCACGATGTCGTCCCGCTTCAGATTGATTTCCGCCGGGCTGCCTGCGCCCTCGATGACGATGACGTCGTACTCAGCGGCCAGACTCTCATAGGCCTCCCGCACCGCCGGAAAAAATTCCGGCTTCCGGCGGTAGTACTCCATGGCTCGCATGTTTCCCTGCACTGCGCCGTTCACGATGACCTGGCTGCCCATATCGGTGGTGGGCTTGAGCAGGATCGGGTTCATCCGCACGTCGGGGGAGATCCCCGCCGCCTCCGCCTGGACCACCTGGGCCCGGCCCATCTCTCCGCCGTCTGCGGTGATGAAGGAGTTGAGGGCCATGTTCTGGCTTTTGAAGGGGGCGACCTTATAGCCGTCCTGACGGAGCACTCGGCACAGGCCCGCCGCCAGCAGGCTCTTGCCCGCGTTGGACATAGTGCCCTGGATCATGATGTTTTTTGCCATATGTACCTCCGGAAAAAATATGTGTCAGGAAGAAAGCGGTTTTGAAGAGAGGTCTCGGGTGATCTCCGCGAGGGCGGAGATGAGAGTCCGATTCTCTGCCGGGGTCTTTACAGCGATTCTGTACCAGCCGGGGCCCAGACCCTCGTAGTTGGAGCAGTCGCGGATCAGGATGCCGCGGGACAGAAGAGGTGCGTGCATATCGAAGGGGCTTTGCAGCAGGAGATAGTTGGCCTGGGAGGGGTATACGCGGAGACCCAGGGATTGCAGGGCCTCCGCCAGAACGGGGCGTTCCCGGCGGATCAGGTCCCGGGCGGAATGCAGAAAGGCGGTCTCGCCCAGTGCCGCCACGCCCGCCAGCTGGGCCGGCAGGGACACGTTCCACGGTTGTACCCGCCGGCTCATTGCCCGCAGCAGCGCTCCGTCGGCGCTCAGGCAGTAGCCCAGGCGCAGCCCCGCCATGCCGTAGCTCTTGGTGAAGGCCTTCAGCAGGAACAGGCCGGGGTATTCCTCCAGACGGCCCGACAGGGAGGCCGCCCGTCCGCCGTCGCTCAGGTCCAGAAAGCACTCGTCCACAAAGAGGCGCAGCCCCCTCCGCCGGCAGATTTCACAGACCGCCTCCAGCAGGGCGGGGGGGATCAACTGGCCGGTTGGGTTGTTTGGAGTACACAGGAATATCGCTTCACACCCGCTGTTTTCCAATGCCGGCAGGAAATCCTCTGTCAGGGAGAAGTCCTCCTCCGCCCGCAGATGATAGCGCTCCACCCGGACGCCCGCCGCAGTCAGAGCGGCGGCATACTCGGAGAAGGTGGGGGCCGTCACAAGGGCGCTCTCCGCGCCAATGGAGGCGCAGTAGGAGTAGATCAGCTCCGCCGCGCCGCAGCCGCACAGAATCTGGTTCTCCCCCGTCCCCTCATAGGCCGCCAGCGCCGCCGTCAGATCCCGACAGCAGGGGTCGGGATACTGACACAGGCGTCCGGCGGACGCCTCCACCGCCCGGACGACGGAGGGCGGCGTGCCCAATGGATTTGTATTGACGGAAAAATCCAGCGTCACGGTCCGGCCGTACAGGCCGCCGCCGTGTGGATTTGAGGCTTGGTACAGCATAGATGTTTCCTCTGTTCAGCGCCGCAGCCCCGTGGGACGGCGGCGAATTTTTCCCATCATACCACGCCGGGAGAAAAAAGTCTACCGGGAGATGAGAGAACCTGTTGACAAACAAGCCGCATTTTCCATATAATGGAGATTGGCCGGCCCGGAGGACGGCTGAAAAGAACAGCATAAAAAATGGGGGTACTGAGAAATGAAAAGTATTCGCACAAAGATCAACAAGTATCTATTGCTCACGGTTCTGGCTGCGCTGGTGGCGGTGGGGGCAACCAGCATCACGCTCAACTACAAAAGCACGATCGCCACAGTGGACCAGATGATGAGCGAGACGGCCGTTCTGGCGGCGGAGCGGGTGGAGCAGGAGCTGCTGGCCTACAAGAACGTGGCGATGGATACCGGCTGCATCCAGCAGCTGTCCGATCCCACCGTATCGGTGGAGGAAAAGCGGTCTGTTATTGACGAGCGGGTGCGCATGCACAATTTCCAGCGGGGGAACATCATCGGAGCAGACGGCATCAGCGTCTTTGACGGCAAGGATTATTCCGACCGTGTGTATGTACAGCAGGCGATGCGCGGAAACGTCTACGTGTCGGAGCCGCTGGTCAGCAAGATTACCGGGGAGCTCTCGATTATGGTCGCGGCGCCCCTCTATGCCTCCGGGGACCAGTCTTCCTCTGTGGCGGGCGTTGTCTATTTTGTGCCCCACGAGACATTCCTCAACGACATCGTGTCCTCCATCCAGGTCAGCGAGCACAGCCGGGCTTACATGATCAACAGCTCCGGCGACACCATCGCGGACATCACGCTGGATACCATCACGGTACAGAATATTGAGAGCGAGGCGGGGAGCGATCCCGCCCTGAAGGAGCTGGCGTCGATTCACGCGGCCATGCGCCGGGGCGAAAACGGTTTCGGCAGCTATAAAAGCATAGACGGAGCCATGTTTGCCGCCTATGCGCCCGTGGGCGGCACAGACGGCTGGAGCGTGGCGGTCACAGCGCCCCAGTCGGATTACCTATCCGATACATATGTTGGCATTGCGGTTAACCTTGCGGTTATTCTGGCATCCATCCTCCTCTCCATCGTGGTTTCTTTGAAGCTGGCAAACAGCATTGGCAAGCCTATGCGGGCCTGCGCGGAGCGTATGCGGCTGCTGGTGGAGGGGGATCTGGAGTCCCCGGTTCCTTCGGTGAGCAGCCGTGATGAGACCGGTATGCTGGCTGAATCCACTGCGGAGCTGGTGACAGGACTGCGCACGATCATCAACGATATCCGCTATCTGCTGGCGGAGATGGCGGATCAAAATCTGGACATCCGATCCCGGAATGCGGAGGCCTATGTGGGCAGCTTCCAGAACATCCTGCTGTCCATGCGTCATTTGAAGGTGCAGCTGAGCAACACGATGCGCCAGATCGACCGCTCTGCCGACCAGGTCTCCACCGCCAGCGGGCAGGTGTCTGTCAGCGCCCAGAACCTCAGTCAGGGGTCGGTGGAGCAGGCCAGCTCTGTGGATGAGCTGGCCTCTCGGATCGGAGAGATCTCGGAGCTGGCGAAGAGCACCGCCAACGGTGCATTGGAGGTCCGCAGCCAGACCCACCGGGCCGGAGAGGACGTCTCTGTGTGCAACCGGGACATGCAGGAGCTGATGAGCGCTATGGAAAATATCCAGCACAGCTCCGATGAGATCGGGAAGATTATCAGGACCATCGAGGATATTGCGTTCCAGACCAACATTCTGGCGCTGAACGCGGCTGTGGAGGCCGCCCGGGCGGGCAGCGCCGGCAAGGGATTTGCCGTTGTGGCCGACGAGGTCCGCAACCTGGCCAGCAAATCGGCGGAGGCGTCCAAGAACACCTCCGCACTCATCGAGCGCTCTACCGAGGCCGTGCGTACCGGTACCCAGCTGGCCCAGCACACGGCGGACGCGCTGCTGGGGGTAGTGGACAGCATCCAATCTGTGGTGGGCTCCATTGATAAGATCGCTTCGGTGTCACATGAACAGTCCGACGCCGTGCTGCAGGTCAACGAGGGCATCGGTCAGATTGCCGTTGTGGTGCAGACCAACAGCGCCACGGCCCAGGAGAGCGCGGCGGCCAGCGAGGAGCTGTCCGCCGAGGCGGCCAGTCTGAAGCATCTGGTAGAGCAGTTTACGCTCGCCAGAGAGTAGGTCCGTTTCTCAGGTTTTGATTATAGGGGTAAAAACAGACTGAGGCGAACGGATAACTTTTGGGGGAATGACGAAGCTTTGTAGGGGCGGATTGTATCCGCCCCTACGGAATGACAGGGGATGGCGGGACAAGACTGCACCCCGCTCCCAAGCTCTGAAACACGGCCTCTTTTTAGGTCGGGCGAGGATTGCCAATGGGATGCGCGGGAAGGCGAGGAAGGGCGGTGCGCCTGCGAAGATATCGGGGTGGAACCAAACCGGATGTATTGAATACAGTATCCCGTAAAAAATGAGGAACCACAATCTGGTGGCTCTGGTAATTTTGGGCCGCTTTTTGTCTGTATAAAAAATAGTACGCAACCTTGAGCGGTGTTTTCAGAAATCTGCGGGATTTTGCTTTTAGGGCTTGTTATCCTGGAATAAATAGTATATAATAGGATACCGTAAATTTGGCTTATTTCCTTTGAAAGGGTGTTTTTCATGATAAAAATGCAGGGAAAAAACGGCACAATCAGTATCAGCGACGCAGTCTTCACGAATATAACCGGAAACGCCGCCACCAACTGCTTCGGCGTAAAGGGTATGGCCTTCCGCTCCATGACCGACGGGCTTGTCCACCTCCTGCGCAAGGAGGCCATGAGCAAAGGCGTTCAAGTCATCTACAATGAGGATTCCACCGTTTCCATCCGCCTCCATATCATTGTGGAGCACGGCATCAACATCACCGCCGTCTGCCGCTCCATCATGAGCGAGGTCCAGTATAAGGTCAGCAAATATACCGGTATCCCCGTGAAGAGCGTGGACGTCTGTGTAGATTCTGTTGTGTCCAATTCCAAGGGGGTTTAACGGGAAGATGATACATTCCATTGACGGTATTCAGTTCAAGCGGATGGTTCTCCACGGCTCCGCCGCTATCGCGCTGCAGAAGCAGCAGATCAACGACCTCAACGTGTTTCCCGTCCCCGATGGCGACACCGGCACCAATATGAGCCTGACCATCGCCACCGCCGCAGCCGAGCTGAAGAAGGCCGACGCCCAGTCTGTGGGACAGGCCGCCTCCACCACTGCCGGGGCGCTCCTCCGAGGGGCCCGGGGTAATTCCGGCGTCATCCTCTCCCTGTTGTTCCGTGGGCTTTCTAAGGCCCTCAAGGGTCGGGAGACCGCCGATGCCGTCCAGCTGGCCGCCGCCATGCAGGAGGGGGTGGCTTCCGCTTACGGCGCGGTGATGAAGCCCGCCGAGGGCACCGTGCTCACCGTCTCTCGCCTGGCAGCCAAACGGGCTGTAGAGGCTGCGGAGGAGAATAACGACGTGGAGTATGTCCTGGCCGAGGCGCTGCGGGTGGGCTATGAGGTGCTGGCCCAGACCACAGATATGAACCCCGTGCTGAAAAAGGCACGGGTGGTGGACGCCGGAGGCAAGGGGTATCTGGTCATTCTGGAGGGGATGCTCTCCGCCCTGCGGGGCGAGCCCATGCCTGAGGTGTCCGAGGAGGCGCCCAAGCAGGAGAAAGCGGATTTCAACGCCTTCTCCTCCGAGGAGATCACCTTCGCTTTCGATACTGTTTTCATCGTGCGCAAGGACGATCCGGAGGTGAACCTGACGCCCCTGAGGGACTATCTCAACAGCATTGGAGACAGCCTGGTCATCGGCGAGGACGACGAGGCGTTCAAGGTCCACGTCCACACCAACATCCCCGGCAGCGCCTTGACGGAGGCCCAGAAGTTCGGCACCCTGGAGCTGGCCAAGATCGAGAACATGCGGACCCAGCAGGAGGATTTGGCCGCAGGGAAGCATGTCCAGAGCGTGGACGATCTGGAGGAGGTCGAGGAGGCTCTGGAGAGCGGCACGGCGAAGGCTGCGCCGGAAAAGCGCTGTGGATTCTTGGCGGTCTGCGCCGGGGAAGGGCTCTCCGAGGTGTTCCGGGATCTGGGCGTAGACGGGGTCATCTCCGGCGGACAGACTATGAACCCCTCCACCGAGAGCATCCTGCGGGAGATTGAGAAGGTGCCCGCCGAGACCGTATTTGTTCTGCCTAACAACAAGAATATCATTATGGCGGCCCAGCAGTGCGTGGGACTGGCCTCCAAGGAGGTGGTGGTGGTTCCCACCGAGACCATCCCTCAGGGCGTCACCGCTATGATGAACGTGGAGCCGGAACTGGAGCCTCAGGAGCTGCTGGAGGTTATGACCGGCGCTATCCGGAACGTATCCACCGCTCAGATCACATATGCCGCCCGCAACAGCGATTTCGACGGTTTTGCCATCAACGAGGGAGACTATCTGGCCCTGTTGGAGGGAAAGCTGTTCGGCACGGACCGGGACATCGCCGCTTTGCTGGAAAAGCTGGCGGGGAAGGCTGCGGAGCGGAACGCGGAGTTTGTCACCCTTTTCTATGGCGAGGATGTGACGGAGGAGCAGGCCGGGGAGGCGGAAGCACTTTTCAGCCGCCTCTGCCCGGGGGCGGAGCTGTCTGTCCTGCCGGGAGGCCAGCCGGTGTACTACTATATCGTCAGTATTGAGTAGGCGATTCCTGCCTGACGCGAAAACGCCGCGGATTTTTAATCCGCGGCGTTTTCATGCCTGTCAGGTCAGCGGGCTGCTCAGCTCTCGCAGGCGGCGGTTCTCAGCCCACCAGTGGGTCAGCGCCTCAAAGTTCCCGTCCGGCTCCCGCAGCAGCGCGGCCAGCTCGTCCAGCTCCTCCAGACGCTCCGCCTCCAGAGGCTCTCCGCCGGACAGAAACGATTCCATGTACCTGGGCTGAAATACATAGGATATTTCGTGGTTCATCAGCGCGTGGAAGTCGTAGACCAGATACCTGGCTGCGGCTCGCAGGCCGCAGGTGCCACGGCTGTCCGCAAAGACGAATCTTGCGCCGTCTTCCTCGCCGGACCGGATGCGCCGCCAAACGTCCGCCGCCCAGTCGAACTGCCCCGCTTCCATATTGTAGGGGGTAAAGGGCAGGCCCAAGCCGTCGTAAAGTCCGTCCGCATCGAAGGTGATCCACCGCCTGTCCGAGCCGCTCCAGATCTGATTGATCCAGTGGTCCAGACTGCGCCCCGGCTGGATGTAGGGGGCGAAGCCTGCACGGCTGCGGCAGGGAATCCCTTTGGCCTTGTAGATGGAGGAGACCAGAACGGATACAAACCGGCAGGTGAGCACCAGTTTGTC
This sequence comes from uncultured Oscillospiraceae bacterium, assembly GCA_910584045.1. Lineage (GTDB taxonomy): Bacteria > Bacillota > Clostridia > Oscillospirales > Oscillospiraceae > Pelethomonas. The sequence goes on along the minus strand of CAJTYO010000014.1, from coordinate 34,523 downwards.
CTCCACCCGCCGGTCCGGCACAAATCCCCGCTCGTCCAGGCGGAACAGTCCCGCCGCTATGGCCGGGGCGGTCAGGTAGACATCGTCTTCGCACGGTCCTCTGTGCCAGGGCCAGCGGTCCATGTTGCCGTAGCGCAGGTCGGCATTGGCGTAGGCGTTCCCCTGAGCCAGGGTGACCCGGTGGATGATCTGGCGGGAGAGCAGCAGGCTCAGCTCCCTGGGATCGTCTGGGAGGGAGCGGAAATACTCTTGGTAGAGTCCGGGATAGGTGAAGGGGCCGTATTCCAGATAGTGCCGCCGTGCCGCCTCTGTCAGCATGGGCGCTTCCTCCTGACCGGCAGCCAGATCTCGCTCTCGTAGTCCGCCGCGTCCATAGTTTTGTCCATGGAATACCACTCGATATTGACGCCCAGGGCGATCTCATAGTCCGGGTTCCCCGGCAGCCACTCCCGGAAAATTTTCGTGTTGACGGCCTGCAGCGCCTCCGGCATGGGGCCGCTGCAGCGGAACCTTGCCCACTCCAAAGCGGGCAGAGTAAATACCGTCAGGCCCTCCGGGATCTCCCGCCCGTCGTACCGCCCGGCGATCATGTACCGGAAGTGGCCGGGCGCACTGCCGCCGGTGTCGATGCATACGCCGAATTCCCCGATATTGCACTGGCAGACGGCCTTTTCCAGGGCTGTCTCCGGCTCCTTCCCGGCCCGGAGGGGGGAGCAGTGGGTATGCGCAAATTCATCCCAGAAGCGGGGCAGGTCCCGGTAGGAGGATTCCAGCGGGAACTCCCGCTCTATTCCGATAAATTGCAGGCCCTCCATTTTTTCTACGGTAAAATCCATGTCGTGTCCTCCTCGTATAGATAGAGTGATTCTAAGCGGCAGGAAGGGGGCCAGCCGGTCCGGACTCCGCCGCAGCTGGGAGGGGGAGACGCCGTGGAAGCGGCTGAAGGCTTTGCTGAAGCTCTCCGGCGTGTCGTAGCCGTATTGGTAAGCCAGGTCGATGACCTTTTCCCGGCCCGCGATGATCTCCAACCCCGCCAGATACAGCCGCCGGTTCCGGATATACTCCGTCATGGAATATCCGGTCACCAGCTTGAAGCCCTTTTGCAGGTAGAGCGGGGAGAGGCAGGCCTCCCGCGCCGCCCCCTCCGCCGCATCCTCCTCCAGCAGATGCGCTTCCAGATAGCCGATTGTCCGCCGCAGGGTCTCGGTCCACTCCATGGGTCCATCCTCCTTTCACTTGATAGAGCTATTCTACACGATTCCAGGCCTGCTGTCATGTCATTTTCAGCGTGATTCTGTCCGGAAAGGCGAGGGCGGCCTTTTATACGTTTTTTACTGAATCTCCAGTCTCCTGGCCGCCGGGACCGTCTTGGTCTGTTTGGGCAGAGTCAGCTTCAGCACTCCGTTTTCATAGGCGGCGGAGATGTCCTCCCCCCGAATGCCGGAGATATCGAAGCTGCGGGAAAAGGAGCCGTAGGACCTCTCGCAGCGGATATAGCCGCTGTTTTCGTCCTTCTCCTCTTTGACGGCGTTGCGCTCGGCGCTGATGGACAGCCGGTCGCCGTCAATGTCGATGTGGATGTCCTCCTTTTTCATGCCCGGCAGGTCGGCTTCCAGCACATAGGCGTCCCCGGTCTCCCGGATGTCGGTGCGGAAGGCGGCGGCGCCGCTGCCGGTGAACAGGCTGCGCTCCAGCTCTTCCAGGTCCCGGAAGGGGTGGTACAGGTCTACGCCGCGTCCGCGGTTAAAAGGCATCATTTCAAACATAGTGGAAAACCTCCTGTTTCTTTTTTGTTTATGCCCATAGTATGCACTCAAATTATGAACAAATATAGCGGAGAATATGTCATGTTTGTGAATTTTAGCACTCGATATGGCTGAGTGCTAAAATCGCCTGCGCCGGTTGTATTTTATGAGCACATATGCTATACTATATTCTGTATAGATGTGAAAATTGTTCCGGCGGGAGGAAAAAGATGGACATTCAGCGAATTGACGGTTATACAGACCCGCGCTTCTCCCGGGAGGTGCTGTATCAGCACGGGGCGTTTCTGGTGGACGGTGCGCCCTGGTCCTTCCGAATTATTTCGGACCACGAGGCAGTGGTGGAGGCGGAGCGGATAAGCGGGGAGGCGCTGGCTGAGGCGGTGGCGGATTTTCGTTTCTATACGGAGCACATCACCAGGTTTTACGACACGGCGGGAAGGCTCCTTATGGAGCTGCCGCCGGTGGCCCGGCGGGAGGTGGAGATTGGTTGTCTCCAGCCCTCCCAGTTTTCCGTGGACCGGGAGAAGTGCGAAGCGGTGGGGCATTTTATCCGGTCTGCCGCCGACGTGGTGATCCCCACCATGACTCTGGCGGATGGGACGCTGTGCACGCTGGACGGCCACACCCGGCTATACGAGGCGCTGAGGCGGGGGGTCCGGACGGCCATGGTGTTTGACAGCTCCCAGCCGGATGAGCTGCGGGCTGTTACGGCTGAATTTGTCCGGGAGGCCAGGCGCAGGGGCATATACCATATTCAGGATATGGCCCTCTATAGCCCGGAGGAGCAGAGTGAGAAGTGGCACGACTGGTGCGACGCATTTTTTGCGGCCCGCCAGGAGGCCGAATAAAACGACAGGAGGCGCGTCTCATGATCCCCACCACAACCGCGCAGATCTGCCAGGCCGTACAGGGCGTCCTGTTCGGCGATGCGCACACGCTGATTACGGATATATCCACCGACAGCCGCACCATCCCTGCCGGGGCCTGGTTTGTGCCCCTGACAGGGGAGCGGTTTGACGGCCACGACTACATTGATATGGCGCTGGACCGGGGCGCGGCGGGCTGCTTCTGCGCCAAGTTGCCCAGGAGGGTCCGGGACGACAGGGCCTATATTCTGGTGGAGGACACCAAGCTGGCGCTGCGGGACCTTGCCGCCTGGTACAGGGACCAATTTGATCTTCCCATCGTTCAAATCACAGGCAGCATGGGGAAAACCACTTGCAAGGAGCTGCTGGCGGGGGTCCTCTCCCAGCGGTACAATACGCTGAAAACGCCGGGAAATCTCAACGGCGACATCGGCGCGCCGCTGACGCTGCTGTCCCTGACCGCCGCCCACCAGGCAGCGGTCATCGAGACGGGGATGGACGAATTTGGACAGATTCGCTACCTGGGCCGGGCTATTCGGCCCGACGCGGCGGTGATTACCATTATAGACGACGTGCATCTATCCCACTTTGGCAGCCGGGAGGACATTCTGCGGGCCAAAGCGGAGATTTTTGAGAATCTGCGGCCAGGCGGGTTTGCGGTATTGAATGGAGATGACGCACTTCTCAACACGCTTCATCCGGACTGCGATACGGTCCGCTGCGGACTGGATGATGCCAACTCTGTGAGGATCACGGAGCTGGAGGATCTGGGCCTGGACGGTGTGCGCTGCACGGTTGTCACAGAGCGGGAGCGGTATCCGCTGACCATTCCCGCGCCCGGCGTCCACATGGCGGCGCTGGCCGCCATGGTGACCGCCGCAGCGGAGCGGCTGGGTCTGACCAGGGAGGAGATTGTCCGGGGCGTGGCGGCCTATGCCCCGGCGGACAACCGGCTCCGTATTGAGCATTTACCGGGCGGTCGAATCATGATTAACGACAGCTATAACGCCAATCCACGCTCTGTCCAGGCGGATATAAAGATTCTCGCCCATCACAGAGGGGGAAAACGGATCGCCATGCTGGGGGATATGACAGAGCTGGGCTCTGCCGAGGCTCCCGGGCACCGGGCTGTCGGCCTGGCAGTGGGCGAGGCCGGGATCGAGGTTTTGCTGGCTGTGGGACCCCGAAGCAAGGAGCATATGGTTCCAGCCGCCCGGGAGGCGGGGTGTCCGGAGGTTCGGTGGTATCCCGACCGGGAGGCGGTGAAAGAGGACCTGACGGACCTCTATGCGCCCGGGGATGGGCTTTTGTTGAAGGCGTCTCATTTCTTTGGGCGGTTTGATCTGATGGCGGATTACCTCCGGGAGTACGCCTTTTGATCCCATAGATGCATCTTTTCCATAGCCCGGAGCCCACGGGCAGGGCGAATCGAAACACGATGAGAGCCGGATCCGCCGCGCAGCGGCGGAAAGAGACAGGTAAGAAAATGATAGAAATCAGTGTAAACGGAGTAAAAAAGTCCTTTGAAATAGGAAATAACATATTGGACGGCATCACATTTCAGGTGGAGCGAGGCGAGCGAGTCGGCCTTTTGGGCCGAAATGGCGCGGGAAAATCGACTCTCTTTAAAATCCTGACGGGAGAGCTGGAGGCCGACGAGGGCGACGTTGTTCTCGCCAGAAATTCCCGCCTGGGTCTTATCTCCCAGATCCCCGTCTACCCCGAAGGCTACACGGTGGACGACGTTCTCCACACCGCTTTCGCCAGACATCAGAAGCTGTCTGAGGAGATGGAGAAACTGGCAGCCGCTATGGCGGCGGGGGACGGCAGTGAGCAGACCCTCCGCCGCTACGGCGAGCTCTCCGCCAAGTTCGAGGGTATCGGCGGCTATGACACCGATACCGCCGTCAGCAAGGTGGCGGGCGGCCTCTCCATTTCCCAGGAAATGCGAGCCCAGCTCTTCGACAGCCTCTCCGGCGGGGAGAAGACCCGCGTAAATCTGGGCCGTCTCATTCTGGAGGACACCGACGTCCTCCTTTTGGACGAGCCTACCAACCACCTGGACCTCCATGCCGTAGAGTGGCTGGAGGACTATGTCCGCCGCTTCAAGGGCACCGTCATTGCCATCAGCCACGACCGCTATTTTCTGGATCGGACCATTAGCCGCGTGGTGGAGATTCTGGATGGAAGGGCCGAGTTTTATTCCGGCAACTACACCTTCTACGCCATTGAGAAGGAGCGCCGTTACCAGGAGAAGCTCAAGCAGTACGAGAAGGAGCAGGCCAAGATCAAGCAGCTCCAGGAGGCTGCCGATAAGCTGCACCTGTGGGCCTTCATGGGCGCCGACAAGCTCCACAAGCGGGCCTTCTCCATGGAGCGCCGCATTGAGCGTATCCGCCAAACGGAGAGGCCCACCAAGGCAAAGGCCATGACCCAGCGCTTTGGCGAGAGGGAGTTCTCCGGCGACGAGGTGCTGCACATCAAGGACCTGGAGAAGTCCTTCGGTGGGCGCAGGTTATTCCACGGGCTGGATCTGCTGGTGGAGGGCGGCGAACGCATCGCCCTTATCGGCGACAACGGCACGGGGAAATCCACCCTGCTGAAAATCCTGATGGGGGAGGAGCAGCCCGAGGGAGGGCGGGTGCGCTTCGGCCCCGCGGTACGGACCGCCTATCTGCCTCAAATCATCCACTTCGACGCCCCCCACCGCAGCTTGGTGGACACCATGCTCTACGCCAAGCACGGCATGACAACCCAGGCTGCCCGAGATCGCCTGGGGGCCTTCAACTTCCGGGGGGAGGACGTGTTCAAGCCCGTCTCCGTCCTCTCCGGCGGTGAGCAGAGCCGTCTGCGGTTGTGTATGCTGATGGACGAGGAGATCAACCTTCTGGTTCTGGACGAGCCCACCAATCATCTGGATATTGCCAGCCGGGAGTGGATCGAGGAGGCGGTGGAGGCCTATGAGGGCGCGCTGCTGTTCGTCAGCCACGACCGCTACTTTATAAACCGCTTTGCCACCCGTATCTGGGAGCTGGAGGGCGGCGTCATCACCGACTATCCCGTCCCCTTCGCCCGCTACCGGGAGATCAAAGAGCGGGACAGAGCTCAGGCGCAGCTCCAGAGCCGCCAGGAGAAAAAGGAGGAGAAGCCCGCCGCCAAGGGGAACCGTGTCCAGCAGAGTGCCCGGAAGCAGCTGACAATCTGCGAGCGGGATATGGAGAAACTGGAGGCGGAGATCCGGGCCGCGGAGGCCGAGATGGAGGCCAGCGCCTGCGACTATGAGAAGTACAGCGCAGCCTACGCCAAAAAGGAGGAGCTTGACGCGAAGCTCCTGGAGCTGATGGACCGCTGGGAGAAGCTGGCCGAGGAGGCGGAGGCGTGAGGAAAATGAAGACGGTCTGCTGGATTCTGGCGGGATTGCTCCTGATTCTGGGGGCGCTGATGCTTTTCGTGTTTACCTCCGTGCGGTTCAGCGGACTGCTGTGCTGCTGTGCCTCGGCGGCGCTGGCGGTCTTTGCGCTGCTGACACAGTGGCGGGAGAAGCACCGCTGGGCGCTGTGGCTCAGGAGGGTGCTCCTGGCGCTGCTTGCGGCGGGATTCGTATTTTTCACTGTGTTGGAGTGCCAGATTGTTTCCTGGGCGCGAACGGAGGACAGGCCAGCAGCGGCGCTGATCGTCTTCGGCGCCGGGGTAAACGGGACGGAGCCCTCCCTTACCCTGCTCTCCCGGCTGGAGGCCGCGCTGGAGTACGCGGAGAACAGGCCGGATATGCCTGTTGTGGTCACCGGTGGCCAGGGGCGGGGGGAGGACGTCAGCGAGGCACGCTGCATGGCGGACTGGTTGATCGCGCGGGGCGTGGACCCAGGGCGCGTCTGGATGGAGGAAAAGGCTGTGAACACGGAGGAAAATGTGCGGTATTCCATGCGTTTGCTGGCGGAGCGCGGAATAGATGCCAAGGAGGCCATTGCCTTCTGTACCAGCGATTACCACATGTGCCGGGCGGTCCGCCTGGGGTATTCCCGAACCGGCTCTGCGGCGGACGTGGTCCCCGTGGCGGCGGAGCTTCCCGCAAGGTACTGGCCCCTGACGCTGAACTACTATGTCCGGGAAGCCTTCGCCATGGCGAAGACCATCCTGTTCCGGTAAAAAGGAGAGAGACAAATGCCCTATACACTTTGCGTTTATTACAGCAGGACCGGGAACACGGAAAAGCTGATGAAGGAGATCGCCCAGGAGCTCAAATGCGAGCTGGTGAAGCTGGACGACGGCCAGGACCGCGCGGGCCTGCTGGGCTGGCTGCGCAGCGGGATGCAGGCTATGTCCCGTCGGGTGGAGCCGGTGAAGCCGTTGAAGACCGCCTTCCCCCTGGATGTGTACGATCTGGTCATCATAGGAACCCCGGTGTGGGCGGGGCGGTGTTCGGTGCCGGTGCGCAGCTTTCTGATGCAGTACGGCGAGAAGCTGCGGAAGACGGCTTATGTCATCACACGCAGCAGCGACCTGCGCTACGAGGAGGTCTTCGAGCAGATGGACATGTATGTTCGGGTTCCCCGGATGTCCGCCGTGTCCATCCGGCCCAACACGGTGGGGGCCACCTTCTGGCGGGATGAGTTTTTGACCAGCGTTCGAGATGGAGGAAGGGGGAGGACGGGCCATGATGGATAAGCTGCGGGCCATCGACCGCCGGCTGGAGGCCGTGATCAGCCAGATGGAGGACCCCGCCACCTATGCCGACCCGGACCTGCTGCGCCGGCTGACCCGGGAGCAGAAGGAGCTGGAGCCAGTGGTCCTGGCCTACCGGGCCTACCGCCGCTCGGAGGAGAATTTGGCCTCCGCCCAGGAGCTGCTGAGTGATCCGGAGCTGCGGGAGATGGCCCAGGAGGAGGCCCAGGGGGCCAGGGCGGAGATGGAGCGGCTGCGGGAGGAGCTGAAAATCCTCCTGCTGCCGAAGGACCCCAACGACGGGAAAAACGTGGTCATGGAGATCCGGGGCGGCGTGGGCGGCGAGGAGGCCATGCTGTTTGCCGCAGATCTGTTCCGGATGTACGTCATGTACGCGGAGAGCCGAGGCTGGAAGCTGGATGTGGTCAGCCGCAGCGAGACAGAGCTTGGGGGCATCAAGACTATCGAGTGCGTCATTGAGGGCGAGGGGGCCTGGTCCCGGCTCAAGTATGAGAGCGGAGCCCATCGGGTCCAGCGGGTGCCGGTGACCGAGTCCTCGGGCCGCATCCAGACCTCCGCCGCCACGGTGGCGGTGCTGCCGGAGGCGGAGGAGGTGGACTTTCACATTGACCCGGGCGACTTGAAGATTGACACCTTCCGCTCCTCCGGCGCGGGGGGGCAGCATATCAACAAGACAGAGTCCGCTATCCGCATCACCCACCTGCCCACCGGCGTGGTGGTGGAGTGCCAGGACGAGCGCAGCCAGTACAAAAACAAGGACCGGGCCATGCAGATTCTGCGGACCCGCCTCTATGAGGCGGAGTTGGAGAAGCAGAACGCCGCCATCGCCGCTCAGCGGCGAAGTCAGGTGGGCTCCGGGGACCGGTCTGAGCGGATTCGGACGTACAATTTTCCCCAGGGGCGGGTGACGGACCATCGGTTGACGGGCGACAACAAGAATTTTGCCATAGATTCCGTTATCAACGGCGGGCTTGACCCGATTATCGACGCTCTGACCACTGCCGAGCAGGCGGCGAAATTGGCGGAAGCGGGAGAGTGAGTCCATGACAATCAAAAAAATGGAGCAGTCCGAGGCCCTGGAGATCGCGGACCGCTGGAAGTATGACGGTGAGTATGCCTTTTACAATATGACGGCGGACCCGGAGGACTACGAGGAGATCGTTACGGCGGAGGAGAGGGGTGACCGGTATTTCTCCGTCTTCGACGGGGACGAGCTGACTGGCTTTTTCTGCGTGGAGCAGGAGGGGGCGGACGTCGAGATCGGGCTCGGCCTGCGGCCGGACCTGACGGGGCGGGGGAGAGGCAAAGTCTTTCTGGAGGAAATCCTCCGCTTTGTTCGGGAAAATTATTCGTTTGAGAAAATCAGGCTGGATGTGGCATCTTTCAACCAAAGGGCGGTCAAGGTTTATGAGCGGGCGGGTTTTGTAAAAACTGGAACCGCTAAAGTGTCTACCAACGACGGAATTTACGATTTTACAACGATGGAGCTGAAGCGCTGAGATGAAGACAAGGCTTCTGACAGAACGGGATATTGACGCTGCCGCTACGATCCTTCGCAGAGGAGGCCTGCTTGGCATCCCCACGGAGACGGTCTACGGCCTGGGGGCCGACGGGCTGAATCCGGAGGCGGTGCGCCGCATTTTCGAGGCAAAGGGCCGTCCCCAGGACAACCCTCTGATTCTCCACATTCCGGAGGCATCCTGGCTGGAGCGCTATTGCCGGGATGTTCCAGCGGCGGCGTATACTCTGGCGGAGCGGTTCTGGCCGGGGCCGCTGACTATGATTCTGCACCGGCGGGAGAATGTGCCGGACGAGGTGACCTGCGGACTGGGCACGGTGGGGATGCGCTGCCCCAACCATCCGGTAACCCTGGCGATCATCCGCGCGGCGGAAGCGCCGGTGGCTGCCCCCAGCGGCAACCGGTCCGGGCGGCCCAGCCCCACCTGCGCCGCCCACATGATGGAGGATATGAACGGACGGATCGACGCCATCGTGGACGGCGGCAGCTGCGGCGTGGGCGTGGAATCCACTATTATTGACCTGACCGTCCCCATGCCCCGGCTGCTGCGCCCTGGCGGACTGTCCCTGGAGGCCCTGCGGGCGGTGTTGGGGGAGGTGGCCGTGGATGGGGCGGTGCTGGCTCCCATGGCTGCCGGGGAACGGCCCCGTGCTCCGGGGATGAAGTACCGCCACTACGCACCTAAGGCCCCTGTCACCGTGGTCACGGGGCAGGCCGTGGGGACCGCCCGGTATATCCGGGAAAAGATGGGGGAACATACGGGCGTGATCTGTTTTGATGAGTACGCCGGCTGGTTTCCCGGCTGTATCGTGGAGTCTATTGGCTCCGCCGGGGCTCCGGAGGAGCAGGCACGGCGGGTGTTCGATGCTCTGCGTGCCTTCGACAGCACGGACGCGGCGGAGATCTTTGCCCAGTGCCCCGGGGACGCAGGGCTGGGGCTGGCAGTGGCCAACCGGCTGAAGAAGGCGGCGGGCTTTCATACTGTGGACCTGGGGGAGGGGGAGCTGTGACCGTCATCGGTATCACCGGCCCCACCGGGGCCGGAAAGACCACCGCCCTGGAGGTTCTGGCGGAGCTGGGCTTCGAGATCGTGGACTGCGACGCGCTGTACTACTGGCTGCTGCGGAACGACGGGGCGCTGCGCCGGAGGCTGGAGGAGGCCTTCGGACCGGTGTTCCTGCCGGACGGTGAGCTGGACCGGCGTGCCTTGGCCCGGCGGGTCTTCGGTGACGAGGGAGAGCTGGCGAAGCTCAACGACATCGTTTTTCCCGCTGTGTCCGCAGCAGTGGAACAAAAAATTCAGGATTGTTCACAAAAAGGACTTGCTATTGATGCCATCAATCTGGTAGAATCCGGTATGGGGGCGCTGTGCCGGACCACGGTGGCCGTGACGGCCGCTCCCTCCATACGGCTTAGGCGGATTATGGAACGGGATACTCTCACCGAGGAGCAGGCCCGATCCAGGATCGCAGCCCAGAAGCCGGATGGGTGGTATCGGGAGAACTGCGCCTTCCTGCTGGAAAACAGGGAGGAGGACCGAGAGGCGTTCAAGGCGCTGATGGATGTGTTCTTCCGGAATCTGCTGGAAATCATTGATAAAGGAGAGGCTTGTAATGGAAGCGAAGGAGTGGAAGGAAAAGGTCCTGCAGGAAAAAAAGAACGGCTATGACCGGATGCCCGCCGGGGAGCGGGAGGCTATGGACCGCTATTGTGCGGGCTACAAGGCGTTTTTGAACGCCGGAAAGACCGAGCGGGAGTGCGTCCGGGAGGGTATCCGCCTGGCGGAGGAGAAGGGGTTCCGTCCCTATGCGCGGGGCATGGAGCTGAAGACCGGGGACAAGGTATACCTGGATAACCGGGGAAAGATGCTGCTGCTGGCGGTCATCGGGGAGAAGTCCTTGGCCGAGGGCGCGCAGATCACTGCCGCCCACATCGACAGCCCCCGGCTGGACCTGAAGCCCAGCCCTTTGTACGAGAAGAACGAGCTGGCTTATCTTAAGACCCACTACTATGGCGGCATTCGCAAGTACCAGTGGGTGACCATCCCTCTGGAGCTTCACGGCGTGGTGGCGCTGAAGGATGGGAGCGCGGTGACTGTGACCATCGGAGCGGGGGATGAGCCCAAGCTGGTTATCAATGACCTGCTGCCCCACCTGGGGGCGGAGCAGAGCAAAAAGACCCTGGCCGAGGGCATCGCCGGCGAGCAGCTGAATCTGCTGGTGGGCAGCGAGCCCCTGGAGGGGGAGGAGAAGGACCGGGTGAAGCTGGCTGTGATGAAGCGTCTGTATGAGAAGTACGGCTTCACCGAGGAGGACTTCATCTCCGCGGAGCTGGAGGCGGTGCCCGCCGCCAACGCCGTGGACGTCGGCCTGGACGCCAGCATGATCGGGGCCTACGGACACGACGACCGGGTGTGCGGCTACGCCGCGCTGAAGGCGCTGCTGGACCTGGAGGAGGTTCCGGGGAAGACGGCGGTTTGCGTGCTGGCGGACAAGGAGGAGATCGGGTCCGTGGGCGTGTCCGGGATGCTGACGGCGGCCTTTGATACTTTCATGGAGGATCTGTGCGAGAGCCAGGGGGTTCCGGTGCGGGTTTGCCTCGAGAGGAGCTTCTGCCTGTCCGCCGACGTGACGGCGGCCTACGATCCCAACTTCGCCGATGTGTATGAGGAGAGAAACGCCTCCTTCCTCAACTACGGCGTCGGTCTGTGCAAGTACACCGGCAGCCGGGGCAAGGGCGGCGCGTCCGACGCGTCCGCCGAGCTGGTGGCCTACATCCGCCGGATATTTGACGATAACGGCGTTATCTGGCAGATGGCGGAGCTGGGCAAGGTGGACGCCGGCGGCGGCGGCACCGTGGCCTGTTACATGGCCAACCGAAACATCGACACCCTGGATGCGGGCGTGCCGGTGCTGGCCATGCACGCTCCCTTCGAGGTGGTGGCCAAGCTGGACTGCTATATGACGTACAAGGGTATGGCGGCGGTCTATAAAAACTGATAAAAATAAGGTGAGAGGCCCTGTCTGGGGCCTCTCACGCTATATTTGCTCGAGAAAAGAAGCGATGAAGTGCAGCGCTGCTCCAAGAGGAACCGTGTGCTGGCGTAGAGTGCTCAGATACAGGTATTCCGTCCCGAGATCGAAGGGGTCGCCGGCGGCGGCATACTCCCGCAGACGGGGCAGGTAGGGCGGAAGGTACTCGGCCAGGGACCCGCCCAGCACCACATCGCAGTCCAGGGCCAGATGGATGTTGTTTATCCCCAGGGCCAGATGCCGCAGCATATTGTCCCACAGTGCGCCGCAGGCCGGATCGCGGCCCTCCGTCCCGGCGAAGAAGGCCTCCAGAGATAGGCCCAGCTGCTCCCTGACCCGGCGGGGAGAGCAGTAGGCCTCCAGACAGCCCCGCCGTCCACAGCTGCACCGCAGTCCTCCCGGCTCGATGCACATGTGTCCGAACTCCCCACTGCGCCGCCGCTGGCCGGCATAGGGTACGCCGTCAATGAGGATCGCACCTCCTACGCCGTCCTCCAGAGAGAGATAGGCCATGGTCCCCCGGCTGTTCCGGGTGAAGCACTCAGCGAAGCCGCCGCAGGAGGCATCATTTTCCACCCGTGCGGGATAGGGAAGACGGCCCGTCAGCTCCTCTGGGCTGGCGTCCGCCAGGGAGAGGGTGGGGGCGGAGGCGATACGCCGGTTATCCGGACTCAGTACCGCCGGCAGGGCGGCGCCCACGCCCAGCAGTCGTTCCCGGGGCAGACCGTGATCGTCCAGAAAGCGTTCCAGCTCCTCCGCCAGCAGGTTGCCCAGTTCGGAGAGAGACGCGCCGTCGGGGAGGGGCAGCTCCCGATAGGCCAGCTCCCGCAGACGCAAGTCCGCCGCCGCCAGGCGCAGACTGCTCGCTGTCAGATACACGCCTACGGCGATCCGGGCGTCGGGAACGATGCGCAGTCCGCCGGCCCGTCGGCCGCCGGTGGCCTGCCGCTCCGTGGAGTCCTCTACCAGCCCCGCCTCCATCAGCTCCGCCAGATTCTGGTATACAGTGGGCAGGCTCAGGCCCAGAGACTGGGCCAAGGTCTGCCGGGAGCAGAAGCTCTGGGAGCGGTACAGGCAGTTATACAGGCTGCTTCGGGTCCTGCTCCGACGGCTGTTGGCACTTTGCTCCATGGACTTCGTCCCCCTTTTGATAAAGTGTCTGGCTACATTTTACCATAACGGCGCTTTCTGTCAACTAAATCTGTTGAATTGCAGCGGCAAAAGGAAAGAAATGTAAAGCTATAAGATATAATTTTATATAATTAGAAAAGAAGATGGAGTATCTTCTGATAAAAACGACAAATAAACTGCTTGTTGATGGTAAAAAATTGACGAAAGAAGAAAAACTCTTGACATCTGATGCTATATTTTATAAAATTATCTTATAAAAGAAAACCGAGTGAACAATACCCACACCCGCGTGGAAAGGAGCATACATATGGACCGAGCGGAAGCCAGGCGGCGAGCCAGGGAACTGGTGGCACGGATGACCCTGGAGGAGAAGGCGGGACAGCTGCGCTATGACGCGCCGGCCATCCCGCGGCTGGGTGTGAACGCTTACAACTGGTGGAACGAGGCGCTTCACGGTGTGGCACGGGCGGGCACGGCCACCAGCTTTCCCCAGGCCATCGGGCTGGCCGCCATGTTTGACGAGGTGCTGTTGGAGCGGCTGGGCGGCGCGGCCTCCGCGGAGGGGCGGGCCAAGTACAATGCCCTGACTGCGGAGGGGGACCGGGACATCTACAAGGGCCTGACCTACTGGTCCCCCAATGTCAACATCTTCCGGGATCCCCGCTGGGGACGGGGCCACGAGACCTACGGCGAGGATCCCTTCCTGACCGCCCGTATGGGTGCGGCCTACGTCCGAGGGCTCCAGGGCAGGGGGGAGACCCTGAAGGCCGCCGCCTGTGCCAAGCATTTCGCCGTCCACAGCGGTCCGGAGGACCTGCGCCACCGCTTCAATGCCGAGGCCTCGCCGAAAGATATGGAGGAGACCTATCTGCCGGCTTTTGCCGCCTGTGTGGAGGCGGGGGTGGAGGCGGTAATGGGGGCCTACAACCGCACCAACGGCGAACCGTGCTGCGGCAGCAGGGCGCTGCTGGTGGATAAACTGCGGGGGGAGTGGGGCTTTGAAGGACACGTGGTGTCCGACTGCTGGGCCATTCGGGATTTCCATGAGAGCCACATGGTGACCGATACGCCCACCCAGTCGGTGGCACTGGCCCTGAAAATGGGCTGCGATCTGAACTGTGGGGACAGCTACCGCTGCATCCTGCGGGCTCTGCGGGAGGGATTGGTGACCGAGGAGGAGATCACCGCCGCCGCAGAGCGGCTGTTCACCACCCGCTTTCGCCTGGGCATCATGGGCGAGGGGAGCGAGTTTGACGCCATCCCCTATGAAACAGTGGAGTGTGAAGCACATCTGTCACTGGCCCGGGAGGCGGCGCAGAAGTCCTGTGTGCTGCTGAAGAACGACGGCCTGCTGCCGCTGGACCCGGCGAGCGCCAGCGTCATCGGCGTCATCGGCCCCAACGCCAACAGCCGGGCCGCCCTGGTGGGCAACTACTACGGCACCGCCTCCCGCTATATCACCATTTTGGAGGGCATTCAGGATGCGGCGGCGGGCCGGGTACTGTACGCCGAGGGCTGCGGGCTGTGGCGGGACCGGGTGGAGGATCTGGGTCAGCCTGGAGACCGGCTGGCGGAGGCCGTGGCCGTTGCCCGGCGCAGCGAAACGGTGGTACTTGTGCTGGGACTGGACGAGACGCTGGAGGGGGAGGAGATGGATCCCTCCAATGCGGCGGGCTCCGGGGACAAGCCGGACCTGCTGCTGCCCGCACCCCAGAGGGAGCTCCTCAGTCGGGTGCTGGCGGTGGGCAGACCAACAGCGGTGGTCCTGCTGGCTGGTAGTGCCATCGACCTGAGCGAGGCGGAGGAAGGGGCCGGTGCGGTGCTGCTGGCCTGGTATCCTGGGGCGGGAGGAGGCAGAGCTGTGGCCGATCTGCTCTTCGGTCGAGTGTCTCCCTCCGGTAAGCTGCCGGTGACCTTCTACCGCAACGAGGCTCTCTCAGAGCTGCCGGCCTTCACGGATTACGCCATGACCAATCGCACCTACCGCTACTACCGGGGGGAGCCCCTGTACCCCTTTGGCTATGGACTGACCTATGGCGACGTGGTGGTTACGGACGTCTCCGCTGAGGGCCGCAGGTCTGCCCGTGTGACTGTGGAGAACCGGGGGAGCCGGGATACGGAGGAGGTGGTGGAGCTGTATCTGCGGGATATGCTGTCCCCCGACGCGCCGGTCAATCCGGTGCTGTGCGGCTTCCAACGCCTGGCGCTGGAAGCGGGGGGACGGCGGACGGTGGAGATTGCCGTTGATCCCAGGGCCTTCACGGTGGTCAACGCCGCCGGCGAGCGGGTCCCGGGGAGCGGCAGCTGGACGCTGTACGCCCACACCGGGCAGCCCGATGCCCGCACTGAGCGTTTGTCCGGCAAGAGGGCTGCATCTGTCCGCATCAAGTAAAAAGGAGGAAGCCGTATGCTGTACATAGGTATTGATCTGGGTACCTCTGCTGTCAAGCTGCTGCTGCTGGATGGCGAGGGCGTCATTCACAATGTCATATCAAGGGAGTATCCCCTGGAGTTCCCCCAGCCCGGCTGGAGCCAGCAGGACCCGGAGGACTGGCTGCGGGCGGTGATGGAGGGCATACCCCAGCTGATGGAGGGCTTTGACGCCGGACAGGTGGCGGGCATCGGCTGCGGTGGGCAGATGCACGGTCTGGTGGTTTTGGACAGGGACGACAGGGTGATCCGTCCGGCCATTCTGTGGAACGACGGACGCACCGCGAAGGAGGTGGAGTACCTCAACGAAACGGTGGGCCGGGAGGAGCTGAGCCGCCGTACCGCCAACATCGCCTTTGCCGGCTTCACTGCGCCCAAGCTGCTGTGGATGCGGGAGAATGAACCGGGGCTCTTTGGACGGATTGAGAAGATCATGCTGCCCAAGGACTACATCAATTACCGCCTCACCGGCGTACACTGCACCGACTGCTCCGACGCCAGCGGGACTCTCCTGCTGGACGTGGAGCACCGCCGCTGGTCTGAAGAGATGTTGGAGCTCTGCGGGGTGAGGGAGGAGCAGATGCCCCGGCTTTTCGAGAGCTATGAGCCGGTTGGACAGCTCACGCCGGAAGCCGCACGGCGGCTGGGTCTGCCGGAGACGGTGATTGTCTGCGCCGGAGCGGGGGACAACGCCGCCGCCGCCGTGGGAACGGGGACAGTGGGGGAGGGGGCTTGCAACATCTCCCTGGGTACCTCCGGCACGGTGTTCATCTCCAGCGAGCGCTTCGGCGTGGACCCCCACAACGCCCTCCACGCCTTTGCCCACGCCGACGGGCGCTACCACCTTATGGGCTGTATGCTCTCCGCCGCCAGCTGCAACAAGTGGCTGATGGAGGACATACTGAAAACCAAGGACTACGCTGGGGAGCAGGCGGACATTTCCCTCGACAGGCTGGGGAGGAACCGCGTGTTCTTCCTGCCATACCTCATGGGGGAGCGGTCTCCTGTCAACGACACCAACGCCCGGGGAGCTTTTGTCGGGCTGACTATGGATACCTCCCGGGCGGATATGCTCCAGGCCGTTTTGGAGGGGGTGGCCTTCGCCATCCGGGACAGCCTGGAGGTGGCCAGGGCCTTGGGCGTCGACGTCCGGCGCAGTAAGATCTGCGGCGGAGGTGCCAGGAGCGATTTGTGGAGGACAATTGTGGCCAATGTGCTGAATGTCTGTCTGGAGGTTCCCGCGTCTGAGCAGGGCCCGGGCGTGGGCGGGGCCCTGTTGGCCATGGCGGCCTGTGGGCTGTACTCCTCGGTGGAGGACGCCTGCCGGATGCTGGTACGCACTGCCGGAACGGTGGAGCCGGACCCGGCGCTGGCCGCACGGTACGAGGGGCGGTATCAGATCTTCAAAAAGCTCTATCCTGCCTTAAAGGAAGTATTCCCCAGCATCAACAGCTGCAAATAAAATATTGAATCTGGAAGGAGAACCCACTATGCTGACCAATATTCCCGAGGTAAAGCTGGGCGTCATCGCTGTCAGCCGAGATTGCTTCATCATCTCCCTGTCCGAGCGCCGCCGCGCCGCTGTGGCGGCCGCCTGCCGGGAGCAGGGCACCCAAGTATACGAGTGCCCCGTCACCGTGGAGAACGAGCAGGATATGCTGAAAGCGGTGGCCGATGTGAAGGCCGCAGGCTGCAACGCCCTGGTGGTGTTCCTGGGCAACTTCGGCCCGGAGACCCCGGAGACACTCATCGCCAAGAACTTCGGCGGCCCCTGCATGTACGCCGCCGCCGCCGAGGGGGACGGCGACCTTATTAATGGCCGGGGCGACGCCTACTGTGGAATGCTCAACTGCTCCTACAACCTGGGTATGCGCCATCTGAAGGCTTTTATCCCCGAGTACCCCGTGGGTACGGCCCAGGACGTGGCGAAAATGATCGGGGAGTTTGTGCCTATCGCCCGTACTCTCATCGGTCTGAGCGGTCTGAAGATCATCACCTTTGGTCCCAGGCCCCAGGATTTCTTTGCCTGCAACGCCCCCATCAGGGGTCTGTATGAGATCGGTGTGGAGATCGAGGAGAACTCCGAGCTGGATCTGCTGGTGGCCTATAAGGCTCATGCCAACGACCCCCGCATCCCCGCCGTCTGTGAGGATATGGCCAGGGAGATGGGCCAGGGCTGCTACTACCCCGATATGAGCGAACGCATGGCGCAGCTGGAGTTGACTCTGCTGGACTGGGCCGAGGCTCACAGGGGAAGCCGGCAATACGTGGCCTTCGCCGACAAGTGCTGGCCCGCCTTTCCGGAGGCCTTCGGCTTTGAGCCCTGCTACGTCAACTCCCGCCTGGCCAGCCGGGGCATCCCGGTGTCCTGCGAGGTGGATATCTACGGGGCTCTCTCTGAATATATCGGCATGTGCGTCTCCGGCGACACGGTGACCCTGCTGGATATCAACAACTCTGTGCCCGCCTCCCTCTATGAGGAGGACATCCATGGCAGGTTTGATTACACCCTTACCGACACCTTCATGGGCTTCCACTGCGGCAATACCCCCAGCTGCAAGCTGTGCGCCGACCGGGCGGTGAAGTACCAGCTGATCCAGCACCGCCTGCTGGAACCCAAGGACAGCGAGCCCGACTTCACCCGGGGCACCCTGGAGGGGGACATCGCCGCCGGAGATATCACCTTCTACCGCCTCCAGTGCGACAGCGAGGGAGCGCTCCGGGCCTACATCGCCCAGGGCGAGGTGCTGCCGGTGAAGACTCGATCCTTTGGCGGCATCGGTGTGTTCGCCATCCCGGAGATGGGACGGTTCTACCGTCATGTGCTCATTGAGAAGCGCTATCCCCACCACGGAGCGGTGGCCTTCCGTCACTGCGGCAAGGCGCTGTTTGAGGTGTTCAAGCTCCTGGGCGTGGCTGATATCGCCTACAACCGTCCCAAGAGTCTGCCCTATCCTACGGAGAACCCCTTCGCGTAGGCGAGGACGCCCGCAGAAAGCAATCGCCCGTCCGGGAAGCAGATCCCGGGCGGGCGATTGCCTATGCCTGGCACGTCAGCACCACATATGTACCGTAAACTGCCAGCAGCGCAATACCCTGCCACCGACGGAACCGGGCGGTGACCATAGCGGGGACCACCGCGATGGTTCCCACCAGCAGGCAGGCGGGGATGTCGATCCGCGCCGAGGCCGCCGAAACCGGCAGCGCCTGGCCGGAGAGCAGGGCGCTGATGGGCAGAATCATGGTCAGGTCCAAAATATTGGCTCCCAGGATGTTGCCCACAGACAGGGCCGACTGCTTTTTGAGAATGGCGGTAACAGTGGTGACAAGCTCCGGCAGAGAGGTGCCAACCGCCACGATGGTCACGCCGATGATCCGCTCCGATACGCCTGCCAGCCGTGCCAAGGCGCTGCCGCTGTCCACCAGCAGATCCGCCCCCAGCATAACGCAGGCCGCCCCCAGCGTAAACTTGAGACACTGGAACAGCACCGCCCGCCGTCTGGGCGCGGTGCGAACCGGTCCCAGATCGCCGCCGCAGCGCATAGCCTGCCGGGCCCCCCGCAGATTCTCGCAGGTGAAGACAGCGAAGATGCTTACCAGCGGCAGGGACAGCGCCGGTCCGAGTCCGCCTCGCAAGCCGCCCCATGCCAGTATGCCGGCGGCGGCCAGCATCATCGCGGATTTCAGCAGGTAGTCGCCCCGCCGGATATTCACCGGCATACAGATCACAGATACCGCCATGATGAGGCCCAGGTTGGCGGTGACGCTGCCTACGGCGTTGCCCACCGCCATATCAATCTTTCCCTGGCCGGCGGCCATGACGGACACCAGCAGCTCCGGCAGGGTGGTGGCCAGGCTGACAATAGTGGCCCCCACAATCAGTTTGGGAATGCCGCTGACCTCCGCGATCCAGGATGCAGCATCCACGAACCAGTCTCCGCCCTTGACGATCAGGATGATTCCCGCCAGGAAGATCATCCCCAGCATTGCTAATTCCATATGTTTCCCTCCGCATCCACACATTTGCGGCTCTACTTTACCATGCCGGCGGAGGCGAAAGGGCGTATATTCTGTCGAGGGAGAAAATTTTGCGGGAAGCGGCCGATGCCTGCTCCCCGCAAAGGACATATAAAAGACTATTCTGTCCCGCCGTTTACCGACACCGGCAGACCATTGACCTCCACATCGTTTCCTGCCGGTATCAGCAGATATTTAACACCGTCAATTTCCCGGGTTTCTACCAGATAGCTGCACACAGGGTCTACGGAGACTGTGATGTCCCCGGCCTTAACCTCAAAGCGCCGGCTGTCGATGAGATTGTCCGGGTTCAGTGCGGCGTTCTCCCCAAAGCGCTCGGCGCAGGCGCTCTGGAAAGCCTCGGCCTGCTCTGGGCTGATCCCCTGGTTTTCCAGAATACCGGCCACATCCACGGCGGTGATGGACAGGGGGTCCGGGTCTTTGCTCTCCCGGTGGGCCTCGATCTTTTCCCGAAGCTGTTCATGGAGGGCCTGTACCACCTCCAGACGGCAGGCATCCTCCAGCGACTCCGTCAGAGCGGATTCGAAAGCCTCCCGCTGCTCCTCGGCGGACATAGGGGGTTCGGTGTGGAACACCGCGTCTATGAACTCCTGGTGGAGATCCTTGCGGTTGTAGTAGAGGACGTTGTAGATGTTGGCAGCCCGGTCATCGAAGGCGGGATACAGAAAGCCCAGCTCCGGGGCGGAGACGATCTGCTCCGGAGCACAGCTGTGGAACTCATTTTCTCCAGCAAAGTAGCCCAGCTCCGTCTTTCCATCCTTCACCGGGCAGACGCAGCACAGGATGTAGCGGTACACCGTATCGGATTCCTCCGGCCGGTTTCCGCCGTCACGCCCCCGGACGGGTACGTCATAGGCGTCATAGGTCAGGAGAATCAGGTAGTTGACGTCCCCCATATCCAGTGCATCGATGATCTTGCGGTAGAATTCCTCCCGGATCTCTCCGCTTTTCAGCTCCGATTCCCGCAGGGCGGAGAGGAGGCGGTACTCGTCGCTGTCCATCACCTGCTCAGTTGAGAACACGACATCCACCAAATTTTTGCCCAGCGTACCGGACATAGTCTTTTTCAACAAGCCCAGATATTTGTCCGCTTCGTCTTCACCCATGCGCCCGATCGGCTGCTCCAGATAGGAGACGACTTCTTTTTTGCTGTTGACATAGCAGCCGTAGACGCATTTGACGGAGCATTTTTCCGGGCGGAGGCGGCGGCGCAGTTCGCCCAACTCTTTTTGGTTCATGTACACATACCTCGCTTCTTTTGCAGATTGCCTCTATTGTAACGGAAAATCCGGGAAAAAGCAATCCCCAGCCTGTTGTCTAAGAACGGAGACTTCGAGGGAATTGAATAGACAAAGAAGCTGTGAACAGAAAAAGTGCCGGGCATTTCTCCATGGTGGGATTCTTTAAGAGAGGGGGGATTGACCATCTGCCCGAAATACATTACACCGATCCGGTTGCCGATATGCTTTACCACACGCGATTAGCCTCGGACTGCGGGTGGGATACGAATACCTTTGCATATACCTGTGACAAAAGGATGTGCGGTAAGCATACCTCTTACTCCGTTTCTATATTCAGGCCCCACCCCAGCCATGCCGGGCGCTGGGGTGGTTGGGGCAAGCGCTTGCCAGAAAAACCAACACATGATCCTGTTTGACCCATTTACGATTGACATTTCTCACACTTCGCAGTATCCTAATTACAGGCCCTTAACCTGCTTTTCGGAGGTAATCCATCGTGGAGCTTATAAAATTAACACATGAGAATCTCGCGCAGGAGCATATCTGCTGTGCTATATCCAACGACAGGGACGTCCAGGTTGTCTCAAAAAAGGGATGGCTCGAAGAGAGGCTGGATGATGGTCTTGTTTTCATAAAGGGCGACGTCCGAGGAAAGTGCTTCATCGAGTATATTTCCGCAGAATACGCATGGACCCCCATTGAGGCGAGCGGCTATATATACATTGACTGCCTATGGGTGTCAGGTCAGTTTAAGGGACACGGGTACTCGAACCTTCTGCTGAACGCATGTATCGAAGACGGCAAAAGAGCAGGGAAGAGGGGGCTTGCGGTCCTCTCTTCTACAAAGAAAATGGGATTTCTGTCCGACCCCAAATACATGAAATATAAAGGATTTGAAATCGCCGATACAGCCGATCCCAATTTTGAGTTGCTCTATCTGCCTTTTGACAAAGGTGCGGACAAGCCCCGCTTTAAGAGCACGGTGCATAACCATGAAACCCTTCCAAAGGGCCTCGTACTGTATTATACGAACCAATGTCCCTTTACGGCAAAGTATGTCCCTTTGCTGGAAAATGTGGCGAAGGCTCGAAACGCCGCTCTGCAAACTATTCATATTCAAACCACCGAGCAGGCACAGAATGCGCCCACACCCTTTACAACCTTTTCTCTTTTCCATGATGGCCAGTTGGTGACCCACGAAATACTCTCCGAGAAGAAGTTCGAGAAGATCCTGGAGAGCAGAGGTTTTTGATCCAATGAGAGAAATGGACACGCCAATACTGAAAGCTTGACGTTTCATGCTATGGCAATACACAGAGGCAGATTTTGAAGCCATATATAGTGATGAATAGGTTAACAGATTTCTTCCTTGATTTCTGGGAATGCGATATCTAATTATGGCTCTCTTCGGCGGTCCGCTTTGCAGAACCAGATGTGTCTCTTACGGTTAAATGTGGAGAAAGCATATGAAAAACAGCCGCCTATTTGAGATACTGTATCTCCTGATGGAAAAGCGCTCCATCACCGCCGCAGATCTGGCCCGGCGGCTGGAGGTGTCGGAGCGAACCATCTACCGGGATGTTGACGCCCTGTCCGCCGCGGGCATCCCGGTGTTCACCCAGAAAGGGCAGGGGGGAGGCATCCGGTTGATGGACCAGTTCGTGCTGGACAAGGCCCTCCTCTCCCGGGAGCAGCAGGATGAAATTCTCTTCGCTCTCCAGGCCACCCTGGTTACCGGTGGAGGGGAGGAAGGCGAGACTCTGGCCCGGCTGACATCCCTGTTTCGCCGGGAGGGCGGCGACTGGCTGGAGGTGGATTTCACCGACTGGGGCAGCAGGGCGGCGGAGCGAGAGACTTTCGCCTTGGTCAAGAGTATAATTCTGGCCCGCCGTCCCCTGTCCTTCACCTACTATAGCTCCGCCGGGGAGAAAAGCCTGCGGAGTGTGGAGCCTGCCCGGCTTGTGTTCAAGGGTGGGGGGTGGTATTTGTTGGCCTTCTGTCGGACCCGAATGGACTGGCGTATCTTCCGTCTGGCGCGCATGGAGGACTTGCGGGTAGGGGAGGGGAACTGCCCGCTCCGCCGTCCTCCGGAGCGGCTGGAAAAATCGGATCCCGGTGCGTACAGAGGAGTAGATCTGGAGCTATGTTTTGCGCCCTCCGCCGCCTGGCGGGTGAGAGACTACTTTCATCCAAAGGAGATTACTTCGGAGCCGGACGGCCGCCTGCTGGTGCGCTGCACCTTTCCCGAGGATCAGTGGCTTATGTCCTTCCTGCTGTCTTTTGGCAGTCAGCTAAAGGTGCTTTCGCCAGACCGCTGGCGGCGTATTCTTGCCAGGGAGATGAAAAAAACTTGGGAGATTTATGAAACTGGACAGACCGTGTCAGGTTTGAGGGCGTATCCTTATACCAGAGGCGGGGGAGAAGCCCCCGCCCAATATAAGGAGGTACTTTCAATGGAAGAACGCAAATTCTGTCAGTGCTGCGGTATGCCCCTGGACAAGCCGGAGGATGTGGGTACTGAAGCGGATGGCGCCCCCAGCGGCGACTACTGCCGGTACTGCTATCAGAATGGGAACTTTACCGCCCCCGACGCCGCCTTGGAGGATATGATTGCCCTCAACCTGCAGTTCAACGAGGAGAACGGTCATCCCTTTGGCTCCCGGGAGGAGGCGGAGCAGATGATGCGCAGCTGGTTCCCGACACTGAAGCGCTGGAGAAAAGCGTGAATCTGACGGACAGCGAGGCCCCCGCAGCAGATGCCTGCGGGGGCCTCGTTTTATAGGGGCTTAATCAATACATACCATCCATGCCCATGCCGCCGCCTGCGGGGGCGGGAGCGGGAGGCTCGGGCTTGTCGGCCACAAGAGATTCGGTGGTCAGCACCATGGCGGCCACGCTGGCAGCGTTCTCCAGAGCGGAGCGGGTGACCTTGGCGGGGTCGACGATGCCCGCAGTGATCATATCCACATACTCCTCCTTGTAGGCGTCGAAACCGGTGCCCTTGTCGGCCTTCTTTACGTTCTCCAGCACTACGGAGCCGTCCAGACCGGCATTGGCAGCAATCTGACGGATAGGGGCCTCCAGGGCTTTGGCGATGATGCGGGCGCCGGTCTTCTCATCGCCCTCCAGCTCCTCCACCAGCTTCTCCACGGCGGGGATGGCGTTGACGAACACAGTGCCGCCGCCAGAGACAATGCCCTCCTCCACAGCGGCCTTGGTAGCGTTCAGAGCGTCCTCGATGCGCAGCTTCTTCTCCTTCATCTCGGTCTCAGTGGCGGCGCCAACCTTGATGACAGCTACGCCGCCGGCCATCTTGGCCAGGCGCTCCTGGAGCTTCTCTCTGTCGTAGTCGGAGGTGGTCACGCCGATCTGGCTGCGAATCTGGGCCACACGGTCCTTAATGGCCTGGCTGTCGCCGGCGCCGTCCACGATGACGGTATTCTCCTTGGTGACCTTCACCTGACGGGCGCGGCCCAGCATGGAGAGATCGGCGGTCTTCAGCTCATAGCCCAGCTCCTCGCTGATGACCTGGCCACCGGTGAGGATAGCGATGTCCTGCAGCATCTCCTTACGGCGGTCACCAAAACCGGGAGCCTTGACGCAGACCACGTTCAGGGTGCCGCGCAGACGGTTCACCAGCAGGGTGCTGAGGGCCTCGCCCTCCACGTCCTCGGCGATGATGACCATCTTCTTGCCGGACTGGACCATCTGCTCCAGCAGGGGCAGGATGTCGGCGATGACGGAGATCTTCTTGTCAGTGATAAGAATATAGGCGTCATCCACCACGGCCTCCATCTTCTCCATATCGGTGGCCATGTAGGGGGAGATATAGCCCCGGTCAAACATCATGCCCTCGACCACCTCGCTGTAGGTGTCGCTGGTCTTGGACTCCTCAATGGTGATCACGCCGTCGGCGGAGACCTTCTCCATAGCCTCGGCGATCAGTTTGCCGATCATGGTGTCGCCGGAGGACACGGTGCCCACGCGGGCGATGTCGTCGGTGCCGTTGACCTTCTGGGAGTCGGCCTTGATGGAGGCAACAGCGGCCTCGACAGCCTTGGCCACGCCCTTCTTCATGACGATGGGGTTAGCACCGGCGGCCAGATTCTTCAGACCCTCGCCCACAATGGCCTGGGCCAGCAGGGTGGCGGTGGTGGTGCCGTCGCCGGCCACGTCGTTGGTCTTGGTGGAGACCTCCTTCACCAGCTGAGCGCCCATGTTCTCAAAGGGATCGTCCAGCTCGATCTCCTTGGCGATGGTCACGCCGTCGTTGGTGATGAGGGGAGCGCCGAACTTCTTGTCCAGCACCACATTGCGGCCCTTGGGGCCCAGAGTAACCTTGACGGTGTCAGCCAGCTGGTTAACGCCGATTTCCAGAGCTTTGCGGGCCTCCTCGCCGCGCTTGATTAACTTAGACATATCGCATAACCTCCAATTTTTTTAATCTGTCCGCGTCTTACTCAACAATGGCGAGGATGTCGCCCTGACGAACAATGGTGAACTCGTCGTCGCCGATCTTCACGGTGGAGCCGGAATACTTGTCGGTAATCACCTTGTCACCGGGCTTCACAGACATAACGACCTCCTTGCCGTCCACCCTGCCGCCAGGGCCGACGGAGATAACCTCAGCCACGGAGGGCTTCTCCTTGGCGGAAGAGGTGAGAATGATGCCGCCTTTGGTGGTCTCCTCGGCCTCCATGGCTTTGAGGACGACGCGGTCTGCTAAGGGTGTGAGCTTCATAGTTGGATTCCTCCTATATCAATTTTTTGTAAACGAAATCGGGCACCGTTAGCACTCGATCTTCTGGAGTGCTAACGGTGCTTATCTTACATCATATTGGGTAGGATTGCAAGAGGGTTTTGAGAAAAATTTGGGTCTTTTACAAAAAGTTCACAAAATAACCGCTGGACGGTCCCTCAGCGCGCCGTCTCCGGCAGGGGACGGTATGTGGCGTTGGGGTCGCAGCCCTCGGGCCCGAAGAAATTCACCTTCTTCTCCGATAGGCGCAGCGTCACTCGGTCGTTATATACACATTCCCCGTCCAGACATGTTACGATATCCCCCTCTTGGGAGGTGATGATAATCTCCCTGGCGGTCCAGCATTTGGCTACGCCGGGCAGAGTATAGTACAGTCCCTTGGAGTAGGCGCCCACAAAGCGGAGGAAGGTGGGGCGGGAGACCCTCTGCACCACCAGGGTGTTGAGAATGCCGTCGTCCATTCGCGCCTCCGCCACCGGCATGAAGCCGCCGCCGTAGTACCGCCCGTTGCACACGGCGGCCAAGACATACTCGCCGGGTATGGGCCGCCCGTCCAAGGTGACGGTCCAGCGGCGGGCCAGCCGTCGTGCGGCGAAGTTAACTGCCAGAGAGAGGATATAGCTGCCCTGGCCGCCCAGCAGGGGAAGCTTACCGTATGTATGCACGTCGTCGGCCACTTGGGCGTCAAAGCCCGAGCAGGCTACTGTCAGGGCCAGCCGCCCGTTGCAGTCGATGGCGTCCAGGGACAGCTGTGGTCCGTTCCACAGGTTTTCTGCGTCGGAAAACAGGGCTGCCGTCTCTCCAAAGTTTTTCAGGAAGTCGTTCCCCGTACCCACGGGGATGCACGTCATGGCCGCGTTGTCATACCCTGCGATGCCGTTGGCCACCTCATTGACCGTTCCGTCGCCGCCGCAGGCGTAGACGCGCACCGGATTGCCCCGCTCTGCCAGCGACCGGGCAGTCTCTGTGGCGTGGCCTGTCCGTTTGGTGAGAATGCACTCCAGCTCCAAACTGTGGCGGGTCGCCAGGCCCTTGGCCATCTCCATCAGCTCCGCCGTGCAGTCCCGTTTTCCCGCCGTGGGGTTGATGATAAAAACGTGCTTCATCTCTCCCGTCCCTCTTTAACACACAAAATTTGCGGACCGCTCGCCCTGCGGGTTATCGCGCCTCCAGAAGCCGGCGGACGGCTTCCTCCCGGGTTTCCACAAAGAAGAAGTCTCGGCCAAGGTTTGACTCGTAGATAAAGTCCTTTAGCGGCTGACTGGTATACCGGCTGTAGTCCCCCCAGACCGCTGCCTTGATATGGTAGTTGATATATTTTTGCAGGATCTCGCCGGCCATGCCAGTGCTGAGAATGAAAAACGGCTCGTCGATGATCCGCTTATCCATGGCGATCCGGTCCGCGCCGGTCTCGTACCGGACTGTCATGGCCAGATCCAGGGCGGAGGCGGCGTCTGTCACCAGCTTTTCCTCGCTTGTGACCACAGCCACGAGGACTCCGCCCTCTTCTATATGGGAAATATTCATAAGATGTCTCCTGTAATTGATTCTTTTCTATATTTGGGCCAGTTATGGCGCTTCCGCCGCCCGGACCAATCCGAAGAAGTCACGGGCCGCCGCCGCATCCCGTGCGATCTGTTCCCGCAGGGCCTCCAGGTTGTCGAACCGCCGCTCCGGGCGCAGCATCTTCAGAAATTCCACCCGGCAGTCTGCTCCATACAGTTCGCCTGCCTCCACCAGCAGGTGGCTCTCCACCGTCACGCCGCCGTCAGTATCCACTGTCGGGCGCACGCCTACATTGGTGACGGCTGGATAGCTTCGCCCATCCACCGACGCTAGGGCGGCGTACACGCCGAAGGCGGGGATCAGCTGGTGGGAATCGGGAATCAGGTTCACCGTGGGTGCGTCCAACCGGGAGGAGCCCAGACGCTTGCCGTGGCGCACTGGACCGGATATGGCAAAGGGCCGTCCCAGAAACCGGGCGGCCGCCTCCGCCTCTCCCCGCTCCAGTAGGGCGCGGATATGGGTGGAGCTGACGGTGACCCCGTCTAGCTGTACGGCGGGAATGACGTCGCATCCCAGTCCTCGTGCCGCCGCCGTCTGCTCGAGCAGGGATGCGGTTCCCTGATTTTTGTGGCCGAAGCGGAAGTCGTGTCCCGCTACCAGCCACCTGGCCCGGAACTCCCGCTCCAACAGCGTGAGAAAGTCCTCCCAGGGCATGGTCATCATCCGCCGGTCAAAGGGGGCAAGAAGGACCTCCATCCCCGGAAACAATGTCTCCACGGTTCGCCGCCGCTCCGCCGCCGTAGTCAGCAGGGGCACCGGCAGGCCGGTGACAAACTCCCGGGGGGAGCGATCAAAGGTGAAGACGGCAGGAGTCAGTCCCTGCGCCTTCCCTCGCTCTGCGGCCTGGCGAAGCAGGGCTTGATGGCCTAGATGAACGCCATCGAAAAATCCCAGGGCGATCACCCGCTTATCGTTTTTCTCCATGGCGTCCCCCTACGGCGGCTCAGCCGCCGAAAAAATTCTTAATAGATTGCAGCTGCCCGTTTTCCCACTGGCTCAGGCAGAGAAAGTCCCTCTCCTGGCCATAGATCCGGTACTGCCCCGGCTCCAGCCTGGGGGCGGGGATGGGACTGCCGCTGCGCACCAGCCGCTCAGCCCTGGGAGAGGTCAGCAGGAAAACCGGACAGCCAGCGAAAAGGCAGTCCACCGGCATCAGTAAGGAGTCACCCTGCTCCTGGACCTGCTCCAACGTCACCGTATCCTTCAAGGTGAATCCTGCCGCCATGGTCCGGCGCAGGCTGCTCATACATCCCCCGCAGCCCAGGGACTGGCCGATGTCGTGGCAGAGTGTGCGGACATAGGTGCCCTTAGAGCACCGTACCCGCAGAAGATACTCGTTCTCCCCAATCTCCTCCAGCACCTCCAGCGCGTGGATGGTGACGGGGCGGGGAGGGCGATCCACCTCCTGCCCCCTGCGGGCCAGCTCATAGAGTTTTTTCCCCTTGATCTTGATGGCGGAGTACATGGGCGGGATCTGCTCAATAGGCCCCGTAAACTGGGGCAGGACCGCATTCAGCGCCTCTCGTCCCACAGAAACGGTCCGTTCCTCCAGGACCTCGCCGGTGGTATCCTGGGTGTTGGTGACTACCCCCAGGCGCAGTCCGGCTATATACTCCTTGTCGCCCTTCTCAGCGAACTCCACCGCCTTGGTGGCGCTGCCTGCAAATACGGGCAGCACCCCGGTGGCCATGGGGTCCAGCGTTCCGCCGTGGCCCACCCGCCTTTCATGCAGGATGCCGCGCAGCTTGGCGCACACATCCATGCTGGTCCAGCCGGCGGGCTTGTCAATGATGATGATGCCGCTGGACATCTTATTCGCCGGCCGGGGCCGCTCCGCTCCCATCTGTGCCGCTGTCGCCTTCGCCGCCGTTCTCATCCTCCGTGCTATCCTCCACGGGGTGCATGGCAGCCACAGCCTCGCGGTAGCTGGTAAAGAATTCGCCTACGTTGATATCGGCCAGCTTTTCGCTGCGGACCAGGGAGGTCTTGGCGGTCTCCAGCTGCTCGTCCAGATAGTTGGACAGGTTCTGGGAGGCAAGAGTGGACAGCTGGGTCTCCGTCAATTCCTTGCGCAGCAGAATATGGTAGCCGTAGTCGCTCTCCACGATGCCGCTGAGCTCGCCGGGCTTCAGGGCAAAAGCTGCGTCCAGGAACTCCTGAACGAAGCTGGTCTCGGGGGTGATGAGATAGCCCTTGTCCGTCGCGCGGCCCGGGTCCTCGCCATTCTCGTCGGCCAGCTGGTTGAACAGCTCCTCCAGATTCTCCGCGCCCTGGAGCTGAGCGAGCAGCTCGTCGGCCTTGGTCTTCTTGGCAGCAATCTCCTCCTCGCTGAGCGGCTCGTTGGTTTCAGTGTTTTTGGTAGCTAAGAGGATGTGGTCTACATAGGCGTCGTCCTCTGTGGGGGCCTTGTAGATGTCGCCGGAGGGGTCCTCCGCCAGCTCCTGGAGATGCTGGAAGAGATAGGTGGAGGCGGACACGCGGTCAAAGCTCTCCTCGCTGATGCCCATCTCCTTCAGACTGTCCTCATAGGCCTCCTGACCGCCCAGCTGCTCGATATAGGCGGCCTTGTCCTCCGCTAGGTTGGCTTTGTCCTCGTCGGTAAGGGTAATGTTATGGGCTTTGGCTACGTTCTCCATGATGGCGTAAGACAGGGCGTTGTTCTCCGCCTGCTCCAGAACGACCTCGGTGAGAGGCTGGCCCTCCAGCTCGCCGTCCCACTTGGCGGTGCCGTCCTCGTTGAGCAGGTCACCGTACATGCCATAGTAAGTCTTGAACATGTTCAGCTGGTACTCCGTGCCGCTGCAGGAGTATGTCAGCCAGTAGAGGTACAGCTCCATGGGGATGGTGTTGCCGTCGGTCTCAAGCGCGGTCTCATTGGGGTCCACGCCCAAGAGGTCCGTATAGATGTTGCTACCCGCCGCGGCGGTGCCCTGACCGGTTTGATCAGGATCTTTATTGGCGTCGCCGCAGCCTGCGCACAGGACAA
The DNA here is from genome assembly GCA_910584045.1 of uncultured Oscillospiraceae bacterium. GTDB lineage: Bacteria > Bacillota > Clostridia > Oscillospirales > Oscillospiraceae > Pelethomonas. The sequence goes on along the minus strand of CAJTYO010000014.1, from coordinate 4,506 downwards.
GGATCAGGGCCAAAAGCCCGCAGATAAATTTTTTCATGGTATTGCTTCCTTTTCATCTTCAAAAATTGTCTCCCGCTCCCGGCCTGGGGGACGGGGGAAACACACACCCCGTCATCATACCACGCTTTTTGCCGGGACACAATGGTTTTCTCATGAACAAACCCTAAATTTTCTGTCATTTTCGCAGAAAAAGGAGCCGGAGACGAGCCCCGGCTCCCAGCTTTACATCTGTACGACCTCCTCCGAGGGCTTCTGGCAGGGGGTCACGCTCTTCACATGGAGCACCGGACCGTCCCCCTCATAGGGATCCCAGTGCTCCACCGCCACATCTGCTGTCACCTCCACCCAGGCCCGCTCGGGAATTTTGCTTACATCATAGCCGATGCAGGCCAGGGCCAGAAAGGACATATCCTCCGCGCAGCACACCATGGCGAAGCGGCCCGGCGTAAAATACCGCCCATACTGGGGGGGCTTGCACATGATGGCCCGGTAGACCACCGTCTTTCCGGCGTACATCTGGGGATTATCCATGATCTCCACATACCACAGGCCGTAGTCCTCGTCAGAGACGCGGACGACGGGCTGGTCCAGATCAAAAGCGGAGACGGTGCCGTCCATATAGTCCTCGCTCTGGCCGTCCTCCCGCTCCAGGTAGATGTCCGCCCGGCGGTTGAGCAGGCGCAAATTCTTCTGTCGCAGGGCTGTGCATAGCTCGCCGGTGCAGCGGTTGATGCAGATCATATCCGCATTGCGAAGCTTCTCTGACATAAGGGAGGCCATGTTTTTGGCGTACATCTCGAAGGTGGGCCCCTCCGCTGTGGCAATGATCTGGTAGAGGACCCAGCTTTGAGGCATGGAATTGACATAAAAATCCTGGATCTGCCACATGCCGTTGTACTCTACGATGATCTGGACTGCCCGGCACTTTTTCCGCTCCGCCTCCAGGAATTCCGGCGTCAGCTGCGCCGGATCGTCCACATTGACGACGGTGACGTTGCGCAGCAGCTTTTTGTCGTATTCAATCTCACCCTCCTCGCAGCACAGCAACATGGTTCGGTCCTCCATGGCGAAGCCGTCGGAGAGGATGCCGTTGATGAAGCTGGTCTTGCCGCTGTCCAGAAAGCCGGCGATGAGATAGACGGGATAGACTTTCTCCTGGGCCATGGCTTACACCTCGAATAGTGCCTTCAGCCCCGCCTCGTCCAGCTTGCTGCCGATGACGCACAGCCGTCCGGTGTAGTCGGCAGGGCCGGTTCGGACCTGGTGTTCATCGGGGACGTAGTCGAAGTGGAGCCAGGCGCCGGGGGCGGCACTTCCGCCGTCTGCCGCAGGGACGATGCCCTTGGCCCGCAGCACCGAGCCGTACTTTCCGCTGTCCAGGGCTGTCAGGATGCCCTCCAGCTTCTCTGTGGTAAAGGGGCGAATGGTCTCCGCGCCCCAGCTGGTGAACACCTCGTCCGCGTCGTGGCCATGGTGGTGGTGTCCTTCGTGGCCATGGCCGCAGCATTTGTGGTCATGGTGGTGCTCATGGTCTTCGTGGTGATGCTCGTGTTCGTGGTGATGGTGCTCCTCATGGTGGCGGCAACACTCGTGGTCGTGGCTGTCGTGGTGGTGATGGCCGCCGCAGACGGGGCAGGCATCCTCCTGGGCCAGCAGGTCCCTGGCCAGGGTGTTGCCGTCCTCCATGGTGGAGAGCAGTTGTACGCCGGTGAGCTGGTCCCAGGGGGTGGTGACGATGGGGGCCGTCTCATTCCTCTCCCGCAGCAGGGACACGGCGGCTTCCAGCTTCTCACCGCCCAGCTTCTGCGTGCGGCTGAGGATCACCGCCCCGGCGTACTGGATTTGATTGGCGTAGAACTCGCCGAAGTTCTTCATATAGACCTTTGCCTTGGACGCATCGGCCACGGCCACGGCGCAGCCCAGCTGCATCTCCGGAATCTGTTCGGCCACCCCTTTGACAGCGCGGATGACGTCGGACAGCTTGCCCACGCCGGAGGGCTCAATGAGGATACGGTCGGGGTGGAACTGGTCCATCACCTTTTTCAGCGCCTCGCCGAAATCCCCCGCCAGGGAACAGCAGATGCAGCCGGAGTTCATCTCGGAGATCTCCACCCCGGCGTCCTTTAGAAAGCCGCCGTCGATGCCGATTTCGCCGAACTCGTTCTCGATGAGCACGATCTTCTCGCCCTTGAGCGCCTCGTCCAGCAGCTTTTTGATCAGGGTTGTCTTGCCCGCACCCAGAAAGCCGGAGATCACGTTTACCTTTGTCATAATGGGATAACGCCTCTTTCTTAAATAATATCGTTATTATCATATCCCATTTTTTTAAAAATGCAAGAGGCTCAAGGGAAAAAATTGGGTATTCCCTGGCGGGAGGATTTTCCGGGGCAGGACCAGGGTCCTCCCAGAAGGAGCGAGTACATCACAAACCGCTGTTTTTCATACCTACCAGCGGCACATATGTAAAAAAGATGCCGCTATCCAATAAAAAATTTGGCGGCAGCTATAGTTTGCCGCCGCCAAGCCGTATTATTGCTATGTTCGCAGCATTTTGCGCATCACCAGCGTGCCACACCGCTGTTCAACAGCCATATCTTCGTTCACGGCTTCACAGTAAAGCTGTCAAATTTGTTTCCGCGCTGGATAAGATCGTCCAGCCTGTCGGCGGGCTGCTTATCCTCACTGCCAACAACAAAGCGCACTCGGACGGGCCGTCCCAGCTTTTCTCCGGTAACAGTTTGGAGAACTTCCACCGCCTCCGGACAATTCAGACTCTCCAGCGTCAGCTGGTCGCCGCAGCGGACCACCAGATCGTCGCCCTCCAGAACGCCGCTGGCGTCGTCCAGCATATACCAGTACAGCGGGGTCAGTCGCTCCTTGTAGCGTTCGACCAGTCCGCGCCAGAGCTCGTCGCTAGGTGTGCTCTGGGGGTGGGACCCGGAAGAGGCCGGTCTATCCGCCTTCTCCCGGGCGAGCGGGGCTTCAACGGGGGCCGGTGGGACGTCCTCCCAGAGCGGTACGCCTTCATCCGGCGGTACATCGGGAAGGGGAGGGAGCTCGTCCTCCTCCCAGGGAGGCGCATCCTCTGACGGAGCGGACTTTGTGATTGGCTTAACCGGTGCGGATTGCTTGGCGCGAGGCGCAGCCGCCTTCGGCGCGGCGGGCAGGCCGCCCTCCTCCAGTCGAGCCAGCCGGGCGGCCAGGGCCGTCACGTCGCCGCACAGACTCTCGTCGCACAGCCGCAGGAGACACAGCTCCGCGTCGGTGCGGCGGTTAGCGCTGAGGGGCAGGGAGGCGGACACGTTCTGTAGATGGGAGGTCATGAAAAGCAGCCGGTTGGGACTGACCCCATGGGAGAGGCTGTCCATCAGGCCGTCGTCATATCCGCCGGAAAGCAGCGCCGCGCCGCCCTCCGGCGCAGTCATGCGGATGAGCAGATCGCGGGTCAGGGTGGACAGCTCGCCCAACAGAGCCCCCACGTCCTTTCCACCGCTGTACAGCTGGTCAAGCAGCAGCAGGGCGGCCTGGGCATCCCGGCGCAGCAGACAGTCCATCAGCTCTGCCGTTCGCAGATTTCCGGCTAGTCCCAACACATCCAGCACCCGTGCCCCGTCGATGACGCCGCCCGCCGCGCCGCACTGGTCCAGCAGGCTCAGCGCATCCCGCATGGCGCCGTCGGACAGGCGGCTGAGAAGACCTGCGGCGTCTTCCGTCAGATCTATGCCCTCCTGCTCGGCCACATACAGCAGCCGCTGGGCGATGTCCCGGGGATGGATGCGCTTAAAGGCGAAACGCTGGCACCGGGAGAGAATGGTGGCGGGCACCTTGTGCAGCTCAGTGGTGGCCAGAATAAAGATCAGGTGAGCTGGAGGTTCCTCCAGAATCTTCAGCAGGGCGTTGAAAGCGGAGATGGACAGCATATGGACCTCGTCGATGATATACACCCGATATTTCACGCTGGCAGGGGAGTAGACCGCCTCATCCCGCAGAGCGCGGACTTGGTCCACGCCGTTGTTGCTGGCCGCGTCCAGCTCCAGCACGTCCAGCAGGCTTCCGTTGTCTATACCCAGACAGGCGGGGCAATGGTTGCAGGGATCTCCATCTATAGGATGCTGGCAGTTGACCGCCTTGGCCAGAATTTTTGCACAGGTGGTCTTCCCGGTGCCACGGGTCCCGGTGAAGAGGTAGGCGTGAGAGAGCCGGCCCTGGGCCGCCTGACGGCGCAGGGTCTCGGTGATATGGGCCTGTCCCACCACATCGGAGAAGGTCTTGGGCCTCCATTTGCGATACAGTGCCTGATACACAGCAAAAACCTCCTGTCTGCAAAAAATAGGGGCCCCGAAGGCCCCTATTCTCCAGATGAAACACTCTCCGCAAGCATCCGCTCCGAACCGGAGCCCTCGCGGCACATTTTGTCCCGCTTAATGCTGCTCGGTTCCCCGCCTGACATAGTTCACAGGCTTCCATTGCGCGAGACCGGAACCTCAACACGAATGCCTGCGGAGG
>CAJTYO010000013.1 GCA_910584045.1 uncultured Oscillospiraceae bacterium | reverse complement strand
CAAAAAGAGGTAAGATAACACCCTCTGCAAAAAAGGTTACGTTATCTTACCTCAATAAAATTTGTCCCAGTCCGTCCGTTATCACAGTGGAGGTCATAGACCTGCATATCCGGCTGGCTGTCAATGTAGCTCTAAATCAATCCCCGCTGGTTGATGATCGTGTCCGCTCCGGGCTTTCCGCTGTCCTCTACCGACAGCCGGACATAACCGCCCGCCTGATATACCCGCTTAGGCTTTTCCACGGAGACAGTTACCGGCAGGATAGGATTGACCTTGCATTTCGTCCTCGCCATCTCAGACCGCTTCCTTTCCGGGAAACATAGCCTGGGCTTGCAGAAGCAAATCAGTCTGCCAGTGAAATTCATTGTGCCAGCGGTAGACGATCTCTACCCGGTGTTCACGGAAAATCAGGATTCGTTCAATCAGAGAAACAATAATCGTGCGGTCCAGGGCTTCAATGTTCTGGTGTTTGCGAAACTGTCCCATCCAGCCCCGGCCTTCCGGGAAATCAGCCATTTCCTCTTGAATGGCCCCAGCCTATTTCTCCGCCTCGTCGCGGCGGCGGGAGTAGGTTTTTCGCAAATTCTGATATTCGTTCTTGTCAATCAAACCATCCTGGAGGCTCTCATATAAGGAACGGGAGAGTGTCTGCCAGCGGTCAACCTCCGCTTGTTTTTTCTCCAGACGGTCCCGGAGCTTCCGCACACCCGCCTGCTGAAGTTGGACCGTGTCCGTCAGTTCCAGCAGATTGGAGAGGTCGATCACGTCCTGAATATGCTTTTTCAAGGATTCCAGCACAAGTTCATCCAGCGCCTCCACCCGCAGGGAGTGAGCGAAGCAGCTTTTTTCATTTTTATGTGCGGCGTAGACATAATACACATATTTCTTTTTGCCGGAGGAAACGGTTTTGCGGATCATGGCCCCGCCGCACTCGCCGCAGCAGACCATGCCGGAGAACAACTCTACCGCCTTGCCGCTGACGCTGGTGCCGGGTATCCAGGACAAGCACCTTCTGAACCGTCTCAAAGTCATAACAGTCGATAATCGCCTCGTGGCAGTTTTCTACCACCGCCCATTCCTTGCGGGGCTTGCGGACCAGCCGTTTGACCTTATAGCTGGGGGTGGTCACACGCCCCTGCTCCAACACGCCGGTATAGACCGGATTTTTCAGAATCCGCAGCACCATTCCGGCGTCCCAGGTGGATTCCACCTTTACTCGGAAGGCGGTGGAGAGCGCATTCCCTGGGACCGCTTGTAGTCCATGGGGGTGGGGATACCCGCCGCTGTCAGGCGGTCCGCTATATCGCCCGTGCTGATACCTTCCAGAATACATCCGTTTTTACCCTCTCTCTGCCCCCCGCCCCCCACCCCCGGTTGACAGCACCCCCGCAGCATGCTAGGATAAAGACACCACCCCGACGGGGGAAAAGAGGAGGAAACCGCTATGAATCTGCTGACCAAGGTCAGCTGCTCCGATGAGATAAGCCAGCGGGAAAAGGACAACCTGCAAATCGCCTATCAGGCGGCTTGTGAGGGAATGGTCCTGCTGCGAAACGACGGAGCCCTGCCCCTCCGGGGCAAAAAAATCGCTCTCTACGGCCCCGGCGCGGCCATGACCATTAAGGGGGGCACCGGCTCCGGCGAGGTCAACGAGCGCCATTCTGCTACTATTTTGGAGGGCCTGGAGGACCGTGGCTTTGAGATCGTCACACGCCCCTGGCTGGAGGACTTCCGCCGGGAGTACGAACGAGAAAAGGCACGAAGCCAGAGGGAGAAGAAAAAGCGTGTCAACCTTCTGAAGCCCGACACGATTACGGAGATGCTCTCCGACGGCTTCCGGGCTCCGGCCGGCCGGGCCATCACCCCGGAGGACGTGTCCGCCGGCGGCGCCGACGAGTGTATCTACGTCCTCAGCCGCCAGGCCGGCGAGGGCGGCGACCGCCGGGCCGAAAAGGGAGATCTGCTCCTCACCGACGAGGAGGAGGCGGCCATCCGCTTCTGTGCGGAGCATTACCCCCGCTTCACCCTGGTTATCAACAGCGGCTCCGCCATTGATATGGGCTTCACCGAGCACATTGAGGGCATTAACGCCATCTTGTTCGTCTGCCAGCTGGGCAGCGAGGGTGGACACGCCTTTGCCGATGTGGCAGGCGGCGCGGTCTCCCCCTCCGGCAAGCTCACCGACACCTGGGCCAGGCGCTACGCCGACCTCCCCTTCTCCCAGGAGTACAGCTACCTCAACGGCGACCTGGAGAACGAGTACTACAAGGAGGGCATCTATGTAGGCTACCGATTCTTCGACAGCTTCGGCGTGGAGCCCGCCTACCCCTTCGGCTTCGGTCTGAGCTACACGGATTTTGCCATCCGCTGCGCCGGCGTATCAGCGGCGGAGGACGGGCGGCATGTCGCCGTGCGGGCCTGCGTCACCAACATCGGTGAAACTTACAGCGGCAAGGAAGTCGTCCAGCTGTACGTCTCCGCCCCCAACGGGGCGCTGGACAGGGAGTACCAGTCCCTGGCGGCCTTTGCCAAGACGGAGATTCTTGCCCCCGGCGCATCCCAGGAGCTGGAGCTGCGCTTCGATCTGGCCGCTCTGTCCAGCTACCGGGAGGCGGACGCGTCCTATATTCTGGAGCCCGGCGCGTACATCCTGCGGCTGGGGAACTCCTCCCGGAACACCCAGATAGTGGGAACGGCCCTCTTGGACCAAGAGATCGTCGTATCCCGCCACACCCACATCTGTCCCCTCCACCAACCCCTGGAGGAGCTCCACGCCCCCGCTCACGACTTCGGCGTGCTGCCGGCGGGACTGCCCCGGGCGACCATCCGTCCGGAGTCCTTTGCAGCGGAGACCTATGTCTATGGCGCTCTCCCCGTCTGTCCGGAGGACGAGCGGGTCAAGCGGGCTTTGCGCCGCCTGACCGCGGCGGAGATGGCGGAGATCGTGGTGGGCGCGGGCAGATTTGGCGGAAAGCACCGCTTCAACCTGCCCGGCTCGGTGGGAAACACCACCTCCAGATTCTGGGACCGGGGACTGGTCAACGTGGCTATGTGCGACGGCCCGGCGGGCCTGCGCGTCCAGCGGCGCTCCGCTATGGATAAGAGAGGACGGATCAAGCCCATTGATATGCCCTCCTCCTCGATGGATGCCGTTCCCGACGTGGTGAAAAAGATCATAACCGGCAGCCCGGAGCGGGATACGGTTCTCTACCAGTACACCACCGCCTTCCCCGTGTCCACGGCCCTGGCCCAGAGCTGGAACACGGAGCTGATGGGGCAGGTGGGCCGGGCGGTGTACCGGGAGATGAAGGAGTACGGGTGTACCTTCTGGCTGGCCCCGGGGATCAACATCCACCGTAACCCCCTGTGCGGGCGCAGCTTTGAGTACTGGTCCGAGGACCCCTGCCTCACCGGCCTGATGGCCGCGGCCCTGATCCGGGGCGTGCAGCAGGAGGACGGCTTCTATGTCACCGTCAAGCACTTCGCCTGCAACAACCAGGAGGACAACCGCCGGTATGTGTCCAGCAACGTTGGCGAACGGGCCCTGCGTGAGATCTATCTGCGGGGCTTTGAGGCGGCGGTGCGCCTGGGCGGGGCCAAGGCCGTCATGACCTCCTACAACCGCCTCAACGGCGTATACACCCCCAACAGCCACGATCTGTGCACCAAGCTGCTGCGCCAGGAGTGGGGCTTTGACGGGGTGGTGATGACGGACTGGAGTTCCACCGGCGCAGGCCGGGCCAGCGCCGCCGCCGCGCTGCGGGCGGGCAACGATCTTATTATGCCCGGCGTCCCCTGGGAGAAGAGGGAGATCGTCCGGGCGGTGCGGGGGAACCGCCTGGACGAGGCGGACCTGCGCCGCTGCTGCGCCAACGTGATCGCCGCCATTCTCGGCAGCGCCATCCAACGGGAGTACATGGACGGCGGACAAAAATAAACCGGCCGGGACAGAGGAGGCATCCTCTGTCCCGGTGTTTTTCCTTCTTTACGGATCGGAGATATCCGTGTCAAAATACTTCAGCGCCAGCTCCCGCAGCGTTCCGTCCTCCCGCAGCTCCGCCAGTGCCCCGTTGATGGCGTTCACCAGGGCTGTTTCCCCCTTGGGGACGGGGATAGCAACCTTATCGGCGTCCGGAGCCAGGACGGCGATCTCGATGTCCGCGTCCGGGTGGGCCTTCATGTAGTCGTAGTAACTGACCTCCGCGTTGAGGGTGGCGTCGATACGGCCGGAGAACAGCAGCTCGAAGGTCTGGTTCAGGTCGTCCACGCCGGTGACCTCCGCCCCGTACCGCTCCGCCAGCTTGGCATAGGTGCTGGTAATGGTGTTGGCCGTGCGTTTACCGGCCAGATCCTCCAGGGACCGAATGGAGTCGTCGCCGCGCCGGACGATGACGGCGATGTGATCGTAGGCGTAGGGCTCGGTGAAGTCGTACTTCTGGGAGCGCTCCTCGTCCACGTTCACGCCGTTGACCATGACGTCATACCGCCCGGCCTCCAGGCCGGCCAGCAGGCCGTCGAAATCCCCCTCCTCAAAGCGGACCGCCACGCCCAGCTTCTCCGCCACGGCCCTGGCCACCTCCACGTCGTAGCCCACCAGCTCGTCGTTCCCGTCGTGGTAGGTCCAGGGGGCCCAGGTGCCCTCCATAGCCACCACCAGCTCCCCCCGCTCCTTGATCCGGGACAGCAGGTCGCCGGTCTGCCCGCCGCCCTGTCCGCAGCCGGCCAGGAGCAGCAGCCCCGCCAGAAGCAGGGCGGTAAAATGTTTTTTGTTCATAGTATCTCCTTTCACTCTATATCAATTAGCAGGCAGGTGCGGTTAAAGCCATACGGCCCAGTCCCCGTAGGTAAAGGTTCCGCTCCCATGCTGCAACAGGCCCCTCGCCCGCAAATCTCGGAACGCGTCCCGCATACGGACCACGATCTCCGGTTCGATTGCCAGTGAATGGTGCCCGGGAAAGATCCTTGCCGCGGGCAGCGCCGCAATTTTCTCCAGAGACGCCAGGTAGGCGGCGGGGTCCGTGGAGGGGTAGTACGCAAACAGGGTGCCCTTGTAGACCAGATCTCCGGTAAACAGATACCCGGTGGCCTCCTCCCAGAAGCACATATGTCCCGGGGAGTGCCCCGGTGTGTGCAGAACCCGGACGACCCGCCCGCCCAGATCTATGACCTCCCCGTCCCGCAGGACCCGCGTTGGAACCCCCTGAAACAGCTCGTAGGCGGCCAGATCGAAGCCCTCCGGCAGATCGCAGCGGTCCGCCGCCATGTCCCGCACCGTCTGGGGCGGCAGGGGGAACCCTCCGCTCAGCCAATCCAGCTCCGCGCCGTGGGCATAGAAGTCAGGGAAGTACCGGTGCCCGCCGATGTGGTCCCAGTGGATGTGGGTGGACACGGCGGTAACAGGCCGGTTCGTCAGCCGGATTACCTCGTCGTGGATATTGCAGATGCCAAGGCCCGTATCGATCATCAGACTCCGCTCCGTCCCGTTGAGAAGATAGCAGTGCGTCTCCTCCCAATGCCGGTACTCGCTGATGATGTGGGTCGAGCTGTCAATCTTGTCTATGGTATACCAATCGCCCATGAGGACCTGTCCTCTCCTTCCATAAAGAAGCTATTCCACGGCTCCGGCGGCTGTGACCGTCCGTAGAAACGCCCTGGAGCGCTCCTCCGCCGGGTTTTGGAAGAAATCCCGGGAGGGACCCGCCTCCACCACCAGACCGTCCTCCATGAAGACCACCTTGTTTGACGCCGTTCGGGCGAAGCCCATCTCATGGGTCACCACCAGCATGGTCATCCCCTCGTCCGCCAGCCGCCGCATCACCGACAGCACCTCCCCCGTCAGCTCCGGGTCCAGGGCGGAGGTGGGCTCGTCAAAATAGATGATCTCCGGACTGGCGGCAATGGCCCGCGCGATGGCCACCCGCTGCTGCTGGCCGCCGGAGAGCTGGTGGGGATAGCGCCCCGCCCGGTCCAGCATCCCCACCTTATCCAGGGCCCGGCGGGCGGTCTCCTCGGCCTCGATCCGGGGGATCTTCCGGGCGACGGTCAGGCCCTCCGTCACGTTTTCCAGGGCCGTCTTGTTGCGGAAGAGATTGTAGTCCTGGAATACGAAGGCTGTCTTTTTCCGCAGGCGGGCCATATCCTTCCTGGTCATGCGGTCCATCTGAAAGCTCTCGCCGTCAAAGGTCATGGTTCCTCCGCCGGCGGTCTCCAGAAAGTTGAGGCACCTTAGCAGCGTGGTCTTGCCGGAGCCGCTGGGGCCCAGGATGGCCGCCACGTCCCCCTGGTTCACTTTGAGGCTGACGCCCCGCAGGACCTCCAGTGAGCCGAAGGATTTTCTGACGTTATCGATTTGCAGCATGGCTACGCCCCCTGTTCCTGGTAGATGTTCAGCTTTTTCTCCCCCATACTCTGCAGCTTGGTCAGGACCGTGGAGAACAGCAGGTAGATGAGCCCCACCTCTATGTATAAAGCCAGGGGCTCGTAGGTCCGGGCCACGATGCGCTGGGTGACCATGAACATCTCCGTCACCGTGATGTTGGCGGCCAGGGAGGTGTCCTTCACCATGGCGATCAGGGAGTTGGACAGGGAGGGGAAGGCGGTGCGCATGGCCTGTGGCAGGACGATCCGGCGCATGGTCTGCCACCAGGTCATCCCCACGCAGTACCCCGCCTCCAGCTGCCCCGGGGGCACGGACTCCAGGGCCGCCCGGACGATCTCCGCGCAGTAGGCCCCCTCGTTGAGGGAAAAGACGATCACCGCCGCCGGAAAGGGCTCGATGGTGACGCCCACCCGGGGCAGGCCGTAGAACACCACGAACAGCTGCACCAGCAGCGGCGTACCGCGGGCCACCCAGATGTAAAAGCGGGCCAGCTGCGTGAGAACTCGTATACGGGCAAACTGCACCAGCGCCGCAGCCGCCGCGATGACCATCGCCAGCGAAAAGGCAACGGCCGTCAGCGGTATGGTCATGGTCAGGCCGGGCAGCAGGATTTTCCAGAAGGAGTCCAGCAGGATGCCCGCCAGACGTTCACTGATCATGGGCGCCCTCCTTCTCCCGGCAGCGCCTCTCCAGCTTGTAGCGCAGATAGTCCAGGCCGTCCAGCTTTCTCTGCTCGTCGTGGACCCGGTCCAGCTGGCGGCAGCGCTGGCAGCGCAGCAGGCGCAGCTGATCCTCCTCCGAGGCCGTCTCCATGGCGGCCAGGAAGCGCCGGAGAAATTCCTCCGGACACTCCGCCTCCCGCAGCAGCTGCTCTGTCTGGGCGCGGTCCAGTATGGGTTCCATCCGCCCCACCTCCTTTTCGTGGGCCATTATAGCGCACCTCCGCGCAAATATCAAATGCTTATATTCAATGGGGAGATATACTTGACGAGTATAGAAGGCCTGTGATATAGTCAGGTAAGAGTATGTGACAGAAAGGAGCGGGGGATAATGGAGCTGCGGGTCCTGCGCTATTTCCTGGCCGTGGCCCAGGAGGAGAGCATCTCCGGTGCGGCGGAGTACCTGCACCTGACCCAGCCCACGCTGTCGAGGCAGCTGATGGACCTGGAGCAGGAGCTGGGGAAAAAGCTGTTCATCCGGGGGAGCCGGAAGGTGAGCCTGACGGAGGACGGGGTACTGCTGCGCAAACGGGCCAGCGAGATTGTGGAGCTGGTGGAAAAGACGGAGTCGGAATTCTGGGGGACCGAGGAGACTGTGGCCGGGGACATCTACATAGGCGGCGGCGAGAGCCACGCCATGCGTCTGATCGCCCGCACGGCCCGGGAGCTGCGCCAGGTCTATCCCGGCGTCCGCTACCACCTCTTCAGCGGCAACGCGCTGGACGTGTGCGAGCGGCTGGACCGGGGGTGTCTGGACTTCGGCGTGCTGCTGGAGCCCGTGGACCTGAAGCGGTATGACTACCTTCAGCTGCCCATGCGGGACGTGTGGGGCGTTCTGATGCCCTCGGACCACCCGCTCTCGGCCAGGGAGAGCATCCGGCCGGAGGACCTGTGGGACGAGCCGCTGCTCCTGTCCCGGCAGGCCATGGGGCGGAGCAGCCTGTCCGAGTGGCTGGGGCGGGACTACACGGAGCTGAACGTGGCGGCCACCTACAACCTGGTATTCAATGCGTCGCTGATGGTGGAGGAGGGGCTGGGCTGTGCGCTGACCCTGGACAGGCTGGTCAACGGCAGCAGCCGGCTGTGTTTCCGCCCGCTGGATACGCGGCTGGAGGTAAAGCTGTACGTGGTGTGGAAAAAATTCCAGGTCTTCTCCAAGGCGGCGGCAAAGTTCCTTGCCGCCCTGCAAGAGGGCGCGGCCCGGCACGGGACCGGCGATACATCATCCGGAAAGGAAGTTGAGGGCATATGAACGAGATCATTCTTCTGAAGCTGGGGGAGGTGGTGCTCAAGGGGCTCAACCGCCGCTCCTTTGAGGACCGGCTGAACGCCAACCTCCGCCGCCGGCTTCAGCACTACGGCAGCTTCCACGTCTACTCCAAGCAGAGCGCCGTCTATGTGGAGCCGCAGAACGGGGCGTGCGACATGGACGGGGCCTTCGAGGCCTGCCGCCAGGTGTTCGGCATCATCGCCGCCACCCGGGCCCGGGCATGTCCCAAGGACAAGGACGCAGTTTTCCACTGCGCCCAGAACTATCTGGACGAGGCGCTGCGCTCGGCCAGGACCTTCAAGGTGGAGACCAAGCGGGCGGACAAGCACTTTCCTATGAACAGCATGGAGATCAGCCAGTATGTGGGCGGGCTGCTGCACGATGCGTATCCCCATCTGAAGGTGGATGTACACAAGCCGGAGCTGTGCGTCCATGTGGAAATCCGGGAGAAGGCGGCCTATGTCCACGGCCCCAGCCAGCCGGGGGCGGGAGGGCTGCCCATCGGCATGGGCGGCACGGCGGTGAGCCTGCTGTCCGGCGGGATCGACAGCCCGGTGTCCTCCTATATGATCGCCAAGCGGGGGGTCCAGCTGGAGCTGGTGCATTTTTACTCGCCGCCCTACACCTCGCCCCAGGCCCTGGAGAAGGTGGTGCAGCTGGCAAGGGAGCTGACCCCCTGGTGCGGGCGGATGAAGCTGCACATCGTGCCCTTCACGGAGATACAGGAGGCCATCCGGCGGGACTGCCCGGAGGATCACTTCACGCTGATCATGCGGCGGTTCATGATGCGTCTGGCGGAGCGGGTGGCCCGCCGCACGGGGGCGAAGGCGCTGGTGACGGGGGAGAGCCTGGGGCAGGTGGCCAGCCAGACGATGGACGCGCTGGCAGTGTCCGACAGGGTATGCACGCTGCCGGTGCTCAGGCCCGTTATCGGGATGGACAAGACGGAGATCGTAGCCATTTCCCGGCGGATCGGGACCTTTAATACGTCGATTTTGCCCTACGAGGACTGCTGCACGGTTTTTACGCCCAGGCATCCCAAGACGCATCCCCATCTGGATGAGGTCGTGGAGTTTGAAAAGGTCCTCGATATGGAGGGGCTTATCCAGCGGGCCATGGAGGCTGTGGAGAGAAGGACCATTTCTATGGATGAATAAACTGCTGAAAATTGGAAAATTTATCGCTTTTTCTGATTTTTAGTTGTCAAGGTGCGCTCTGTGCGGTCTTCCTGTCTGATCCGCCGCACGCGGCCTAGCGCTCGGCCTGGCTGCACTTACTTTTGGGCCTGGCTACCACGGTGGTTAGTGCTCCCTACATAAATGGGCGGAAAGGGCCTGAAGTTGCACGCATATGTGCAACCGTTTTGGATTGTTCACAAAATATTCATACTTCTGTCTTTCCGTAGGGGGAGGAGCTGCACGCACATATCTTGTCAGGTTATTGAGGGGGGTCAAAAACCCCTCCGGTTTTCAAAGAACCCATGCGGTTTTTGGGAAACCTGACCGGCTCTTGAAAAAACCGTATGTTTTTGGGTAACCCGACCGGTTTTTTGCCTTCGGGACAAACCGAAGCGGGGGGCGGGAGCCTGCGGCAGCATAGCGAGGGAGCTGCTTCACGTATCAAACCGCAAGCGCGGTATAGACAAAAGCTGTCTGCAGGACCGGCGAAAAAAACCCCGTCATAAAATGAAAAAACCAGACCTTGATACACTGGGCGGTCCGGCGGGCCGCAGATGTGATGTGAAGAAGGGAGGCCCTCCTGTGTCTAATCAACCGATTGTCGCCCTGCTCTATGACTTCGACAAAACCCTTTCCACCCAGGATATGCAAAACTACTCCTTTATCCCCTCCCTGGGCCTGGCCCCCGGTGATTTCTGGAAAATTGCCAACGACATCGGCCGCCGGGAGCGGATGGACAGCGTGCTGGCCTATATGTATGCCATGCTCCGGGAGGCGGAGCGGCGGGGGCGGCCCTTTACTAGGGAGACCCTGAACCGCTATGGACGCAATATCACGTTTTTCCCCGGCGTGACCGACTGGTTTCAGCGGATCAACCGCTATGGCGAGCTGCTGGGCGTTCAGGCGGAGCACTACATCATCTCCTCCGGGCTGAGGGAAATCGTCGAGGGCTCCCCCATCGCCGGAGCTTTTAAGGAAATCTTTGCCAGCGAGTTCCTCTATGACGAGGAGGGGCGGCCCGTCTGGCCCCGTCTGGCGGTGAACTTCACTGCCAAGACCCAGTTCATCTATCGGATCAACAAGGGGGTTCTGGACGTCTCCGATGACCGCACCCTCAACGACTCCATGCCGGACAACAGCAAGCGGGTGCCCTTTACCAATATGATTTACCTGGGCGACGGCCTGTCGGACGTGCCCTGCATGAAGATGATGCGCGCCTACGGCGGACAGGCCATCGCCGTCTATCAGGCGGTGAACAAGGCGGGCGTGGAGCAGCTGCTGCGGCAGAGACGGGTGGACTTCATATACCCCGCCGACTACCGGGAGGGCTCCGATCTGGAGATCACCGTCAAGAATATTATCCGTAAAATGGCCGTCAGCCAGGAGCTCTATGAGGAAAACGCCGGCCAGCTGCGGGCTATTCAATAAATTTTCCGCCTCCGATGGAACATCTCCGCTTCTTTTGCGTCTGTATAGGTATCGTCGCCTACAGAACGAAAAAGGAGGAAGATTGGATGAAAAAGAAAGTATTGGCCCTGTGGGCCGCCCTGCTGCTGCTGTCCCTCACCGCCTGCGGCGGGAACAGCAGCGGAGGGATGAAGTCCGTCGATCAGACCGCGCCCAGCGTCCCCATGGAGAGCCCCGCCCAGAACGCCGATTTCAGCGTGGACAGCGGCTGGAACGGAGCGCCCAGTCCGGAGCCGGCCGCCGCCGAGGAGATCATGGCCGGCGGCAGCGGACTGCCTGCCAACACCAAGGTCATCTACACAGCCGAAATCAATCTGGAGACCAAGGACTTCGACAGTGCCAGTCAGGAGCTGGCGGATCTGGTGAACGAGCTGGAGGGCTACTTTGAGAGCAGGGATCTCAGCCAGGGGGGCGTCCGCAGGCTCACCTGCACCATCCGGGTTCCGGCTAAGAACTTTACCGCCCTGCTGGACCGGGCGGGGGAGACAGCCCACGTCACCAGCCGCTCCGAATACCTGGAGGACGTCAGCGAGGCCTACTACGACCAGGAGGTCCGTCTAACCACCCAGCGCACCAAGCTGGACCGCCTCCATGAGCTGCTCAGCAAGGCGGAGAGCATGGAGGATATTATCGCTCTGGAAACCGCCATCAGCGACACGGAGCTTCAGATCGAGTACCTCACCGGCAGCCTCCGCAAGTATGACAGCCTCATCGGCTACTCCACCATTACCCTCTACCTCCAGGAGGTCTACCGCCTCTCCACGGACGAGGAGGTCCCCGTGACCTTCGGCCAGCGGCTGGGCGCGGCCTTCTCCACCGGCCTTCTGCGGGGCGTGGAGGGGCTGGAGGACTTTGCCATCTCCATCGCCCGCAACTGGGTGAGCCTGCTGATTCTGGCGGCGATTGCCGCTGCCGCCGTTCTGGCGTTTCGCCGCAGCCGGCGGCGCAGGGCCGCGCGTATGGCTCCGCCTGCGGAGGGCGGCGCGGCCCAGAGCCCGGAGAAGGGGGAGGACACGGACAAAAAGTAACGGACTGCCGTCCGGCGGAAAATACCGCCGGGCGGCTTTTGGGTTAATAATATCGATTATCGATGTTATAATGGGGCGGAAATATTGAATATCGTTATTAGATGGGGGAGGGGGGACAATGGCGCGGGAAAAGTTTCAGACCCTGACGGAGCAGATGTTTTACATCCTCCTGTGCCTCCAGCGTGAGTGCTGCGGGGTGGACGTGATGGAGCGGACGGCGCGGATGACGGAGGGGCGGGTGATGATCGGGCCTGGGACCCTCTACAGTCTGCTGGAGAGCTTCCAGCGGGAGGGCTATATCCGGGAGGCACGGGTGGAGGGGCGCAGGCGGAGCTATCAGATCACGGAAAGGGGCCGGGAACGGCTGGAGGAGGAGGTGCTGCGCCTGCGGCGGCAGACGGAGGACTATGTCCGATTCGGAAAGGGGGCGGAGGCACTGGGGCCGTGAACGCGCAAAAAAGGCGGCGCGTACAGACACACACTGTACGCGCCGCCTCTGCGCGGCTACCGGCTGATATGGAAGACCTTTTCCCCCGGAGCGGTCAAACCCAGCTGGTCACGGGCGATGTCCTCGATCAGGTCCAGACTTCCGCTGTTGTCAAGATCCTCCTGGAGCTGCCGGTTGGTCTCCTGAAGCGCCGACAGCTTCTGGGCATAGACCGCCTCCTCGGCCCTGGCCGCCTGCAGCTGGCCGAACATGCTGTAGATCTGCACCCCGATGCCCATCAGCAGCGCCGCCAGAATAATGACGGTCAGCCTGCTGCTGGGCTTCGTCTTCTTTTTCCGCTGAGCAGGTTTTTTCCTGCCGGTGGACGGTCCGCCCATTTCCTCATCTCCCTCCCGCTCCGCACCGGTCCTGGCGGCGCGAAGTTTAATAAATTCCATTGTAACCCAATTTCGGCAAAAAGAAAAGCCTTTTTTTGTCCTGCGGCCGCATTTTTTTAAAAACTTCTCCGCGGCTCTCGCAGGCAGCAGCACCAAATCCACCCAAAATCTCCACACCGGCCGCAGCAGACCGCCCAGCAGGCACCAGAACAGCACTGCGCCCCCCGCAATGCCCAGGGCAGCGAAGATGCGCAGCTCCCCGTCCCCCGCCAGAATGAAAAAGAACACCGCCGCCGCCGCCGTTATGCAGAACGCCGCGTCCAGCAGACCTCCCCACATCCGTCCCCCCAGCCGCCGCAGCGCCCGGGCCAGGTCGTACAGCAGCCCCAGGCACATCCCCAGAGCGATGGACCGCAGGAACAGCAGCAGCTGTTCGGAAATGTGGTTGCCCATGTCAGCCGAACAGCCGCCGCAGCAGGCCGCCCCGATCCCCCCTGGGCGCGGTGTCCTCGTAGAGCAGGGTGTGGATGGACCCGTCTACGTGGAGCTCCCCGCCGTCCAGATTCAGTTTTCCGATGTGCAGGTCCGTCCCGCCCACCACCAGGGTGCCGGCGGTGGTGTTCATGACAATCTCCTCCTCGTCGAAGCGCTCCACCTCCTCCACCCCGGATACCAGCAGGCGCTCCCGCCCGTCCAGCTCCAGCCGGTGCTGCATCCCGTTCAGCTCATCATACGGCATAGTAAGACCCCCCAAGTACATGTTTGCTACATGTATATGGGAGGTCTGTCCCATTTATGACTGGCGGCCGCCCAGCGCCCGCCACTCGTCCTCCAGAAGCGCCATCAGAATGTCGTCCCCATAGGCGTCCCCGTCCATGACGGCGTCCCGCAGGACCCCCTCCCGGCGAAAGCCCGCCCGGAGGTACGCACTCTCCGCCCGGGGATTAAAGGAGAACACGTCCAGTTCCAACCGATGCAGTCCCAGTTCCGCGAAGGCGAAGTCACGGGTTGCCTCCACCATCCAGGAGCCGACGCCCTTCCCCCGCTCGGCGGGGTGGTATATGCCAATCCGAAAGTTGGCGCGGCGCACCGTCCAGTCGATCTCGTTGAGGACGCTCTCCCCGATGATCCGCCCGTCCGGCGCGGTCAACAGGAAGAGATACCGGTCCTCCTCCTCCACGGCGGCGCGGAAAAAGGCCAGCACCTCCTCGCGGGTGAAGGACGGCCTGCAGCCCGTCAGCCGGGCCGCCTCCGGGTCCAGGGGATTGTAATTCTGCTGAAAATAGGCCTCCGCGTCCTCCGCATGCGCGGAGCGCAGGACATAGCCGTTTCGCACCCAGAGTGCCTCCTTTTTCACGCCTGTACCTCCCGGTACATGGCCGCGGCCTCCGCCTTGCCTACGTTTTCCGCCACGGTTACCACCTCTACAGTCAATGTCCGCGCCCCGAAGCGGATGGCGATGACGTCGCCCTCCCTGACCTCGTAGGAGGCGCGGGCTACCCGACCATTGACCGTGACGCGCTCATTGTCGCAGGCCTCGTTGGCCACGGTCCGCCGCTTGATGAGGCGGGAGACCTTCAGATACTTGTCAAGCCGCATGGCAAAACTCCTTTTCCAAAAAGCGAGGGGCACGGCCAGATCACCGCGCCCCTGAGCTGTTTTTTTTAGAACTTCTATTCACAACCGTCGAGCGCCGTGCGGTCAGTCTTTTTCCCGCCATACTGCGTCCTTGCAATCCGTCAGGATTGCTGCTGCGGGCCGCCCTGCGGCGAGGGAAAGTCTCCGTGTATGATGAGAAAAATCCTCGACCATCCGGCATCCCCCGGTTATGAATACAGATTCTTACTTCGCTACGATGTCCTTCAGGGCCTTGCCGGGCTTGAAGGCGGGGATCTTGGTGGCGGGAATCTGGATCTCCTCCTTCGTCTTAGGGTTGCGGCCGATGCGGGCCTCGCGCTTCTTCACCTCAAAGGTGCCGAAACCAACCAGACGGACCTCGTCACCCTCCGCCAGGGCGGCGGCAATCGCATCCAGGGCGGCGGTGACAGCGGATTCGGAATCCTTTTTAGACAGCGCGGCCTTCTCCGCCACGGCATTAATCAGCTCTGACTTGTTCATCGTATAAACTCCTTTTATTTCTTTTCGTATAATGACCCCATACAAAATGAGCGGGGTAGTTACGGTGTAACCTATAATCTAACATACTTTTTCCTCAGTTGCAAGGTTTTTATCCAAAAAAGTTTTGAAAAAGTTTGAAATCTCTGCTAAAAAAACTGAACTTGCTTCCTCTGCGGGTCCATCAACGGAAAATTTGCCCTATTCGCTGCCTCTCAGCGTCTCTGCCAGGGACCGTCCCAGCAGTCTGGCGGAGAGCAGGGCCTCATCCAGGGAGTTTCCCGCCGCGCCCATTTCCACCAGCAAAGCACCGGGGGACACGTGCTGGTTGTATCGGGAATTGCGCACGGAGATGGGCCGCATCAAAGTGGGGCAGTCCTCCAGCACCTGCTGCTGAACGGCGGCTGCCAGCTTCAGATTCTCCTGCCAGCTCCCGTGCTCCAGGCCGCCGCCGTCGGTGCCGATGATAAAGGACATCTGGGCGGCGCTGACCCCCGCCACGCTGCTGACCACCTTATAGGGGCTGCCGTCCGCATCGGAGATCGCGTCCCGGTGCACATCCAGCACCAGGGAGATGGAGGGGTGAGCCTCCATGGCCTTCTCCACCGCCTCCAGGGAGCGGCCATAGGCCCCGCTGTACTCCGGATAATCGTAGAGGGACGGGTTGTGGAGCACGCTGATGCCCGCCTCCTCCAAGGCCATGGCCAGCTCGTCTCCCACCCGCACTACATTGAAGGCTGTGTCTGTAGTCCGGCAGTCGCCGCTGGGGACATATTCCTGCCCAGGGGGCATGGTATAGGCCTCGCTGCCGTGGGTGTGGACGATGAGCACCTTGGGGCCCTCCTCCTCCGACAGGGAGGCGGCGAAGGTCCCGTCGAAGAGCGCGGCGTCAAAGGTTTTATCCGAGCGGTTGCTGATGTACACGTCCCCAGCGACGACATACCCCTCCGGCGAGGAGGGGGTCAGAGTCCGGGCCTGCACGCCGTTGTCCGCGAAGACCAGGGGCGTTTCCGCCTGGACGGGCTCCTCCGGAAGGGGTACGGTGGGCAGGGCCGGGCGGCCGCCGGGGTTTGGGGCGGTTGCCGGCGGCGGAGCGACGGGATCGTCCGGGGAGCCGTCGTCCTCCTCCTCCGTGCTCCGCAGCTCCAGCACGGCCTCCTGGCCGGAGAGCAGGAGAGGGCTCTGGCCGATGGCCATAGCCGTGCGCAGGGGCAGCGCTCCGCCGGACCACAAACCCTCCAGCTGGCTCTGCAGCAGTCGGAGGGCGAGTTGATTCTGCTCCCGCAGGGCCGTCAGGGCGGAGGCGACATTTGTACTGGCCGCCGTGGCGGCCACCACGTAGATCACCGCCCCCGCTGCCAGCAGGGCGGCGATCCGCCGCCCCCAGGGCCGCGGCCGGCGCTTTATCGTCATATGGATCAATCCCCCTTTTTTGATGCTTGTCCCAGCATATTCGGGGGCCGGCGGAAATATGACGGCTTGTCTGTGCGGCGGGGCAGGCATACCCTGTCCGCCATCCTCATAGGCTGTAGCGGTGATGTGAATGAAAAAGTTGCTGCCCATTCTGGCGGTATTGGCCGCAGCGGGGCTGCTGCTGCGCCCCCAGGAGGCCGCCGGGGCCGTCCGGGAGGGACTGGCCCTGTGTGGAGGAACGGTGATACCCTCTCTGTTCCCCTTTTTTGTGGTGATCTCCCTACTGCTCCAGTTGGGGGCGGCGGAGACGCTGGGCCGCGTGTGCGGACCGGTTATGGGGCCGTTATTTCATCTGCGGGGGGACTGCGCCCTGCCGCTGCTGGCGGGACTGTTGGGAGGGTATCCCAGCGGAGCCAAAGCTGCCGCAGAGCTGTACGCCCAAGGCCGGGTCTCCCGGCGGGAGGCGGAGCTGCTGCTGGGCTTCTGCGACAACTGCGGGCCGGCGTTTCTGCTGGGATATGTGGGTGCGGGCGTCCTGGGGGACGCCGGGGCAGGGGCGGCGCTCTATCTGATCCATCTGGTCTCCGCCCTGCTGACAGGGATGCTGCTGTGCCGTCTGGGCGGGAGACGGGAGGATGCTGCGGCTGGGCGCGCCCGGCCGGTCAGGGAGGTCTCCCTGCCGCAGGCGCTGACCGGGGCTGTGTCAGGAGCCCTGGGGTCCATGCTGCAGATCTGCGCCTTTGTGGTCTTTTTCCGGGTGCTGGCGGCGCTGCCGCCCGTTTCGCCGCCGGCCTTTGTTCTGGGCGGGCTGGAGATGGTCTCCGGGATGGCCGCCCTGGAGCCGGGGCGGCCGGGGTTTGCTGCCGCCGCCGCTGTCGCGGGGTGGGGCGGGCTGTCCGTCCACTGTCAGGCCATGTCCCTTACTGCGCCGGAGGGGCTGTCCTTCCGCTGGCACTGGGCGGGGAAGGCGGTCCAGGCGGCGCTGTCCGCTCTGCTGGCGGCGGTGCTGTGGAGATAATTGGGGGAAAAATTGGCGGGGCTCCCGCCTGTTTTTCCGGACAAAATGTAAATCCCTTTTCAGATTGGTGCTGCCAAAAGCCGCATCGTCAAGCCGCACATCAAAATATCCAAAGTGAGCAATCTCCTGTTGATGGATGACTGTCCGATAAATTTAGATTTGTCGAATTGATTATAGCGCATAATTTCTGTTATATCAATGTGCTTTTGTAGAAACTACCGAAGCTATATCTCAGCAACACTTTCCTTAAAAGGGATAAATATAAAGAGTTCTTGACATTTTGGATGAATACTGCTACAATAAAAATGTAAAAGGATTTTTACATTACGGGAGGTGCGTTATGGGACGAATCTGGCGGAAGCTCCGGCTCCGCAGGCCGGACGAGATGGAGCGGTACATTCTTTTCAAGGCGCAGCGGAATGCCTATCTCTTTCTGGCGGCTGCACTGGTGATCTGGTCGCTGTATGAGAGCTGGCAGGACTATGCCCACCACGGAAGGCTGAACCTGCTGCCCTGCCTGCTGCTGGTAGGGGCGGTGCTGATCCAGAGTCTCACGCAGCTTGTTTTGACGCGCAGCGCTGTAAAGGACGACGCGGACTCATACGAGACGGGGCCTCTGGTCAAACTCATTGTATGGGCCTGCGCCGTTGCCGGCATACTGGCCGCCATTGTCGCGGCGGTGGCCATCATGGGCGTGGGCATATGACGAACCGTATTCGGGAGTTCCGCAAGGCAAAGGGATACCGGCAGGAGGACTTGGCGGCGGCCCTGGGCGTGTCCAGGCAGACCATTATCGCCATAGAAAACAACAAGTACGACCCCACACTGGGACTGGCGATGCGGCTGGCGCGCTATTTGCAGACGAGCGTTGAAGAGTTGTTTATCATGGAGGACTGGAAATGAAACGAAAACTGACCGGACTGCTCCCGTATATTGCCGTGCTGGGGCTGGATTTTTATCTTCTGCCTCTCTTGATGCGGGATACGGGCGGGGCTATGTTTGTCATGCTGTGCCTCATGCCGCTGGGGGCGTTTATTACGGCGGTGATATATGGAGCCCGCAGAGGGTTCAGCCTGCTGCTGCCGGCGGCAGCGCTGGCGCTGTTTGTGCCGGCGGTCTTTATCTACTATAATTCGTCGGCCTGGGTCTACGCTTTGGCGTATGCAGTTATCGTCCTTGCCGGGAACGGTCTGGGGCGGGTGTTTTTTGGAAAGCGGTGACGGTATGGCCCTCCTAATTTGGAAATAGTATGAGGCCGGCCAGCTAAAGCAGCCTTCCATCATGTTCTCGCCCCATGATATTTGCCGCGTTTTTTTATTTGAGGCGAAAAAAATGCCGGTTGGACTTGCCAACCGGTAAAAAAGCGCTATAATGGGCTCTGCCATACAATCAAAGCGGGCACAGGAGGCTGCTATGGGAAAATTTGATGGAATACTGCTGGTCAGCGATTATGATAACACCTTTCAATTTACAGAGTCCGCCCTCGCAGGCGGCGGGGCGGACGCGGTACCGCCGCCGCCTGCGAGAAACCTGGAGGCTGTGCGGCGTTGGATGGGAGAGGGCGGTCGGTTTGCGATCGCCACCGGCCGGTCCCTCGGGGCCTTCCGCCGTCAGGCGGAGCGGATTCCCCTCAACGCCCCTGTCATCGTGGACAACGGCGGCGGCATCTATGATCTCTCCGCCGCCCGCTATGTGTTCCGCAAACTCCTGCCGGAGAGCACGGTGGAGGATCTGGCGGAGATTGAGGCGGCCTTTCCGGGCACGTCTATGGAGCTCTATCTCTCCGACGAGCGCATACACGCCCTCCACCCCACCCAGCGGAACATCCAGCACGCCCGGCTTACAGGTATGGATTTCCGGGAGATTGCCGCGCTGAACCGGGACACAGTCCCCGTCCCCCTGGCCAAAACGCTATTCATGGCGGAGATGGCCCATCTCCAGGCTCTCCGCACCTACATGGCGGCCCGCGGCTGGGAGGAACGGTACGAGATGATCTTCTCCAGCGACCACCTCATGGAGCTGACCGCCAAGGGGGCGAACAAGGGAACCATGGCCCGGGAGCTCAAAGAGCTCACCGGCTGTCATACCCTTGTCTGCGTTGGAGATCACGCCAACGACATCCCCATGCTCCGGGCGGCGGACCGCGCCTTCGCTCCGGCCAACGCCATCGAGGCGGTGCGCACCGCCGGGGACGTCACGGTTGTGTGCCACTGTCTGGAGGGCGCTGTGGCGGATGTGGTGGAGCGTCTGGAGTAATACGAATACCCGACTAGAATATATGATTCGAGCCGGCAGAATTTCCTCCATGTGTTATTTCTACAGAAACTCTGCTGGCGGATCGGGGGTATGGAATAAATGACATCCTGTCCTAAAACTGCGTTACCTGATAGAAAACGGTTTTCTATCTCTAAAACGCTGGAGAGGTATTGCCACCCGCTATGCCAAGACCTCGGATGACTTTATCGCTGCAGTACATGTTTGTTGTATCGCCATTTGGGCTGCTATCCGTGCTTAACCCGTGTAGACACTGTCTAGAATGCCGCAGTGAAACCACTGCGGCACAACGATTTTGCTATATTCCTTATAAAAAGTTGACAGGCCGCCTTCTTGGCGGTCTGTCAACTCATCTTGGCAGCGGGAGAAGGATTCGAACCCTCACATACGGAGTCAGAGTCCGCTGTGCTACCTTTACACAATCCCGCTTCATTTAAAAATTTCATTTCACATTATACACACTTTTCTACATTTGTCAAGTCCTGAATTAAAAATAAAATAAAATATTTTGTCAAAGGATAAATGTAAGATTTTTTAGGGCGAGTGGCGCGCCGGGTTCACCGCTCAAAACAGAAGGAAAATCAGGTCCGCGAGCTCCGGTTGAAATATCTTCGCCGCATTCCTTCTGGGACCAGCGCAGATCGGGCAAATTCCCACAGCGTCTGAAAATTCCGAACCATCATCAACCGTGATCGTTTTGGATATCCGCCCGAACGTCTCACCGCATTGATGTTCCAGATCATCCAGCGCCGCAACAACACATTCCATAGTTTTTTGCGCCATCAGAATTAAGATTTCCCAGCGGTTTTTTTCGTTCAGTTATGAATATTTAACAAACAAGCCCAATGATTCTGCAACTGGAATCTCGGAGCGCTATTACGCCCCGAGATTCCAGTTGTCAGATGCGCAATGCACAAAAAGAAAGCCTATCCATGGGTATACTGCTCTCACTGGTTCAAATCGGTGACCAGCGTTGCAGAAAAATTTCAAAACGATATCAGACCCGTACCGAATTCCCAGAATGGGTCACTTGTGGGCCGTCTCGAATTTTAAATAGCAGCATACCGGATGCATGGGGGCACTGCTTGGCGGTCATGCTTTCTGTCAGGTACTGCCCTAGCCCTCCAGGACCTTAACGAAATACTCTCTGTTTCTAGGCCCATCAAATTCTAGGAAATAAATTCCCTGGGAGCCTCCAAGCAGCAGGCTGCCGTCTGTAACGATAAACGTTAGCGATGTTCCCACCAGGGAAGACTTCACATGACCGGCCGCATCCTGTGGGGTATCAAATTGGTGCTTAAAATCAATTCTCGTGGGAATCAGCCGGCAAATCTCATCCTGCAGATCCTCAAAGCCCGCCGGATCCCAAAAGGAGGTCAGCGTCAGCCCGGCGGTTGTATGGGGCGTAAAAACGACACATATTCCCTCCTGCACGCCGCTGGCAATCACTGTCTCCTTAACGTTCTCCGTGATAGAGTAAACATCCCTGTGCTCTGTTTTGATCTTAAAATTTTTCAACATATCAATCTGCATCCCGTTCTCCGCCGATTCCCGCCTGGCCGGTTGGGATCGGTGGCATTTTTTATTTGCAGTGGAATTTACACCAGAGCTCCTGTATGGGAGGAATCTGTTCCCTCATGCCTGGCGCAAGCTGGCTCCAGAGAATTCCGCCCGTGGGCTTGGGGAACTCGCTGCGGGTGCGGATGACCCGAGTAGGCGTAACAATATAGTCGATGGCCGTATCAAATTCCCGGACCTCAACCTCTACATCCACCACCTGGCAGTCATGACCCACGGCAAAGACCGGGGTACTGCCGTCCACAATTCCCATGGTGTAAGTCATAGCCCACTCCAGGTCAAAATAGCCATGTCCCTTTCCGAAGCGGATGCCGCTGGGTGTAATGGCAGATGCCCCGGTGACCATCATATCGATATGGCCCACCGATTCCCTCAGCTGGGCCAGCGTCTGGTGCTTCCAAAAGCGGGCCACGCCGTCCAGCAGGGAGGCCAGCTCCTCTTTGCCCTCCGGGATCTGCTCAGGGCGAATGAGGAAAAAGCCCCGCGTAATGCCGTAGTTGGTCATAACGACCGTTTTTTTGTCCAGAAAGGCCCGCCGGCGCAGCTCCTCCAGATTGTTGTCCGGCGTAATGAAGATCACCTCGGCGTTCCGGTATATGTCCGTTTGAGTAAGCAGCTCCGCGCACTTGTCGCTGCCCTCGTAATCCGTGATAAACTCGCTGAACTCCCAGCTGAATCTGGAGTCTGGTCTGGCCACTTTCCGCAGCTCCTCCCAGATTTTCACTCTCGCGTTCGCAGCATTCATCTTGCTCAATATAGCGACCCCTCTCTTTCACATATAGTATATACAACCATACAACTATACTGTTAATATATAGGGATTCCCGCCATTTGTCAAGAGGAAATAAAAAACAGGGGCGCATTTTTTAAGGCTCGATCAAAAAACCCTGCTGTCCCCGCCGCAGATGCAGCCGGAACCGTACGGAGTCGCCGGCCCAAAGTGTGGTGGAGTATTCCATTGGCTCATTTTTGTCCCGATAGGAAACGCCGGTGACCAAAATTAACGGCGCATCATATTTACACTCCAAAAGCGATGTCTCATTGTGGGTGGCGCGGACGGCCTCCAGATGGTCCTCCACAAACAGGGCCTCCTGATTATAGTAGTGCCGCATGGACTGGGAAATGGAGTTGTTAATGAGGGGTTTGCTCTCTAAGCCGGGGGCATAGCGTTCATTAATGTAGATTCTTCCCAGCGCCAGAGGACGCTTATCGTATAGAAACAGTCGCTTAATGTAAATGGCCCGGTCGGCTGAGGTCAGCTGCAGGTGTTCCGCTACCGAGGGAAACAGGTCCGTGACTACCCGCTGTTCCAGCACTTGGGCCGTGATGTGACGGTTCTGCTGTCCGGGGATTTCATCGGAGGAGATCAGGGAGTAGTTTAGCTCCGTGACAAAGGGGGAGGGGTCGGCGTTGATAAATGTACCCTTTCCCCGCTGCTTGCGGATGATGCCGTCCTTCTCCAGCTCGGCCAAGGCCTGGCGCAGGGTGAGCCGGCTGACATCATACTGTTTTGCCAGTTCCTCCTCCGCCGGCAGGCGGCTGTTGATTTCCCACTCGTGCCGCATGATTCGCTTTTTCAGGTCTGTCTCAATCTGGTAATACGCAGGGACCGGGGAGGTGCGATCGATTTCAAAATATTCGTGTGCCAAATTTATCATCCTTTCACCTGCGGTTTTAGGTGCAGTTATTGTATAGTCATCTATATTATAAATCAATCTATTAAAAAAACAAGTTTTTTTTCAAAAAAATTTCCTTTTTTAAATTATTTATAAGGCTTTGTGCAAAATATAGAATTATTCTTTGAATTTTTAGGAGGTCTGATAGATGAAAAAGGGTTGACATCTCTGCCTATTTGATATAATGTATATATAGATATACAACTATTCAACAGATCAATCGGACAAGGAAAACTGTGATGAAAAGGAGAGCTGCCGTATGCAACGCATCGCTGTTATTGGGGCGGCTGCCGTGGGCGACTATATTTTCCGGCTGGACCGGCTCCCGGAGAAGGGAGAGATTGTGCGACTCGATCCCGGGGAGCCGGACAGACTGATACCGGGCGGTTGTGCACCCAATATCGCTGCCGGGCTTCAGTCTCTGGGGAAGATCAGCCCGACGCTCTACTATCCAGTGGGGGAGGATCTGAAAAAACTGGGAATCCAGGCTGTATGGGACGAAACCGGTATCCGGCAGCATCTGACGGTGGTAAAGGGCGAACCCTCCGGTCGGGCATGGATGTACATGCAGCCGGACGGGACCACGATGTGTTTTTCCATGCTGGGGGCGGCCGGTACGGCGAACCCGCCGGCGGAGGAAATTGAGGAGGACTGGGTGGTCGTCGCGCCGCTCTTTAATGCCTTTACCAGGGCTTATCTGGAACAGGCCATTCGGCAAAAGAAGCGCATCACGCTGACCGGAATTGGGGACGGCCAGATTCTGCCCTATCTGGATCAGGTCGACAATTTAATTCTCAACCGCTGCGAGGCCGCCGCTCTGAGCGCTGCTGCCGGGTGCGGCGGGGAGCAGGCGCTCTCCCGCCAGTATGCCGGCCTGACCATGTTTGTCACCTATGGCTCCCAGGGCAGCGCTCTCTACCGAAGCGGGTGGCGCACGGCGATCCCTGCCGTTCAAGCGGAACGCCTGGTCGATTTTACCGGCGCAGGGGACGCCTATACCAGCGGAGTGCTCAGCGCTCTGGCCGCCGGGGCCGGGGTTGAGGAGGCCGCCTGCTTCGGAGCGGCCAATGCCAGCTTTGTATTGCAGAACTTCGGCGGCTTGACGGGTATGCCCGCCTGGGGTGACCTGGAGGCACGATTAAAAAAACAATTTCCGCAGCGGACAGCGGCGGAGAAAGGTGGAATTTTATCATGAGCGTTTCTGCGCGTGAGCGCGTTGTGGGCTGCCTGTACGGCATGTCCACAGGGGATTCCCTGGGGGTCCCCTCCTCTTTCCTGACGCCGGATTACATTCAGAAAACCTGGGGATGGATCGATACCTTCTATCCGGCGGAAAAGGGCCACATCTTCCATGACGGTCTGAAGGCCGGCGAGTATACCGACGACAGTGAGCAGGCGCTGGCCCTGATGAACTCCTTCATTCGCAACCGGAGGGTGGAGCCCAGAGACGTGGTGGAGGAGATCCTCGCCTGGGCCGACCGGGTTAAGGACAAGTATGCCAGTCCCCTGGGTCCCAGCACAGAGCGGGCTCTGAAGGCCATCCGCGCAGGAGCGGACATTACTGTCAGCGGCCGGTATGGCAATACCAACGGCTCGGCTATGCGGATCAGCCCGGTGGGCATTATCCATGGCCTGCGGGGGTCTAGCTGTGAGGAATGCGTGCGGGATGTGTACATGACCTGCCTGCCAACCCATAATACCACTGTATGCGTGTCTGCCGCAGCGGCCATTGCCTGGGGCATCGCGGTTTGTATGCGGGGCGAAGAAGATATTGGCCGGATCGTGGAGGAGGCCATGCGGGCGGCGGAACTGGGGAAGCAATACGGCTACGAGATTGTCTCCCCCTCAATTGCCAAGCGCATTGCCCTGGCTTTCCGGCTGGTGGAGGAGGCACGGGACCCAAAAGCCGCCATGCGGGAGGTCTATGACTATTTCGGCGGCGGAGATCTGGCGGCGGACTCCATTCCTACGGCGGTGGCTATGTTTGCCCTGGGCAGGGGAGACCCCAAGATGGTCAATGAGCTGTGCGTCAACCTGGGCGGCGACTGCGACACCAACGCGGCCATGGCGGGCGCTATGGCCGGCGCCTACAGCGGCGTGAATGCGGTTCCGGCGGATTGGCGCAGGACCATCGCGGAAGTCAACGGCGTGGATTTTGAGGCCTACGCCGAACAGATTCTGGACCTTATCCCGGCCTGGTCCGTTGCCCCTGTACAGCAGACCGGCGGAGATTTGGAATAATAAAATCTAAAAAATTGGAGGACAAAACGATGAAGAGACTCTTTGCGCTGCTGATAGCCCTGACCATGCTGCTGGCTATGACGGCCTGCGGCGACAAAAACAACGGCAAGCCGTCCAACGGCAGCGACACACCGTCCACTGGCAACGCCGCGACTCCTTCTGACAACGGAAGCACCTCCAGCGGCAAGCGAGAGCAGATCACCTTCTGGTTCTGGGGCGCGGCCACGGACTACCAGGTAGCCATGAAGGACATACTGGCCGGCTGGTACAACAGCTCCCAAGACAAGTATGAGCTGAACATTGAGTTCCGCAACACGGTGGATGTGGATATTCCGCGGGCTCTGGCCGCCGGCAACGCGCCGGATATTATATACGCGTCCGGGCCTTCCTACACCTCTACCTATGTGGCGGAGAATTTGGTGCTGAACCTGGACAGCTATGCTGAGCAGTATGGGTGGAAAGACCGCATTCTGGGCGGCATCTATGATTCCCTGACGGTGAACGGCTCCCTCTACTCCATCCCCGGCGGTATGAACGTGGGCGGCATCTTCTACAATAAGGACCTCTTTGCCGAGAAGGGCTGGACTGTGCCGGAGACCTGGGATGAGATGACGGCGCTGTTCCAGGCGGCCCAGGCCGAGGGCGTTTACCCCACCGGTGCGGGCAACAAGGGCTGGAAGCCCTGCAACGACCACTTCAGCTCCCAGATTATTAACCACTACGGCGGCTCCGACCTCTTCTACAAGGTCCTGACTGGGGAGATCCGTTTCGATGATCCCGCTATGGTGGACGCGGTACAGCTTACCGCCGACTGGTATCAGGCCGGCTATATGGCCGGAGAGGACTATGTCAATCTGGACTCTGTGGAGGTCATGCAGGTATTGGCTGATGGACGCTGTGCGCTGGTGACGGCGCCTACCCTCTATATCCAGTTCATTGGACAGCTGGATGAGGCCGCGCAGGAGCGGATCGGGTTTGCACCCATGCCCTCCGCCTGGACGGATGAGGATGTGTACGATATGGCGATTAACTGCAACTTCTCCATCAATGCCAGTACGCCCTATGCCGACGAGTGCGCCAAGATTCTGGATTATATGCTGACCGGCGAGTTCTCCGGGAAGCTCACGGAGGCCTGGCCCGGCTATTGGGCGGTACCCGTGAAGGACGTGGTAAACTACGACGCCTCCGGCATGACCGGAATGTCCAAGCTGACGATGGACGCGGTGCAGACCGGTATCGGGCAGATTGACAAGGGATATTTTGCCTTCCATCCCTCCACATTCTTCCCTGCGGCCACGGTTACGGCGTTCGAGGACATTGATACCGTTTGGCAGGGTGTTGTGAGCGCACAGGATTTCTGTTCCACCGTTGCTGCCGAGCTGGATGCTGATATTGCTGCGGGCGCGGTGGTTCCTCTGGCAAAGCCTGTCCGGTAGCGTCTCTCCCCATTCAGAGATTTTATCCCGGAGCCGCTGAACGCGGCTCCGGGATATTGGAGGACGAACGATAAATAGAGGATAAAAGCTATGAAACAACGACAGAGCAAGCTGAGCCGGCAGGGCGGCAGCCTTACCTATCACCTGCTGTCCCTGCCGGCGGTCATTCTGAGCGGACTTGTCGTCCTGGTCCCTGCGGTCCAGACCATTTATGCGGCGTTTACCAAGTGGAACGGTATTTCAGCCCAAAAGGAATGGGTGGGCCTGCGAAATTTTCGTGAGCTGGCCGACGACTGGATTTTCAAGCAGGCGGTAGTGAACAATATCAAATGGACGCTGATCTTCGTCATCGTCCCGGTTTTCATTGCCCTCTTCGCCTCCCTGCTGATGGTTCACTTCCACGTCGGTAAAAAGAGCTTCCAGACCTTCTACCTGATACCCTACCTGCTGGCCCCAACCACCAACGCGATCATCTGGCTGAATATCATCTTCAGCCCCAACGCCGGGCTGATGGGCTTCCTCCAGAAGATGGGGCTGAACGTCTCCTCCCCACTGGGGAACATGGAAACAGCCCTGGTGGGTGTGGCGATGGTGGACATCTGGCATTACTGGGGGTTTTTGGCGGTGATCTACCTGGCGGCTCTGCGGCAGACTCCGGTGGACCAGCTGGAGGCGGTACGTCTGGAGGGGGCCAACATGTGGCAGACTTTCTGGTATGTGTATCTGCCCAACATTGCGCCCACGGTGCGTCTGATGTTTGTGCTGATTGTAATCTACTCCTTTAGCACATACGACTATATCTATCTGATGACTTCCGGCGGCCCCGCCCACGCCACAGAGGTGCTGAGCACCTACGCCTATACTACAGCTTTTTCCGCCTTCAAATTCGGGCGGGCCTCGGCCATCGCCCTAGTTATGGGGGCCATCGGCAGTGTAGCGGCGTTTTTCTATACCTGGTTCAGCCGAAAGGAGGCGCTGGAATGAGAAAGCTTGGCAGATGGCATGGGAGTATCCGGCGCACGTGGACATTTTATCTGGCGGTGGCGGCACTGAGCGTGCTGGCCGTCATCTCTCTGTTTCCGCTGGTGCTGGTGCTGATCAACAGCGTAAAAACCCATGCGCAGATTATGCAGAATCCCTTGGCTATTCCCACTGAATTTCACTTCGAAAACTTTGTTGAAACCTGGATGGTGGGCAATTTCAGCGAGGGCTTCCTCAACAGCTTCCGGGTGACGGGGACCTCCATCGTGGTAGGGGTTCTGGCCTCCGCCAGTATGGGCTATGTGCTGGCCACCCGCCGCGTGGGGACCTGGAAGCCGCTGACTCTCTACTTCATGATCTCCACTACTGTCCCATTACAGATGTTCATGCTGCCGCTGTACTCCTCATTCGTCCGTCTGAATCTGATTGGGAATCCCTACGCGGTGGGGGCGGCCATCGCCGCCTGGAATCTGCCCATGCCGATCTTTCTGATGCGCACCTACTTTCTCCGGGTGCCCTACGAGCTGGAGGAGGCCGCTCGGCTGGACGGGGCGACCACCTTCCAGACCTTCTGTAAGGTGGTCATGCCCATTGCCTCTCCAGGCATGGTGACGGTGGCCTGCATCGTGGGACTTTTTTCCTGGAATGAGTATTTGCTGAGCACAACGCTGCTGCAAAATGAGGCGAATTTTACTGCGACCCTGAAGTTCCTCTGTCTGAACGGAACCTTCACCCGTGATTTCAGTGTGATTATGTCCGGCGCGGTCATCATGCTGGTTCCTGTGGTTGTGATCTTCCTCCTGCTTCAGAAGCAGTTTGTGGAGGGCATGGCCGGCGGGGCTGTAAAGGGATAAACATTAACGTTGAAAAGGAATACGACTATGAGCTTAGCTGTTTATAAGGATAAAATGTATGCCGGTGTTCTGGGCAAGATCATCGGTGTGTATATGGGCCGCCCGGTGGAGGGCTGGACCTACCAGGCGATCCGGGATACCTTCGGTTTCATCGACTACTATGTGGCCCACAAGACCGGCGCGCCCTTTATTGTCCCGGACGACGACATCTCCGGTACCTTCGTGTTTTACCGTGCGCTGGAGGACAGCGGCTACCCCGCCGCCATTACGGCGCAGGAGATCGGAGAGGCGTGGCTGAACTACATCGTGGAGGACCGGACGATTCTCTGGTGGGGCGGTCTGGCCCGCTCTACGGAGCACTCCGCCTATCTGCGGCTGAAAAACGGCATCCAGCCGCCCCTGAGCGGCTCCGGTGAGAAAAACGGCATGGCCATCGCCGAGCAGATCGGGTCCCAGATCTTCATTGACACCTGGGCCATGGTCAACGCCGGGAATCCCGCCCGGGCTGCAGAGATGGCCCGGCAGGCTGCGCTGGTCAGCCACGACGGCATTGCGGTGGAGTGTGCGGTCTATCTAGCTGCCCTGGAGGCCATGGCCTTCGACGAGAAGGACGTGGATACGCTGCTGCGGGAGTGCCGGCAGTATATAGGTAAGAATCCCTACGGCGAGCAGCTCAACCGCCTGCTGGATGATGTTATCGCCCAGTGCGAGGCGGCCGAGGACTGGCGGCAGGTGCGGGACTGGATCGAGGAGAACCACAACTATGCCAAGTACCAGGGGAATTGCCCCATGGTGCCCAACCACCTGGCGGTCATCATGGCTCTGAAAATGGCGGGGGACGACTTCCGGAAGAGCGTGTCTATCGCCTCCTCCGCCGGCTGGGATACGGACTGCAACAGCGGCAACGTGGGCTGCCTGAACGCCATTCGCCTGGGGCTGGACAGCCTGAACCAGGACGCGGATATGCGGGGGCCGGTGGCCGACCGGATGTACGTGGTCAGTACGGATGGCGGGGATTGCATCTTCGACGCGGTGCGGGAGACCCGCAAGATTATGCGGGCCTACGCCGCGCTGAACGGGGAGAAGCTGGCGCTGCCCGAGGCGCGCTATGCCTTCGACTTCCCCGGCTCCGTGCAGGGCTTTATGATACACCCTGTCCATCCCTTCGACCAGGCGGCGGTCCGGGTCTATAACGCACTGGAGACTGGTGGGAAGCCGGGCCTTGCGATCGACTACAAGGGGGTCTCCGGCAGCGTGACGGCCTCCGTCTCTGTGCAGACCTACGTGGACCCCTCGCCTAAGGCGGCTCCGGATACCAGCTACTTTGAGGTCTATGCCTCTCCGGCGCTCTACTCCTCCCAGACTGTGACAGCCCGCATTGAGTGCCCCGGCGACGAGAATCCGGACGCACGGTTCTTTATCGACTACTACGACGCCAACGACGAGGTGGCCGTCATGCGGGAGCCTGCCCGCCACAGGTTGGTCAAGGGGGAGAACACGATCTCGTGGAAGATTCCCGATACCCATGGCCGCGCGGTGTACCGCCTGGGCGTGGAGCTGGTGTCCGACAGCCGTCGGGACGGGACGGTAATTTTGCGCAGCGTGGACTGGCGGGGTGCGCCGGAGCGGTTTCACATGGGCCTGGCCAACGATCTGACGCCGGGGATCAGTCCCTTTGTCACCCGCACCAAGTGGATGATGGCCTTTATGAACTCCACCAAGCACACGGGGCCGGACTTCCTGGCCACTTTCGCTATTTCCCATCCGGAGCGCAACGGCGTGATGACGATCGGTGCCAACGATTGGGAGGACTACGCCGTGGAGTCTACGGTGCAGTTTGTCCATGCCGAGTACGCCGGCCTGGTGGCTCGGGCGAAGGGGCACCGCAATTACTACGCCGGCGTTTTCGGCGGCGGACAGATCAAGATTATCAAGCGTCAGGGGCCCGATGTCACGGTTTTGGCCGTGTCCGACAAGACCTACCGGGAGGGCGATTGGCACGATCTGCGCCTGGAGGTCAAGGGGGACCGGCTCACCTTCCTGGTGGACGGCGAGGAGGCTGTTGTCGCTCAGGATAACACCTTTGCCTCCGGCAGTACCGGCTATGTGGTGGACGAGGGGGCCATCGTGGCCAAGTATTTCACCGTCAGCGCCATTTAAATGCAGATGAGCACGTTTGACTATGTGGTTGTCTCCACAGCTGTGATCGACCGGGTTCGTCTCAGCAGTGGAGAGCTGGCCAGTGAGGTCCTGGGGGGCGCGGGGGTCTATGCCTTGAGTGGTATCCGCCTCTGGTCGGACAGTACGGTCCTAGTTACAGGAATTGGCGATGATTTCCCGCCGTCCTGCCGGCGGTGGTTCGAGGAGACCGGATGCTCCATGGCAGGACTTATGGTTAAGGATACCCATACGGCAATCTCGGAGATACAGTACCTGGAAAATGGGGAACGCATTGAGACGCCGCCCTATGGAAAAGATCACTACCTTAGTTTGGAGGCCGGTCCGGGGGAGATTGCCCCCTTTCTCCGGCGGGCCAAGGGGCTCTATGTATTCAAGGATGACCGGCAGGAATATTGGGAGGAGCTTCTGCCGCTGGCAAAGGAGAACGGCTGCCGGATTCTCTGGGAGATCAACGCGGAGGCTGCCCTGCCGGAGCACCGGGAGCGAGTGAAGGGTATTGCCCGGCAATGCGATGTCTTTTCCATTAACCGTGCGGAGGCGTACGCCCTTTTCGGCTGCGACGACTTGGCTGAGGTGGAGAAATATCTTCGAGGCTGGGAACTGCCGCTGATCTATCTCCGCCTGGGCGGCGAAGGGGCGCGGGTGCTGACCCGCGATGAGGCGATATCCGTCCCCCCGGTCTCGGGTATAGAGGCAGCCGATCCGACAGGCGCGGGAAACAGCTCCTCGGCGGCGGTGCTCTACGGTTTCTGCCGGGGAGAAGCCCCGGAGGTATGCGGGCTGAGGGGGAGCATCAGCGCGGCGGCCTGCATCGCGCAGTACGGACCGCCTGGATTTTCTGCCGCCGGACGGCGCGAGGCGGCGGCCCTGCTGGAAAAAATGCGGAGAGAGCTGGAGGAACATGCCATATGAAAAAGAGCGACGCGATCCGCCAAAAGCCGTATATACAAGCCATACAGGAGGCCTATCCCCACCGGGACAAGGTGCCGCCCAGAGGTTTTTTTATTAACGGACGTCCTGCCCTGACCCAGATCGACCCGGAGCAGGTGGGGGATTATGTGCTGATTTTTGTCCGCGACGCCCTGTGTGCCTATGGCGAGGACCCGGCCAAGGTGGCGGCAGGTTATATGGAAAAAGCATCCCTTATTGGTCAATCCGGCATGTTTACCAGCTACAGCGGCTGGTATAAGGGAGCCCATATCACCGCCGTCAGCGGGGGCTCCGGCTCGCCGGAGATGGAGCTGATTCTGTATGATTATATGGAGTTCACCGACGCCTCCACCTTCCTGCGGGTGGGAGGCTCCGGAGGCTTCGGCGACCAGGTGCATCCGGGGGATCTGGTGATTGCCTCCGGGGCGGTGCGGGAAGAGGGTATGACCCGGGCCTATATTTCTGCATCCTATCCCGCGGCCAGCCACTATGAGGTGGTGTGCGCTGCGGTGGAGGCGGCGGAGACGCTGGGCTGCCCATACCACGTGGGAGTGACGGTCTCCTGTGACAGCGACTATGTTGGGGGAGGCCGGCCTGGGGTGGGCGGCTATCTGCAGCCGTGGAACGCCGAACACGCGGGCGTTTATAACCGGGCCGGCTGTCTCAATGGAGATAGGGAGTCCGCAGCCGTGATCACGCTCTCTGCGCTGTTTGGCCGCCGGGGCGGCTCCATCTGCTCGGTGTCCGACAACATGTGCACCGGCGAGCGCTTTACAGCCGGCATTGGCCATAACTTCGCTCTGCGAACGGCCCTGGAAACCTGTGCGAACCTCTATCGGATGGACCAGGAAAAGTCCGGCAGAGCCCACTGGCATGCCGGATTGAAGAAGGAGGAAACGCGATGAGAAATCCAATGTGTGAACAGGCATGGAGCCTGCCGGAGCTGCTGCGGACGCTGCATCCGGTTTTGGAGCGGGACACGAGACTGGCGCTGCGGACGGAGGAAATTTTCTCGATACAGCGTATCGTCCTGACCGGCTGCGGCGACTCCTACGCTGCGGGATTGGCCACAAAGCATATTTTCGAGCTTCTGACCGGGATTCCCACAGAGGTTGTCACCGCCCTGGATCTGGCTAGGTACTATCATCCGGCGCAGGTGGGCTTTGCGCCCCACAATCCACTGGTTATCGCAGTCAGCAGCTCCGGGACGGTGGCCCGCCTGGCTGAGGCGGCACAGTTTGCCCGGGAGCACGGCGCCTTTGTGCTGGCGGTCACCGCCAATCCGGACGCCCCGCTGGGGCGGAACGCCTCCCGTATTCTGCCCGCGAAAACGCCGCCCTTTGCCAGTGCGCCGGGGGTGCGCTCCTATCTGACCAGCGTATTGGCGCTGCTGCTGCTGGCGGTGCGGATCGGCGAGGTGCGGGGGAAGTATCCCATGGACCGGGCGGGCGAGCTGCGGCAGGATTTCCTCCGTCAGGCGGACGGTCTGGAGAAGCTGCTGCCGGAGATGGACCGGGAGACGGCAGAGCTGGCAAAGCAGTGGAGCGGCTTTGGCTGCTTCGACTTTGTGGGCGGCGGATTTGATTATGCGGCCGCCTTTTACGGCCACGCCAAAATCCTGGAGGCCGCAGGCCGTCCGGCCATGCGGATCAATACGGAGGAGTGGCTCCATCTGAATTTCTTCGCGAGGGATGTGGAGCGGATCGGGACCGTCATCACCGCCAACACCACCAACCCAGCCGTCAGCCGCTCCAAGGAGGTGGTCCGCTATGCCGGCGTTATGGGACGGCCAACGATGGTTGTCACGGACGGAGCGGCGGGCGACTTTGAGAATCAGAGCGCCGTCTATGTGCGGGTCCCGGCCACAAAGTCACAGATCGGTATGCCCCTGACGCAGTTTGTTCCCATGGCGCTGCTGGCCGGGTATCTGGCGGAGGAGCTGGGGGAGACCTATGGACGGAACTGCGAGGGGCCCTGGAGCTTTGCGCAGAATGGCGCAGGGGTCCG
Organism: uncultured Oscillospiraceae bacterium; assembly: GCA_910584045.1. Classification (GTDB taxonomy): domain Bacteria; phylum Bacillota; class Clostridia; order Oscillospirales; family Oscillospiraceae; genus Pelethomonas. The sequence goes on along the minus strand of CAJTYO010000013.1, from coordinate 26,166 downwards.
GGAGAGCGAGATCATCATCCGGAGAGATGTGCTGAAATAAGAGTTGGAGAGAGCTGCCATGAAAAAGATTATTCTGGACTGCGATCCCGGCATGGATGATTCCATGGCTATTGTGATGGCCGCCAAGTCCCCGGAGCTGGAGCTCTTGGCCGTCACCACCGTCTGTGGCAACTATCCTGTGGAGGTTACCGCTCGCAATGCCCGGACAACCCTGGAGATGCTGGGGCGGACAGATATTCCGGTTGCCATGGGGATGGGACGGCCTCTGCTGCGGGAGCGCCCGGCGGACCCCTTTACGCACGGCTCAGACGGACAGGCGGAGAATCACCTCCCCGACCCCGCCACGCCCCTGTGCACCAGCCATGCGGTGGATTTGATTATCGACACGGTGCGCCAGAGCCCGGGGGAGATCACAATCGTGTGCATCGGCCCTATGACCAATCTGGCGATGGCTTTGCTGAAGGCCCCAGAGATTAAAGACCAATTCGCCGGCGTGATCGCTATGTCCGGGGCATTTGGACTGAACCGGTACGCATTCCTCAACGCCACTGGCGACACGCCCCAGAGCGAGTGGAACGTCTACGTGGACCCGGACGCGGCCAAGATCGTCTATGAGTCCGGGATTCCCCTGGTGGCGCTTGGGCTGGATGTATGCACGCACTTTGACGTCAACTTCTCCCAGTCGGACCTGGACGACTTTGAGGCCAGCGGAAAACCGGAGGCCAGATTCCTGCGGCAGGCGATCCGTTTTGTGCATGGCCGGGGCTTTCAGGCGTACTGTACAATCATTGACTGTATGGCTGTAGCCTACGCTATTGATCCCACGCTGGTGCGGACGATCCGGAGCAGGGTCGGTGTGGAGACAAAACCAGGACTGACCTACGGCATGACGGTGGTGGACGCGCGGCATCATCACGCATGGAGCGCTCTGCCGGAAATTGAGATCGGCGCGGAGGCGGATTATGGACGTTTTCTGGACCTGCTGAAAGAGTTGGTCTTAGGATAACGGAAAAGGAACCTCCCTGCACACAGCTGCCGCTGGCAGCTGTGTGCAGGGAGGTTGCCCTGTAGCGGAAATAACGGAATGGTCCTTCTGCAAGATTTATGCTAGACTGCGTATGATTTTACATATTGCTGTATTTATAGGTCGGATTTTGTGAAGAATCCCGATTGACAAATGGTGTAGTCCGGCTGTATAATGTGTCCATGATGAATACGTTTTCATAAGAAAGACTTAGCATGGCCTGTATACCGCGATAATATGGACGATATTTTTCTATATATTTAGTATATATGGCCGAATAAATATATTTTATTGATAAATAGTTTTTAATTAAATTGCGCTACAATGAAAACGTATAATTTTTGGCTTCTGGGGAGGATTGTCGGCCTATGTATAATGGAACACAGCTCTGGGGCCAACGGGTCCCCCTGCAAATGGAGAGATTCGAAGGCGGCGGCAGAGTGTATGACGCCTATACGGGGATTCCCTCCAATTTATACGCAGCACTGCGGAAGTCAGCCGCCGCCTATCCGGATAAGACCGCTATAGTGGACGACGATGGAACGAAAATATCCTACCGCCGTTTTTTGGCTCTGACGGACCGGTTTGCCGGGTATCTCCAAATTGGGTTGTCTGTCAAAAAGGGCGATCACGTTGCTCTGATGCTGTACAGCGGCGCGGCGTTCTGTATCTCGTTCCTGGCGGTGGTGAAGCTGGGAGCTGTTGCGCTGCCGCTGCCCTCTAAATTTCGGAAGGGGGAGGTGCTGGCGCTCCTGGAGAAGTCGGACCCGGCTCTGATTATCTGTGATGAGGACTTTGCACAGTGGATGGCGCCCTTTGCCGCCCGCTCGTGTAAACTGGTCAGGGCGGGACATCTAGCTGCGTCCCTGGAAAAAATTGGGGAGGCGGAGGAAGACCTCGCGGCGCAGGGGGGCGGCCCGCTGGACCCTGTAATTCTGATGTATACCTCCGGGACCACCTCACTGAGCAAGGGCGTTCTCCTCTCTAATTTCAATGTGATGCACGCGGTGGAAACATACCGGCTTCTGCTGAACGTTACGCCGGAGGACCGGACGGTAATTGGAGTTCCCATCTACCATGTGACAGGCCTCGTTGCACTGTTGAGTCTATTTCTGTATGCGGGCGGCACTACATATCTCCACAAGAGATTTGACGCTAAACGGATATTGCAGTGCGTCCGGCGGGAGAAGATTACATTTATGCACGCATCTCCCACGGCGTATACGCTTCTGCTCAAAGAGAGGGGAGCGTATCCCGCGCTCCCCTCCCTGCGGATGCTTGCCTGTGGAAGCAGCTATATGCCCCCGGAAAAAATTCTTGCGATCCACGAATGGTTGCCGGACGTCGATTTTCGGACGGTCTACGGAATGACGGAAACCTCCTCGCCCGCCACTGTTTTTCCTGTCAGCACCGCTGAAAGCGATTACATCTGTTCCTGCGGTCTGCCGGTGCCGGGACTGATAGTCCGTATCACAGGCGAAGACGGCGCGGAGGTGCCGGACGGGGAAGTGGGAGAGGTGCAGATGAAGGGCAGTGTCATCCTGCGGGAGTATTACCATTTGCAAACACCGGAGCTGACCGGGGACGGATGGCTCTCCACGGGGGATATGGGCTATTTTAACGACCAGGGATACCTGTTTCTGTCCGATCGAAAAAAGGATATGATCAACCGCGGCGGCGAGAAAATATGCAGCTATGACGTAGAATACGAACTGTACCGGTTTCCCGGTATAGAGGAAGCGGCGGTGGTTGGAGTTTCTGACTACGTATACGGAGAGGTTCCGGCGGCGGCGGTTGTGTGGAGACAGGGCGCGCTGGCGCTGAGCGAGGAGGAGCTGCGGGTCCGCCTTCTGGAAAAGATGGCCCGCTACAAGGTGCCGGTTCGGATTCTATCCGCAGAGAGGCTTCCGGTTACGCCAAACGGAAAGATTGACAAGAAGCAAATCAGAGGCTGGTTCAGCCAAAAGGAGCAGAGATGAAAAGGCCTGTTTTTATGAGCGGCGAAGAGGCGGCCCGCCTGATCGAAAGCAACAAGACTATTGCCACTATCGGCATGACATTGGTTTCCTCATCGGAGACGATTTTGAAGGCGCTGGAAAAGCGGTTTCTGGAGACTGGTGCGCCGAACCATTTGACCCTGCTGCACTCCTGCGGACAGAGCGACCGGGACAGGGGCATCCAACACTTTGCCCACGAGGGGATGCTGGAGCGGATCGTGGGCGGCCACTGGGGGCTTCAGCCCAGGATCATGGAGCTGATAGCCGGAAACAAGCTGCTGGCCTATAACTTCCCCCAGGGGCAGTTTGCCCAGCTGTATCGCAGCATGGCGGGCGGCGAGCCCGGCAAGATCACGAAAGTGGGCCTCGGCACTTTCATCGATCCCCGTCAGGAGGGAGGAAAGATGAATGAGGTCACAAGATCCGCGCCGGACCTCATCGACGTGGTGACGGTGGGCGGCGAGGAGTATCTCCGCTACAAACCGATCCCTATTGACTACTGCATCATCCGGGGCACCCGCATTGACGAAAACGGGAACCTTTCCACAGAGGAGGAGGCTATGAGCCTGGAGGTGTTTTCGGCGGTCATGGCCTGCAAGAAATTTGGTGGAAGGGTGATCGCCCAGGCCAAGTACAAGGTGGCGGCCAATACGATCCACTGCAAGCAGGTGACAGTGCCCGGCGTGTTTATCGACGCCGCCGTGATCTGTCCGGACCCGGAGGAGGATCACCGCCAAACCCACAGCTTTGCCTTCCATCCGGCCTACTGCGGCAACATCCGCCTGCCGGATGCGGGGGAGGGCGGCATCCCCCTGACGGTTCGCAAGGCTATCGGCCGCCGGGCGGTGATGGAGCTGAGACGGGACGACATACTGAATGTAGGCACAGGCATTCCCAACGACGTCATCGGACCCATTATTGCGGAGGAGGGTATCTCCGATGACGTGACTATCACCGTGGAATCCGGCATATACGGCGGCGTCCCCATGGGGGGGATTGACTTCGGCATCGCCAAGAACAATTTTGCCCTGGTTCGGCACGACGACCAGTTTGATTTCTACAACGGGCAGGGGGTGGACGCCACCTTCATGGGCGCGGGGCAGATCAACGCGGACGGCAGCGTAAACGCCACGCGGTTGGGACCCAACCCCACGGGTGCCGGCGGCTTCATCGACATTACCACAAACGCCAAGCACGTCGTATTTTGTTCCACATTTACCGGTAAGGGACTGGAGTGTACATTTGAGTGCGGACGGCTGCGGATTTTGCGGGAGGGCAGCCTGATTAAGTTTGTCAAGAATCTGCAGCAGGTTTCCTACAATGGCCTTATCGCCCGGAGGAAGGGCCAGCGAATGCACTATATAACGGAGCGGGCGGTGTTTGAACTCCGTCCGGAGGGGTTGGTCCTGACGGAGCTTGCGGAGGGGATTGACCTGAAAACCCAAGTTCTGGATCTGATGGAGTTTAAGCCCGTTGTCAGCAAGGACCTGCGAATCATTCCGCCGTGTATTTACCGGGAGGACGGCCCCTTCGGATTGAAGGCCATGCTGGAATAGAGAACGACGGCTCGATTTACAGAAAGGTGGATATGTATGAAATTGGACGAGGTTGTGATCGTATCCGGCGTGCGCCTGCCGGTGGGCTCCTTTGGCGGCAGCCTAAAAGGAATCAGTGCCATCGATATGGGTGCTATGGTGGTGCGGGAGGCTGTTCGGAGGGCGGGGATTCCGCCGGAGGCGGTGGACGAGGTCGTGGTTGGGCAGGTGGGACAGATTGCGGAGTGCGGCTTTGTGGCCAGAGCGGTCAGTCTGAAGGCTGGGTTGCCCAAGGAGACCACCGCTTATTCCGTCAATCGCCAGTGCGGCTCCGGCTTGCAGGCCATTGCGGAGGCGGTCATGGCGATCCAGACCGGTGGAGCCGAGGTTGTGGTGGCCGCCGGCACGGAGAACATCTCTCAGCTGCCCTACTACGTTAAGGATGCACGCTGGGGGGCCAGAATGGGACATAAATCCTTTGAGGACGGCGTAATCGACATCCTGACCTGGCCTCTGAACGACAGTCACAACGGCGTAACGGCGGAAAATGTGGCCAATCGGTTTGGCGTTACCCGTCAGGAGCAGGACCAGTACGCCCTGGAAAGCCACCGCCGGGCGGTGGAGGCCATCCGGGCGGGCAAATTCCGGGAGGAGATTCTGCCCGTGGAGCTGAGGGACCGGAAGGGCAACGTGACGGTATTCGACACGGACGAGGGGCCCAGAGACGGTCTGACCCTGGAAAAGCTGGCCCGACTGAAGCCCTGCTTTGTACGGGAGAACGGCACCGTGACTGCCGGCAATTCCTCCAGCCTAAACGACGGCGCGGCGGCGGTGGTGGTTATGTCCCGCCGAAAAGCGGAAGAGCTGGGCGTTGCGCCCAAGCTGCGGGCAGGCGGTTTCGCCGTGGCCGGGCTGGAGGCGGAGATCATGGGCTATGCCCCCAAGCTATCCAGTGAGAAACTGGCGCGCCGGTTGTCCCTGGACCTGCGGCAGATTGATATGTTTGAGATCAATGAGGCATTTGCAAGTCAGGCATACGCCGTTCGCCGGGATCTGGGTTTGGACCCGGAACGGGTCAATATCTACGGCGGCGGCATCTCTGTCGGGCATCCTATCGGCGCTACCGGCTGTGTCCTGGCGGTTAAGGTGCTCTATGAATTGGGGCGGACAGATAAAAAGGATGCGATGATCAGCATGTGTATCGGCGGAGGCCAAGGCATATCCATGTACTTTACCAAATGCTGACGTATCGGACAGATAAGAAAAGGAGGCGTTCAGATGAAACTGGACCAATTGGAAACTATTGCTGTCATCGGCGCGGGCGATATGGGACACGGCATCGCCCAGGTGGCGCTGATGGCGGGATACCGCGTGAACCTGTGCGACGTTAAAGAGGAGTTTGTCGCCCGGGGCATTTCCAGAATTTATGCCAGTCTGGACAAGCTCAGCGCCAAAGGAAAGATCAGCCCCACTCTGGCCGGCAGCATCAAGGATGGCCGCGTGAAGGGGGGTACGGTGATTGAGGAGGCGGTTCGGGACGCGCAGCTGATTATCGAGGCGGTGCCGGAGCGGCTGGATATCAAGCAGAGCGCCCTGGAGCGTATCTCCGCCGCCTGCCGGGAGGACGCGGTGATCGCCACCAACTCCTCAACCATGAGCATCACCATGCTGGCGAAGTTTGTCCGCAGACCCTGTAATATGGTGGGAATGCACTACTTCAACCCCGCTGTGCTGATGAAGCTGGTGGAGGTGATCTGCGGTGATGAGACCTCGCCGGAGACGGCGGAATTTGCCCGCGCCTACGCACAACGGGCGGGGAAGACGGTGGTTGTGGCCCGCAGGGACCGCCCCGGGTTCATTGCCAACCGGATTGTGGCCCCGGTGGTAGTGTACAACGGTCTGTGCATCGACCGGGACGGCATCACCCCTGCCGACATTGATCTCTCCATGATGAAAAATGGCCAGAAGATGGGCCCCATGGAGCTGGCCGACTACACGGGCGTGGATGTCACCTCCTTCTGCCAGGACTACTACCACGAGCACCTCTCTCCCGAATATGGTCCGTCGGAGACGGCGCGCAAACTGCTTTCAGAGGGGCGCTTGGGCAGGAAGGCCGGTCGGGGCTACTATATCTGGCCGGAGGCCGGCCGGCCGGTGTTGGATGAGAGTCTGTATACGGGAAAGTACAACCCGGATATCCCGAATTTCATCCAGGCCAACGAGGCCTGCCGCCTGTTTGAGGAGGGGGTCTGCTCTTTGGAGGAGTGCGATACGGCGATTGAACTGGGCTATAACATGGAGGGCCCCATCGCCTATATTCAGTCGTTTTCTCCAGAGACAGTGGCCGAGGCGCTGCGAACCGTAGCCGCCCATTTCTCCAAGGGTATCTTCCTCCCTGCGGAAACCATCGTTTCCGGCAAATACCGCCGGCTGTAACGGGCTGGACGACGACGGCTCGGGAAATTGTTTTACTTGTGCTATGGTACGAATTATGCTATAATTCTACAGAAATACGTGTGTGTTTTGTTGGCGTATTTTCCATATTTTGATTTGAACGGCGGGAGAGACGATGAAGTACCCTAACGTGCCAACATCCAAAGATGTCGCCCTTCTGGCGGGCGTTTCCCAGGCGACGGTGTCCCGCGCTTTCTCCAGCAGCGCGAACCTGGCGCCGGACACCATGCGCCGGGTCATGGAGGCGGCAAACGCACTCAACTACAGGCCAAACGCTCTGGCGCGCAGTCTGGTGTCCACGCACAGTAACATCATCGGCGTTGTAAAGGGTCACACCCGAAACGTCATGTTTTCCGAAATGCTGTCGGAAATTGTCTATGGGCTGCAGCGTGCGGATAAACGGGTCATCTACTTCGAGTCCGAGGAGAACGACCCCATCGACAGTCTGACGGACAAAATTCTGCAATATCAGATCGAGGGACTGATCCTGATGTACGTGAACCTGACCTCGGAACTGACGGAGAGTTGCCGGCAGCGGGACATCCCCGTTCTTCAGATGCACCGCTATTCCACGGGGCTGAAGACCAACGCCGTTCTGCCGGACAACTACCGGGCGGCGGCGGAGGCGGCGACGTTCTTTGTGGAGCGCGGGTTCCAGAATTTCGTCTATCTGGGCGGCGAAATCAACTCATCATCCAACATGGAGCGCCAGCTGGGTTTTTTAAAGCGGCTGAAGCAGTACGGTTTCGGCGCTCCCATTGTCCGGCACGGACTGTATACCTACGAGTTCGGACAGCAGGCCATGCGCGAGCTGGCGCCGGCTCTTTCCCTGCCCTGTGCCATTCTCTGCGGCAATGATATGATCGGCTGCGGCGCGATCGATGTGCTGAAGTACGAATATAAGCTGGAGATCGGGCGAGACGTGGCGCTCATCGGCTTCGACAACATTTTTATGGGAAGTCTGCCCCCCTATTCGCTGTCCACCTTTACCCAGCCTATCACCGAAATGGCACAGGACGGCCTGTCTCTGCTGTTTGCAAATATTGAGGACCACAAAATGGCGCCGGTGACGCACCGGTATCCCCTGTCCCTGATTGAACGAGAATCCACCAAAAAAAAATGAGGAGGACCATATGAAGTTTTTGCGAGAAAGCGAATCCCCCCGCGATGTGTTTGACGCCCCCTACAAGAGGACTATCACCCACATCGCCGCCCCCTGGACCTGCGGCTCAAAGCACGTATGGCTGGGGACCTGTGCGTATCCCCCGGGTTTCACCAGCAATCCCCACATCCATGACACACAGGAAGAGACTTTTTACTGTATCAGCGGCAGCGGACAGATCAAGGTGGACGGCACAGTGTTCGACGTCGGCGTAGGCGACGCCGTATTCGTGGAGCCGGGCGAGCTGCACCAGTGCCTGAATCTCCATGGCAGCGAGGACTTTAAGGTGGTCTCTGTCGTGACGCCGCCGTTTTCTCGGGAGTCCTTCCAAAAAGACCACACACCAAAGGCTTAATTTTTTTCGACTTAAAGAATACGTATTCATTTGTCGGAGGCGATATATGGATGAATTGGTCGCTGATTGGCGTAAGTGCCTACAGTACGCTCGAAAAACTTGGTCAATATTTATATATATTTTCCAATAAATAAGAGAGATAAGGAACGGAACAAAGTCTTCGATAGCGGAAAAATGAAATCGTATGCGAAATGTCGGACGGCAGACATTCCCAAAACGGCGGAGGAAAAGCTGCCTGGCTTTCTCCTCGACAAAAAGGTATAAGGAGGTTCCTATGGCGGACAAACTAACAACCAATACGGAAAGCGTGGGCAAAAATGCAATAGGAAGGGATATGCTTTTGCGAGTCATAAAGAAATCCGGATTGGTTTTGATCCTGGTGGCCTTGATGATCCTGGCTACGATTCTCTCTCCCAAGTTTCTGACCTATAAAAACCTATTCAACATTCTGCGCCAGATATCCATTCTCGGCGTTCTGGCAGTGGGCATGACATTCGTGATTATCAGCAATGGCATCGATCTGTCCGTGGGCAATGTGCTGTCGTTGTCCTGTGTGCTGGTGCCCCTGGTGGCGCCGGTGGTGGGAAACAATTTGATCCTGATCTGCTTGGTTTCTGTTCTGGTGGGAGCCGCCATGGGAACCTGTACCGGCACCCTGGTGTCCTACGGCGGGATGCAGCCGTTCATGGCGACCTTTGGTATGTCCACCATCGCCCAGGGCCTGGCGTTCCTGCTCAGCGACGGCCGCCCGATCATCCTGTCCGACGGCCGCTGGACCACCTTCGGAAACGGCTCGACTCTGGGGCTGCCCAATCTGGCGATCATTTTCATCTTGATCGTGCTGGTAGGACAGTTTGTCATCTCCAAGACCATTTACGGCGTGAACACCTATGCCATCGGCAACAATGATACCGCCACCAAGCTCTGCGGCATCAATACGCGTCGAACGCGGATGATCGCCTATATAATTAGCGGTTCCCTGGCGGCGGTGGGCGGCCTCATGATGACGGCACGTGTGGGCGTGGGCGACCCCGGCATCGGCAGCGACTACGCCCTGGACGCTATCGCCTCCGTCATTGTCGGCGGCACCCGGATGGGCGGCGGCTACGGCAGCGTGCTCAAATCCCTGCTGGGCGCGGCACTGATCGGCATCCTGAATAACGTCTTCAACCTCTTGGGGATTTCAGCATATCCCCAGATGATCTTCAAGGGTTTGATCATTATCTTTGCCGTCCTCATGGGACAGAAGAAGAGATAATGCTTGAACATACATTATTTTTGAATGGAGGAAAACGAATGAAAACGAAACTGATGGCGCTGCTTCTGTCACTGCTGATGTGCGCGGCCCTGGCGGCCTGCGGTCAGCCTGCGGAGAAGAAGGACGATCCCCCGGCCGCGCCCGCCCCCTCCCAGCCCCAGACCCCGGCGGACGACGCCTCCAACGGAGACGTCAAGGACCTTGCCTCCCTCAAGGTTGGCTTCGCCCAGGATACGCTGAACCAGCCTTGGCGGAGCAACCAGGCGGACTGTGTTGTGTCCGAGTTTGCGAAATACGGCATCACCTGCACCGTCACGGACGGCCAGGGAAGCGCAGAGACCCAGACCGCCAATATCGAGGATATGGTGGCCGGCGGACTGGACCTGCTGATGGTGAGCCCGGCCCAGGAGGCGGCGCTCACCCCGGCGGTCAGCGCGGCCTATCAGGCGGGCATCCCCGTAGTCTGTATTGACCGGGGCATCACATCCAACGACTTCTCCTGCTATGTCCATGCTGACAACTATGCCATCGGCGGCATGGTGGCCGACTGGGTGGCGGAAAAACTGACCGAGAAGTACGGTGAGGCCAAGGGCAATGTGGTGGTTCTGGAGGGCGTGGCCGGCGCGACCACCACGGTCCAGCGGGGCACAGGCTTCACGGAGCGGCTCAAGGAGGCCTACCCGAATATTGACATCATTGCCAGCCAGCCTGCAGATTTCAACCGCGCCACAGCCATGACAATCATGGAGGATTTCCTGCAGACCTATGACAACATCGACATCGTCTTCACCCACGCCGACGAGTCCACCATGGGCGCGATTCTGGCTATCGAGAACTCCGGCCGCCGGGACGAGATGCTCATCTGCAGCGTCAACGGCACAACCGAGGGCATCGAGGCGATCCTGGCGGGCCGCATGGATATGACCGTCATGTACACCAACGCCTCCGGTCCAGGTGTGGAGATGGCGGTGAAGATCCTCAACGGCGAGAGCGTACCCAAGAATATCACGATTGATCCTCTGGTTATTGACACCAGCAACGCGCAGGAATACTATACGGAGGGAACCTACTCCCCCGATCCTATTTCCCTTGAGAATTCCACCTATGTGGAGAGCGATACCTATATTGCCGAGGGCTGAGCGCTCGCATACGGCGTCTATGGAAACGGCGGTCCTGCCCCGCTCTTGCGGGGCAGGACCGGGAAAAACAGGAGCGGACTATGGCACTATTACAAGTTGAAAATATCTGCAAATCCTTTCCCGGCGTAAAGGCGCTGGACAACGTATCGCTTGTCTATGAAAAGGGCGAGGTACACGCCATGGTGGGCGAAAACGGCGCGGGCAAAACGACGCTGATGCGTGTTATCACCGGCATCTACGCCCAGGACGAGGGCTCCATCTACTTCGAGGGCGAGAAGGTGAAATTCCACACCACCCGGGAATCCCAGGACAAGGGTATCGCCATCATACACCAGGAGCTGAACATGCCGGTAAACCTGTCTATCGCCGAGTACATGTTCCTGGGACGGATGCCGGCCACGAGGCTGGGCGTCGTTAAGCGCGGCGAGGCGGAGAAAAAATGCGCGGAGCTGCTCAAGGCGGTGGAGATCGAGCGCGACCCCGGAACGAAAATTTCCGAGCTGACCGTGGCAGAGCAGCAGCTGGTGGAGATTGCCCGGGCGCTGTCCCTAAACAGCAAGCTGATTATCATGGATGAGCCCACCTCTGCGCTGAACAAGAACGAGACCGCCAACCTCTTCAAGATCATCCGCAGCCTCCGGAAGCAGGAGGTGGCGATCATCTACATTTCCCACAAGATGGATGAAATCTTCGATATCACCGACCGCATCACCGTCATGCGGGACGGCCGTGTGATTGACACTAAGCCCACCAAGGATTTCACACACAAAGAGATTGTTGTCATGATGACCGGCAAGGATCTGGGCGACGACTACTTTGCCAAGGAGGGCGCGGCGGCTCCGGCGGACCGCGGGCAGGAGACTCCCATTCTCTCCGTGCGGAACATATCTTCCGCTGCCCGCAACCTTAAGCAGGTCAGCTTCGACCTCTATAAGGGTGAGGTGCTGGGCATCGCCGGACTGCTGGGCGCTGGACGGACTGAGCTTTTCAAGGCCATTTTCGGCGCGGACCGCAAGACCGGCGGAGAAATTCTCCTCAACGGTGCTCCCGTCAAAATCAACAGCACCATTGACGCCGTCAAGGCCGGCATCATGCTGCTGCCGGAGGATCGGAAGACGGAGGGCCTGATCCTGCAAATGTCGATTCAGGACAATATCATCGAGCCCTCTCTGAAAGCCATCTCGAAGGCAGGGCTGGTCAGCCGGAAAAAGGGGAAGACCCTGGCTCAGGAGTATACCGCCCGGATGCGGGTCAAGTGCACCAGCGAGGAGCAGGTGGTGGGCAATCTCTCCGGCGGGAACCAGCAAAAGGTGGTCTTCGCCAAATGGCTGGCAGCCCATCCCAAGGTGCTGATGCTGGACGATCCCACCCGCGGCATCGACGTGGGCTCCAAGCACGAAATTTACGGCCTGATCCGCGAGCTGGCCAACCAGGGCATCGGCGTGATCTTTGTTTCCTCTGAGATGCCGGAGCTGGTGGGCGTATGCGACCGGGTGCTGGTGATGCGGGACGGCGAGATCGTCAGTGAGGCTGTCGGCGCCGCCATCAACGACAACAATTTGATGATGATTGCCACCGGCACCTGACCAACATTGAAACAGGAGATAAGAATATGAAAGCGATTGATCTGACCCAGGAGATTTACACCGGTATGCCGGTGTTTCCCGGACACGCGAAAACGGTGGTGTTCGATACTGTGACCCACAAGGAGACGGGCAGGAGCCTGACGGACGGGTACAGCTACAGGACCAACGGCCTGCTTCTGTGCGACCATGGTCCCACCCACGTGGACGCGGTCAGCCACATTGATTCCAGTCCCGACGCGCCCACAATTGACGAGATGTCTCTGGAGAACTTCTACGGTCCTGGTCTCTGCCTGGATATCTCCGATCTCCCTGAGCACTCCCTGGTGGGCCCGGAGGAGATCCGTGCGGCGGAGAAACGGGCGGGCCGCGAGATTCAGAAGGGCGACGTGGTCCTCTTCTATACCGGCCACTATGACCGCCACTATCCCAATCCGGAGTATCTGGAGAACTACACCGGTTTCTCCTATGAGGCGGCGGTGTACCTGATTGAGGAAAGGGGCATCCGCCTCTGGGGTGCGGACACTCCCAGCCCCGATCGCCCGCCCACAACCAACTATCCGGTGCACCAGCACTACAAAAAGACCCGCGTACCCCATATGGAGAACCTCTGCAACCTGGAGAAACTGTTCGGCCGGGAGTTTATGTTCTACGGCTTCCCCCTCCGCGTACGAAAGGGATCCGGCTCCCCCATCCGCGCGGTCGCCATCGTAAACGATTGACGCGGCAACTACTTAAACGATAAAAAAGGAGAACGCTACATGAACAAGAGAGAACCCGGCTGCGGCAAGTGGCGCGCCATTGCCCTGGACTGCGGCTACCATATCGCCCCCAAGTCCGCTCACACTGTGGGCTATGATCAGGATCTGGTCATGAAAATGCCCTACATCGCCTTCCTGCTCCAGGACGGGGAGCAGAACATCCTCATTGACAATGGCATCAGCGCCAGCTTTATCGTCGACGGCAAGGCCTGGGGCGGCTGCCCCGCAGATGCGGGGGAGAAGGATTTGCTCCGCTCCCTGGAGAAAAACGGCCTGAAGCCGGAGGACATCGACCTGATCCTCTACACCCATCTCCACAACGACCATGCGGGCAACGCCCACCTGTTTCCCAATACACGCTCCATCGCCCAGAAGGACGAGTGGTACAATCTCAACAACCAGGTCTTTGCTGAGAAGCTGCGCCGGGACTACGACGACTCCGTCATCCCCGTTCTGCGGGCCAACAAGAATTTTTACACCATCGAGGGGGATATGGAGATCGCAGAGGGCGTCAAGCTCATCAAGACCCCCGGTCACACCCGGGGCAGCATGTCCGTGGTGGTGAACACAGTCAACGGCGTCCGTGTCTTTGTGGGCGACCAGTTCCACCAGGTCTGTAGCTGCTTCCCCTGGCTGGACGAGATTATGGACTATGACGGCGTGACCCACAAGTGCACGCCCGCTCCCGCGGATTGGCCCACCATCCCCTCCAGCCTGGTCTACAATTACTACGCCTACTATGACAGTGCGGAGAAGATCAAGGCACACATCCCCCATCCTGGTCCGGAGAATGTCATCTGCGGGCATGACGCGTCTGTCCTGTACCGGGAAATCTGACCGAGGCGGAAAGGAAAATCATATGGGAAAGTATGGTTCCGAAAACCTGTTTGACATCCGTGGGCGGAAGGCGCTGGTGGTCGGCGGCACAAAGGGCCTGGGACGCGAGATGGCGGCCTGTCTGCTGGAGAACGGCTGCGATGTTTTTGCTGTCAGCAGAAGCGCCGCCCCTGATGCAGATCTGGAGGCGGCGGCGCGGGCCGGCAATGCGAAGCTCCATCTCTACAGCGGCGACGTTCTGAAGACGGACGCCGTCGTGGAGATGGCGGCGGCGGCGGAGAAGACTATGGGCCGGATCGATATCCTCGTCAACTCCGCCGGCCGGAACGTGCGCCGGATGGTGGCGGAGATGGACGACGAGTCCTGGGATGCGGTGCTGGACGTGAACCTGCGGGCCAACTTCATCGTCCTGCGGGAGGTAGTCAAGGTGATGCGCCGGCAGCAATACGGAAAGATTGTCAATATGTCGTCTATGAAGAGCGTCTTCGGCGTCTCGGACGACGGCTACACCGCGTACTGTGCCTCCAAAGGGGCGATCAACATGCTGACGAAGCAGATCGCCTGCGAGGTCGCCGCCGACCACATCACAGTCAACGCCCTCGCTCCCACTTTCATTGAGACGGCCATCAACCGTAAACAGCTGGAGGACCCAGCCTTCAAGCGCTCGCTGGAGGAGAGGATTCCCGTCGGACGGATCGGCCAGTTCGGAGATCTGATGGGCCTGCTGCTATTGCTGGTGTCAGATGCGTCCCAGTTTTTAACCGGGCAGATTTACCTGATTGACGGCGGTATTTCCGCGCGGCAGTAGGGGGTGCGAGCAGAACGGCTCAAACTCAATACATTATTTCCGGATTTTTGATTTGGAAATAATACTATACGTCTCTCCCCATCCGGGGAGGGGCGTATGCCGCTTTTATTAAAGAAGGAGGTTCTTATGCAGATTCACACCGACGCAAACAAGATCATAGCCGGAGCCCTGGCGGCCTGCAAGCCGGACGCCGCTGTTCGGAAAGCTTTGGAGGGCCGGGATTTTTCCGGCGGCAGGGTGGTTATGACCGCCATCGGAAAGGCGGCCTGGGAGATGGCGGCCAGCGCCGCCGCCATCCTGGGGGACAGACTGGAGCGTGGCATGGTGATCACCAAGTACGGCCACAGCCATGGAGAAATTCCCCGATGCGCGGTGCGTGAATGCGGGCACCCCATGCCGGATGCAAACTCCTTCGCAGCGGGGGAGGAGGCCATGGCGCTGGCTTCCGGACTGGAGGCGGGGGACCACATGGTTTTCCTCGTGTCCGGCGGCGGCTCGGCGCTGTTTGAGTCTCCGGTGATCCCTCCGGAGGAGCTGCTGTCGGTCACCCGGCAGCTTCTGGCCTGCGGCGCGGACATCGTGGAGATCAACACCATCCGCAAGCGGCTGTCTGCTGTGAAGGGCGGCCGGTTCGCCCAGCTGTGCGCTCCGGCGGAGGTGTTCTCCGTGGTGCTCTCGGATATCATCGGCGACCCTCTGGATATGATCGCCTCCGGTCCGGCGTGTCCGGACCCCGCCACCTGTGCCCAGGCGATGGAGATCGCGGAGAAGTATTGTCTGACCCTCTCCGCCGCCGCGCGTGAAGCGCTGGGGAGGGAAACCCCGAAATACCTGGACAATACGGAGACGCGGATCACCGGCAGCGTCCGGGAACTCTGTGCCGCCGCCGGACAGGTCTGTACATCCCTGGGCTATCAGACGATTTTTCTGACGGACCAGATGTGCTGTGAGGCCAGAGAGGCGGGCTCCTTTCTGGCCTCCGTCGCCCGTGCCCACCAGGACACGGAAAAGTCCCTGGCCTTTATCGCTGGCGGCGAGACGGTGGTGCATCTCACTGGGAACGGGAAGGGCGGCCGCAACCAGGAGCTCGCCCTCTCGGCAGCGGCGGGGCTGCGGGAGACGCGGGATACGCTTTTGCTGTCCCTGGGCTCCGACGGCACGGACGGCCCTACTGATGCCGCCGGCGGCATTGTGGACGGCAGCACTGCTGAAAAACTGGAGGAAAAGGGCGTTTCCATCTATCAGGCGCTCCGGCAAAACAACGCCTACCCCGCCCTGGCGGCAGTGGATGGACTGATCATGACGGGTCCCACCGGAACCAACGTAAACGACGTAGCCGTCCTGCTCATCAAGCGTCCTCGGTAGAGCCGTCTCCACCTGACGCGTTCCGTCTGTCCGCATGCGGCGGCGGCCTTGGCACGATGGTTGATGATTCCCACTTGTGTTATCCCCAAAAGTCTGCTACACTAAGGATATAAGATAAGCGGACAGGAGGACGCCGCCATGCTTTGGGACGCGATACTCTTTGATTTGGACGGTACGCTGTGGGACTCGACGGAGGGCGTTCTGACCTCTTGGAACCGGGGATTGGCGGCCCATGGCCTTTCGCCTTTCATTACCAGAACGGATCTGGAGAGCTGTATGGGGCTGCTCCTGCCCGATATAGCCGCCCGCCTTTTCCCTGATATGGAGGCGGACGAGCGGCTGATGCTGATTAAGGACTGTATGCGTCTGGAAAACGCGTACCTGGCGCAGCACGGGGGCGAGCTGTACCCGGGAGTGCCGGAAACGCTGGCACAGCTGTCTGAGGCGTACCCTCTGGCCATCGTCAGTAACTGCGGGGACGGTTATATAGAGAGCTTTTTCGCCGCTCACCACCTGGACCAATACATCACCGACTACGAGCACCCTGGCCGCACAGGATTGGACAAGGCGGGGAATATCCGCGCAGTTGTGGAGCGCAATGGGTGGCGTCATCCGGTGTATGTCGGAGATACGAGGATTGATCTCGACGCCTCGCGCTCAGCGGGTATCCCTTTTATCCACGCGGCCTACGGCTTTGGCCGGCTGGACGGCGTGCGCCGCCTGGACCGCTTCTCCGATCTGCCTGCGCTTCTGCGTTATGACGATGAAGCGCCCCGTCCGTTAAATTGATTTCTGCGCCGCGTCTTCTCTTGCGCGAGGAAGACGGGGCCATCCACCGAGGAGGCACGCCATGGATACGTCCAACTTTCTTCCTGTCAGCCAAGAGGATATGCACAGCCGGGACTGGTGGTACTATGACTTTCTGGTGGTCACCGCCGATGCCTATATAGACCACCCATCCTTCGGCACAGCCATCATCGCCCGCTGCCTGGAGGCGGAGGGCTACCGGGTGGCCGTCCTGGCCCAGCCGGACTGGCACAGCGCCGACGCCTTCCGCGACATGGGTGAGCCCCGGTACGGCATATTCATCGGTGGGGGAAACATCGACTCCATGGTGGCCCACTATACCGCCGCCAAGAAGCGCCGCTCTACCGACGCCTACAGCCCCGGCGGCAGGATGGGTCTGCGCCCCGACCGGCCCACCATCGTCTATGCCAACCGTGCCCGGGAGGCTTTCCCGGGCAAACCCATCGTTATTGGCGGGCTGGAGGCCAGTCTGCGGCGCTTTGCCCACTACGACTACTGGGATGATGCGGTGCGCCGCTCCATCCTCTTCGATGCCCAGGCGGATCTGCTGGTCTACGGCATGGGTGAGCGGGCCACGCGCGAGATCGCCTGCGCCCTCGCCCGGGGCGAGCCGGTGGAGAGCCTTACCGCCGTACGGGGCACCGCCTACGCCGCTAAGGACCCGGCCTGCTGCGCCTTCGAGAGCGTTTCAGTTCCCTCCTATGAGGCTGTCTGCGCCGATAAACGGGACTACGCCCTGGCTGCCAAGATTGAATACGAGGAGCATGATCCCGTCCGGGGCCGGGCCCTCCTCCAGCCCCACGGTGGCCAGACCCTGGTGGTGAACCCGCCGGCCATTCCCCTGAGCCGGGAGGAGCTGGACTTCGTAGCGGAGCTGCCCTATGCCAGGGAGGTCCACCCCATGTATAACTCTCTGGGCGGCGTGGCCGCTATTGAGGAGGTGCGCTTCTCCGTGACCCACAACCGGGGGTGCTTCGGGGGATGCAATTTCTGCTCTCTGGCCTTCCACCAGGGACGGATGATTACTTCCCGCAGCCACGAGAGCGTGGTGCGGGAGGTGGAGCGCTTCACCAGAGATCCCCTGTTCAAGGGGTATGTCCACGACGTGGGCGGTCCGTCGGCCAACTTCCGCCACCCCAGCTGCGGACAGCAGATGAAGAACGGCATGTGCAAAAATCGCTCCTGTCTGGCTCCCACACCCTGCAAAAATCTGGATCCCAGCCATGCCGACTACTTGGCCCTGCTGCGGAAAGTCCGGGCGGTGCCGGGGGTGAAGAAGGTCTTCATCCGCAGCGGCATCCGATATGACTACATGCTCTGCGAGCCCAACAGTGAATTCTTCTCCGAGCTGGTGCGGCATCACGTCTCCGGCCAGCTGAAAGTGGCGCCGGAGCACTGTGCTGCCCGCGTCCTGGACTATATGGGCAAGCCCTGCTTTGACGTCTACGAGCGTTTTCTGGACAAGTACCGCCGCTTGAATCAGCGCTACGGTCTGGAGCAGTACGTTGTGCCCTACCTGATGAGCAGCCACCCGGGCTGTACCTTGGGTGATGCGGTGGAGCTGGCGGTATTCCTGAACAAAACGGGCCGTCAGCCGGAGCAGGTCCAGGACTTCTATCCCACTCCCGGCACCCTGTCCACCTGCATGTGGTACACAGAACTTGATCCGCGGACCATGGAGCCAGTCTACGTGGCTAAGAGCCCCCACGATAAGGCGCTCCAGCGAGCCCTGCTCCAGTGGAAGCGCCCGGAGATGCGGCGGCTGGTGGTGGAGGCTCTCCACCGGGCGGGTCGGGAGGATTTGATTGGCTACGGCCGAGACTGTCTGGTACGACCATTGTCTGGCGGAAAGCAGAGGTATGCGGAGGAGAAAAAACCGGACGGCGGTTCGCGGCGGAGCGGCAAGAGCGCGCCTGCGGCGAAGAAGGGGCATCATGCCCAGAGCCCACGGGGTCGAGCCGGAGGGAACCCGGCGGCATCCAAGTCATCCGGGTCCCGGAAACGGGGACGGAGAAAGCTGGATCAATAGAGCGAGGCTTCGCGGCGCGGAGGGAAATATCCTCCGCGCCGCGCGTTTGGACGCATTGCGTAAAGGTTCCGGCGGGTTCCATGAAAATTTGTTGCATTTTTTATGAAAAAAAGAGAAATTTCCCTTGACAATCGAGGGCTGGTACGATATACTAGTACACGCTTGTGCGGGGAAAAGCCATGTTTTGGCAGAAATACCCCGCCGGGAACTGCGATGATGCGGGAGATTGCGGCGCTGGCCGGTAACTTCCGCGGAGTATGTCCGATAATCGGGCGGCTGAGAAAGTCCTTTCCGCGGCGTCTATCGCCGTGCCATGGGCATGTACCGGCCATTTTGCGCCGGTATTTTCTATGAGCCGGAATGATACGCATGGATAAGTGGAAAGAAAATTCTCGCCGTACAGAGTAAGGAACACAGCCGCAACTACTTTGTACAAACATTGGGAGGAACAAAACAATGGCAAAAGAAACGATCCGCATCCGTCTGAAGGCATATGACCACCAGGTCATCGATCAGTCCGCCTACAAGATCGTCGAGACCGCCAAGCGCACCGGCGCTTCCGTCTCCGGCCCCATCCCTCTGCCCACCAAGAAGGAGGTTGTCACCATCCTTCGCGCCGTCCACAAGTACAAGGACAGCCGTGAGCAGTTTGAGCGCCGCACCCACAAGCGCCTGATCGACATCAGCAACTCCAGTCCCAAGACCGTGGAGGCCCTGATGAGCCTGGAACTGCCCGCCGGTGTGGAGATCGAGATCAAGCTGTAAGGGATAGACAGCGACGCCCCAGCGGCAAGCGTGCCGCCATTTATTTTGCAGCCCATCAGTCCGCCGACTTGCGTGAGGCGGGCGGGGTCAAGTCGCCGCAGCCATGGGAGCCAATGCCCGGGAGCTGCGCCGACCAATAACCTTATTATAAAGGAGAATCACAATGGAGAAAGCGATCATCGGTAAGAAGGTCGGCATGAGCCAGATCTTCGACGCCGACGGCAAGGTGATCCCGGTTACCGTTATCGAGGCCGGCCCCTGTGTCGTAGTGCAGAAAAAGACCGCCGAGAAGGACGGCTATGAGGCCGTGCAGCTGGGCTACGGCGACGTGGCCGAGCGTAAGCTCACCAAGCCCGAGAAGGGCCACCTGAACAAGGCCGGCGTGTCCCCCAAGAAGCACCTGAAGGAATTCAAGCTCAACAAGGCCGCTGAAATGAACGTGGGCGACGTGGTCAAGGTTGATACCTTTGCCGAGGGAGACCACGTGGATGTCACCGGCATCAGCAAGGGCCACGGCTACGCCGGCGTTGTCAAGCGCCACGGCGCCCACACCCTGAAAGGCAGCCACGGCACCGGCCCCGTCGCCCGTCACGCGGGCTCCATGGGCTCCGGCACCGATCCCAGCCGTATCATGAAGGGCAAAATCGGCGCAGGCCATATGGGCGTGGATCAGGTGACAGTCATGAACCTGGACGTGGTCAAGGTGGACCCCGAGCTCAACATGATCGTGGTCCGCGGCGCGATCCCCGGCCCCAAGGGCGGGCTGGTCACCATCCGTTCTACCGCCAAGGTCCTCGTCGTGAAGAAGGGCGACGCCGGTATCAGCGCCAACCCGCAGAAGGCTTCTGCCCGCGTCAATCCGCAGAAGGCCTCCGCGAGACGTTAAGGAAAGGGAGAGTGCTGAGAAATGGTAAAAGTTTTAAATATGGCCGGCAGCCAGGTTGGCGAGGTGGAGCTGAATGCTTCCATCTTCGGCATCGAGCCCAATATGCACGTTGTGCATGAAGTCGTCAAGAATCATCTGGCCAACTGCCGCCAGGGCACCCAGAGCGCCCTGACCCGCGCCGAGGTTTCCGGCGGCGGCAGGAAGCCCTGGCGCCAGAAGGGCACCGGCCACGCCCGCCAGGGCAGCACCCGGGCTCCCCAGTGGACCCACGGCGGAATTGTGTTTGCCCCCAAGCCCCGCAGCTACAGCTACGTGCTCAACAAGAAGGTGCGGCGTCTGGCTCTGAAGAGCGTCCTGTCCGCCAAGGCGGCCGGAGAGCAGGTCATCGTGGTGGATTCCATCCAGATGGACGAGATCAAGACCAAGTCCTTCAAAGACTTCCTGGACGCCGTGAAGTGCGATGGCAAGGCCGTTGTCATCACTCCTGAGGTCAACACGAACGTCGTCAAGAGCGCCCGCAACATCCCCGGCGTGGTGACCACCACCGCCCGGATGCTGAGTGTCTACGATCTGGTCAACGCCAAATACCTGGTCATTGACAAGAGCGCCCTGGCCACTATCGAGGAGGTGTACGCATAATGATCTCTTACGATGTCATCATCCGTCCCATCATCACCGAGCGCTCCATGGCCGGCGCCGCTGATAAAAAATACGTGTTCGAGGTCGCTCCCACCGCCGGCAAGATTGAGATCCGCAAGGCCGTCGAGGAGGTTTTCGGCGTGAAGGTGGCTAAGGTCAACACCATGATCGTCCCCGGCAAGGCCAAGCGCATGGGCGCGGGCCGTCCGGGCCGTACCAAGGACTGGAAAAAGGCCATTGTCCAGCTGACCGAGGACTCCAAGACCATCGAGATGTTCGAGGGTATGGTGTAAGGAGGAAGTGAAGCATGTCTATTAAATCATTCAAGCCGACCACCCCGTCCCGCCGGCATATGACCGTCTCCGGCTTCGACGGTGTTGATAAGAAGGCCAAGCCCGAGCCCAGTCTGACCGAGGTTCTGAAGAAGAGCGCGGGCCGCAACAGCTACGGCCGCATCACCGTACGCCACCGTGGCGGCGGCAACAAGCGCAAGTACCGCATCATCGATTTCAAGCGGGATAAGACCGACATGACCGGAACGGTCCTGCGCCTGGAGTACGATCCCAACCGCAGCGCCAATATCGCGCTGGTGGAGTATGAGGACGGCGAGCGCCGCTATATCCTGGCCCCTGTGGGTCTGGCCGCCGGCGACAAGGTCCTTGCCTCTCCCGCTGCCGACATCAAACCCGGCAACGCCTTGCCCCTTGCCAACATCCCCGTGGGCACCGTGATCCACAACATCGAGATGCACCCCGGCAAGGGCGGCCAGCTGGTTCGCTCCGCCGGCACCAGCGCTCAGCTGATGGCCAAGGAGGGCAATGACGCCCAGATCCGTATGCCCTCCGGCGAGGTGCGCATCGTGCGCCTCAACTGCATGGCCACCATCGGTCAGGTGGGCAACATCGACCACGAGAACATCCAGATCGGCAAGGCCGGCCGCAAGCGCAACATGGGCTGGCGTCCCACCGTCCGCGGTTCGGTTATGAACCCCTGCGACCACCCCCACGGCGGCGGCGAGGGCAAGAGCCCTGTGGGCCGTCCCGGCCCTGTAACCCCCTGGGGCAAGCCCGCTCTGGGTTACAAGACCCGGAAGACCAAGAATCCGACCGACAAGTTCATTGTCAAGCGCCGGAACGTGAAGTAAGGAGGCAGGAGAGATATGAGCAGATCCATCAAGAAAGGCCCCTTCGTTGCTCCCGAGCTTCTCAAGCGGGTCGAGGAAATGAATTCTTCCGGCAAGAAGACGGTGCTGAAGACTTGGAGCCGCAGCTCCACTATCTACCCCGCCTTTGTCGGTCACACCATCGCCGTCCATGACGGACGCAAGCACGTGCCCGTGTATATCCAGGAGGATATGGTCGGCCACAAGCTGGGTGAGTTCGCCCCCACCCGGACCTTCCGCGGCCACGCCAAGGGCAAGTAATGAAGGAGGATGCAGAATAAAATGGAAGCAAAAGCTTATTTGAAATATCTCCGCATCTCTCCCCGCAAGGTGCAGATCGTCGCCGATCTCATCCGCGGCAAGGATGTGGGCACCGCCATGGCCATCCTCATGCAGACCCCCAAGGCTGCCTCTGAGCCCATGATCAAGCTCCTCAAGAGCGCCGTGGCCAATGCCGAGAACAACAACAACATGGACGTCGAAAAGCTCTATGTGTCCCAGGTGTTCGCCACCCCCGGCCCCATCCTCAAGAGAGTGATGCCCCGGGCTCAGGGCCGCGCCTACCGGATCAACAAGAGGACGAGCCACGTGACCCTGGCGGTCGCGGAGAAGGCTTAAGGAGGGAGACAGTTTTATGGGACAGAAAGTTAATCCCCACGGCATGCGCGTGGGCGTCATCAAGGACTGGGATTCCCGTTGGTATGCCAGCAGCGAGAAGGTGGGCGATCTGCTTGTGGAGGACAAGAAGATCCGCGACTGCCTGAAGAAGAAGCTCTTTAACGCCCAGGTGCCCAAGATCGAGATCGAGCGCTCCAACGGCGGTGTGACCATCTTCCTCCACTGTGCCCGCCCCGGCATGGTCATCGGCAAGGAGGGCAAGGACATCGAGGCCACCCGCGTCGAGGTGGAAAAGCTGATCGGCAAGCCCACCAAGCTCAACATCGTTGAGGTCCGCTCCCCCGACATGAACGCCCAGCTGGTTGCTGAGAACATCGCCCAGCAGCTGGAGAAGCGCATCAGCCACCGCCGGGCCATGAAGAACGCCATGGGCCGCGCCATGCGCGCCGGTGCCAAGGGCATCAAGTGCTGCTGCTCCGGACGTCTGGGCGGCCGCGAGATCGCCGGCGTTGAGCACTACCATGAGGGCACCATCCCCCTGCAGACCATCCGCGCCGACATTGAGTACGGCTTCGCGGAGGCAGCCACCACCTTCGGTCGCATCGGTGTGAAGGTGTGGATCTACAAGGGGGAGGTCCTCTCCCAGGCCCTGCGCACCACCCCCCGCACCATCGACACCTCCAAGCCCTACGAGGAGCGCCGGGAGCGGCGTCCCCGCCGGGACGGCGACCGCCGTGGAGGCTTCAACCGCAACAACGACCGCGGCGGCTTCAATCGGAGCGGCGACAGCCGTCCTCCCCGCCGTGATGGACAGGGCACTGGCTTTAACCGCGGCCCCCGTCCCGAGAAGAAAGAAGGAGGCGCTCAGTAATGCTTCTGCCTAAGAGAGTCAAGTACCGCAGAGTCCATCGCGGCCGCCTCACCGGCAAGGCCATGAGAGGCAACACCGTAACCTACGGTGATTTCGGCCTGGTGGCCACCGAGCCTGCGTGGATCACCAGCAATCAGATCGAGGCCGCTCGTATCGCCATGACCCGTTATACCAAGCGCGGCGGCCAGGTGTGGATCAAGATCTTCCCCGACAAGCCCATCACCGAGAAGCCGGCCGAGACCCGTATGGGTTCCGGTAAAGGCTCCCCCGAGTATTGGGTGGCCGTGGTGAAGCCCGGTCGCGTCATGTTTGAGATCGCCGGCGTCAGCGAGGAGATCGCCCGGGAGGCCCTCCGTCTGGCCAGCCACAAGCTGCCCATCAAGACGAAGATCGTCGCCCGCGAGGCCGCTCCGGCAGCTCAGGAAGTAGGTGAATAAAGATGAAGGCAAGTGAAATCCGTAAGATGAGCGAGGCTGAGCTGGGCGAGAAGCTGGTCAGCCTGAAAAAGGATCTCTTCTTCCTGCGTATGCAGCACGCCACCAACCAGCTGGACAACCCCGTGAAAATCGCTGAGGTCAAGCGTGATATTGCCCGAGTCAAGACCATTATCCGCGAGCAGCAGACCGCTGCCGCCAAATAAGAGAAGGAGGTAAATCGAAATGAGTGAAGCGAGAATTTCCTCCCGGAAGACTAGGGTAGGCAAGGTTGTATCCGACAAGATGGACAAGACCGTGGTGGTCGCCATTGAGGACCGGGTGGCGCACCCTCTGTATAAGAAGATCGTTGGCCGCACTTATAAGCTCAAGGCCCATGACGAGCAGAATTCCTGCGGCGTGGGCGACAAGGTGAAGGTCATGGAGACCCGCCCTCTCAGCAAAGACAAGAGATGGCGCGTGGTCGAGATTATCGAGAAGGCTAAGTAAGGAGGCGCGGTTATGATTCAACAGGAAAGTTTTTTGAAGGTCGCTGACAATACCGGCGCCAAGGAAATCAAGTGCATCCGCGTCCTGGGCGGCTCCAAGCGGCGTTACGGCAACATCGGCGATGTGATCGTCGCCTCTGTGCGCAAGTCCACCCCTGGCGGCACGGTGAAGAAGGGCGAGGTTGTCAAGGCTGTCATCGTCCGCAGCGCCAAAGGCGTGCGCCGGGCCGACGGGACCTACGTCCGCTTTGACGACAACGCCGCCGTCCTCATCAAGGATGACCGGAACCCCAGAGGTACGCGTATCTTTGGGCCCGTTGCCCGCGAGCTGCGTGATAAGGATTATATGAAGATCCTCTCACTGGCTCCCGAGGTCGTGTAAGGAGGAGCGGAGAGAAAAATGGCTATGAATGTAAAGAAGGGCGACACCGTCGTCGTCCTGTCCGGCAAGGACAAGGGCAAGCAGGGCAAGGTGCAGGGCACCATCCCCAGCGAGGCCAAGGTGGTGGTGGAGGGTGTGAACATGGTTACCTGCCACACCAAGCCCCGCCGCCAGGGGGAGCAGGGCGGCATCGTGCGCCGTGAGGCCGCTCTGTATGCCAGCAAGGTGCAGGTGGTCTGCCCCAAGTGCGGCAAGGGCACCCGTGTGGCCCACAAGATCGAGGACGGCAAGAAGACCCGCGTGTGCAAGCACTGCGGCGCCGCTCTCTAAGAAAGGAGTAGGAAGAAAAAATGCCGAATCTCAAGACGAAATATACCGAAGAGGCCGCTCCTGCTCTGATGAAGAAGTTCGAGTACAAGAGCGTCATGCAGATCCCCAAGATCGACAAGGTGGTTGTGAACGTGGGCTGCGGCGAGGCACGGGACAATGCCAAGGTCCTGGAGGCCGTGGTCCGCGACCTGACCGCCATCACCGGCCAGAAGGCCATTATCACCATCGCCAAAAAGTCTGTGGCCAACTTCAAGGTCCGCGAGGGTATGCCCGTGGGCGCGAAGGTCACTCTGCGCAGCGATAAAATGTGGGAGTTCCTGGACCGCCTGTTTAACGTGGCCCTGCCCCGCGTGCGCGACTTCCACGGCATCAACCCCAATTCCTTTGACGGCCGCGGCAACTACGCCCTGGGCATCAAGGAACAGCTGATCTTCCCCGAGATCGAGTACGACAAGATCGACAAGATCCGCGGCATGG
>CAJTYO010000012.1 GCA_910584045.1 uncultured Oscillospiraceae bacterium | reverse complement strand
CCCATCTCCGCCAAGACCGGCATGGGCATTGACAACCTGCTGGAGATGGTGACCCTGACCGCCGAGGTGGCGGAGCTGAAGGCCAACCCCAATCGTGCCGCCCAGGGCACGGTGGTGGAGGCCCGGCTGGACAAGGGCCGGGGCCCCGTGGCCACGCTGCTGGTTCAGAACGGCACCCTGCGCTCCGGAGACATCATCATCGCCGGCACCGCCGTGGGCCGGGTCCGGGCCATGCTGGATGACAAGGGGAATCGGATTACCGAGGCGGGACCCTCTGTGCCCGTGGAAATCACAGGCCTGGGCGAGGTCCCGGGTGCGGGCAGCCCCTTCAACGCCGTGGCCGACGAGCGTCTGGCCCGTGAGCTGGTGGAACAGCGGAAGGCAGAGGAGCGGGCCAAGGCCAACGCTCCCGTGCAGAAGGTCTCCCTGGAAGATCTGTTCAGCCAGATTCAAGCCGGCGAGGTCAAGGACCTGAACATCATCGTCAAGGCCGACGTACAGGGCTCCGCCGAGGCGGTGAAGGCCAGCCTGGAGAAGATCTCCAACGAGGAGGTCCGGGTGCGGGTCATCCACTCCGGCGTGGGCGCCATCAGCGAGAGCGATGTGATGCTGGCGTCCACCTCCAAGGCCATCATCGTGGGCTTCAATGTCCGTCCAGATCCTGCGGCCCGGGACAGCGCAGCCCGGAGCAACGTGGACATGCGGATGTATCGGGTGATCTACGACGCCATCGGCGAGGTGGAGGCCGCCATGAAGGGAATGCTGGCCCCCAAGTTCCGGGAGGCCCTCATCGGCCACGCCGAGGTGCGCCAGACCTACAAGGTGTCCGGCGTGGGCACCATTGCCGGGTGCTACGTCCAGGACGGCAAAATCCAGCGGTCCTGTCAGGTGCGGATCGTTCGGGACGGCATCGTCATTCACGAAGGGATGCTGGCCTCCCTCCAGCGGTTTAAAGACGCCGTCAAGGAGGTTGCCTCCGGCTACGAGTGCGGCATGTCCATTGAAAAGTTCAACGACATCAAGGACGGCGACATTATCGAATGCTTCGTCATGGAGCAGATTGAGGCTTGATTTGCTCCATACCCGTGGGACCGCCTGCGGCGGGCTTAGTGCTAAAAATGTCGAAAGACAATGTAAAATACTGCGGATCAAAAGGGCGGGCCTTGCTCCCGCCCTTTTGACTATCTCATGCAGCTCCTCCGGGTCCAGACAGACCGCCGTCAGATGCAGGGCCAGCTTGAAGCCAACCTTGAAGGCATACGGCCCAGATAAAATCGTACCGCAGGTATGCTGGAAATCTGTCCGGGTCGTATGGATCATACCAGGCTAGGTACAGCTTCTCAAAAATTTACGCCATGGCTTGCCCTCTCAATAAATTAAGTTTAGGCAAAATATCTCCTGTGACCAATATTCTGTCATGGGAGGTATTTTTGCCTATTGAGAACGGGCTCCTGTTGCTCTATCATGTGCCCATGAACTCCAAAACACCGTCCCGCAGGGGCAAATAAACAGAAAGAAAAAGGAGATTGCTCAAAATGGGTATTCAAGAGAGAGTAAAGAAAATGGCGCTCAGGACCGCCTTCTCCTACCTGGAAAAGGACCCGGAGAACAATATGCTCAAGCTCCTCGATTGGGTGGATAAGCTGGCCGGAGAGGGGGAGGAGAGCTTCCCATCCCAGCGCGCCGCCTTCCGCAAGGTCCTGGAGGATCCCGACAACAACATGAACCGGCTGATCCGTGCCATCCTGCAGGAGACCGACCCGAATGTGCTCAAAGCCGTGTTTGAAAACTTCTTCCTTAACGCCAACATCATCGGCTGGCCCATACAGGAGGAGATGCGGTCCAAATACGGCTGCAACATTCCCTGGGCCATCCTTCTGGACCCCACCTCCGCCTGCAACCTCCGCTGCACCGGCTGCTGGGCCGCCGAATACGGCAACAAACTTAATCTCACCCTCGACGAGATAGACGGCGTCATCCGCCAGGGGAAGGCTCTGGGCGTCTACATGTATATCTACACCGGCGGCGAGCCCCTGGTGCGAAAAAAAGATTTGATCACCCTGTGTGAGCGACATTCCGACTGCCAGTTCCTCGCCTTTACCAACGCCACACTTATCGACGAGGCCTTTGCGGACGATATGCTCCGTGTGAGGAACTTTATGCCAGCCATCAGTCTGGAGGGCTTCGAAGCTGCCACCGATGGCCGCCGGGGGGACGGCGTGTACCAGAAGGTGGTCCGGGCCATGGCGATTCTCAGGGAGAAAAGGCTCCCCTTCGGCATCTCCGCCTGTTACACCAGTCAGAATCTGGACTCCATCAGCTCCGACGCCTTCATCGATCAGCTGGTGGAGTGGGGCGCGCGGTTCATCTGGTATTTCCACTACATGCCTGTGGGCAACGACGCGGTTCCCGCCCTGCTGCCCTCCCCGGAACAACGCACCGCCATGTACCGCCGCGTGCGGCAAATGCGGGCGGAAAAACCCATTTTCGCTATGGATTTCCAGAACGACGGCGAGTACGTGGGCGGCTGCATCGCCGGGGGACGGCGGTATCTCCACATCAACGCCAACGGCGACGCGGACCCCTGTGTGTTCATCCACTACTCTGACTCCAACATCCGAGAGAAAACCCTGCTGGACTGCCTGCGGGGTCCCATATTCATGGCCTACCACGACGGACAGCCCTTTGACGAAAATCACCTGCGCCCCTGTCCCATGCTGGAAAATCCACAGCTGCTCCGGGAGATGGTCCACCGCACCGGGGCCCATTCCACCGATATGCAGTCCCCCGAAACAGTGGACCACCTGTGCGACAAGTGCGTAAGCTACTCCGAATGCTGGCGCGGCGAGGCCGACCGGCTGTGGAATGAAAAAAATAGACCGGAGACCGCCGTATAAAGAGGACCCTCCGACGGAGAGAATACAGTTGCTATGAAACGATGGAAAAATACGGCGGGCAGTCTGCTGACGCTTCTGGCGGTGCTGTTGGCGGCGTTCCTGGTGTTCCGGGGACACTGGGAGGAGATCTGGGCAAATCTGCAGGGGGTTCCTCTGAGCGGGGCGCTGGCGCTGTTTACCCTGGCGGCGGCGTATCAGCTGCTGGAATCCGGCATCTGCGCGGTACTGGTGCGGGCCCGGCTGCCCGGCTTCACCTTCCGGGAGGCCATGGAGGTGACATTCCTGGGGGTCTTCGGCAATGTGGCCACCTGCGCCGTGGGGTCCATCCCCATGCAGAGCCTGCGCCTGCGCCAGTGCGGCCTGACCATCGGCCACGGGGTGGGCATGATGACGGTGGAGTATATCTTCCACAAGTCCTCCATCCTCCTCTACGCCGCCGTGATGCTGCTCTTCCAGGGCGGCTGGCTGTGGGAGACGGTTCCGGACCTCACGAGGTATCTGCTGCCGGGCTTTGGGGTGTGCGCGGCGGTGTCGGCGGCCCTGGTGCTGGTGTGCACGTGGGGACGGCTGAGGGATCTGGTGCTGCATCTCATCGGCCTGCTGCCGGAGACGGAGAGGTGGGAAAAGCGGAAGGATGTCTGGCGTACCAATCTGGCGTCTCTCTACACGGAATCTCAGCATGTGCTGAAAAGCCGCACCTGCTGCGGGAAAATCCTCCTGCTGAACGGGACAAAGCTGCTGTGCCTGTACTCGGCGGCCTATCTGGCCGTCCGGCTGCTGGGGGCGGAGGGGCTGCCCTTCTGGCGGGCACAGCTGCTGGCCGCCTTGATGCTGCTGATTGCCAGCGCCTTGCCCAATGTGGCGGGGGTGGGACCGGCGGAGTTCGCCTTCTTGCTGCTCTTTGGACGGTATATGGACTACGCCCGGGCCTCCGCCGCGCTGGTTCTGTACCGCACGGCCACCTATTTTTTCCCCTTCACCGTCAGCGCCCTGTTCGCTCTCCGCATCCAGCGCCGGACCTGGCAGCTGTCCGGAGAAGAAGATGAAAAATAAAGAGGCGGAGACCATTCCGGTCTCCGCCTTTCCGGGCGATATCATAAATTCCTGATATTACCCGTTATCAGGAACCTTTCCAAAAACTATTTTCTCCCAGGACACCCAGAATTACTTAAACTGCTCTTGAAAAAAGAGGGCGTCCGTGACTTACTCAAGTTGCATGGTACTGTGACCGGCGGACTGATCGAGTATGAAAAAGTCCTATTTCCCCACGCTCAGTATGACTGGCACTACGAGAGCAGAGCGGGATGAAAAAATCAGGCAGCTGGGAAACAAAGATATCCGGTGCGATTTTGTATGAAGGAGACCATCACGCAGCAGTCCGTGGAGACAAGCTAAATGATCCGTCCTTTTCCGTTCTGACAGATACTGTACTTTATGTTCTGTCCACACAGAACGATGGGACAGGCCACTCGGAAAAGCCATGTCAGGTTTTCAGTGTGCAGGGAATGGATATTCCCATTTACCTCGAAACGATTACTCAAGTCTTCCTACCAATTCATCCGGCCCATCACTTCCATCGTTCCCTATAATGCCGGTGCGCTGTGATTGCAGCTCATGCAGCTGCGCCCACCGCAGTGGATAGCGAGTCTTTTTGTTGTAGAAGGCCAGCATGACCTCCGCATACCCCATGGAGCCCATTTTGCGCTCCCGCGCACTACGGCTGATCTCGCGGGATGAAAATTTTCCAACCTTTTCTTGAAACAAATCGTCGCGCAGGTTGTCGCCAAAGGCGGTGACCAGCAGTGCAATTCCTTTGATGATATTGGCAGTCAGCGAATCCGGCTCCCCTTCCCAGGAAGCGACGCAGAGCCGAAGCGTGCGGTCCAGCGTGTTGAGGCCGTACCGGTGATAAATGAACTCTACCGTGGAAATAGCACATACGCAGTTTGGCCCTTTGTTGGAGGATATCCGCAGACGGTAGGACTCTAACAAACTCTTAATCAAGATCTGATCATCATTGCCCGCCTCAATATTTGCCATGAAAATCTCATAGGGCATCAGCGGTTTCACATATTTTTGCTGTTTAGCGAAGGTGTCCGCCTCCTCAGTGTAGCCCATGCCGTCATATACCATGCACCAAACCGGCGTGTCTCGGGAACCGGACACGGAGGCCACGATCTCAATAGTATGCTGGCCATTGAATACATAGTTGATCCCGTCCCGCCGGCTGACCTTGACCGGATTGATCTGATGTACGTCAAAATGCCCGGCGGTCTTTTGAATATGGGCAATGGACAGATTACGCTGATAGGTCTGATTGGAAACCAGATTTTTGATGGGGATCTTCTCGAAATGTACGTCGGGAACAAAAGCGCTGTAGTCGTCCATAATCACCCTTCCTTCTTTATGGTGTGGAGAATCGCCTCGACTTCGTTTTTCAGCCGGATAAGCTCTCTCCGCGCAGCTTGCTTAGCGTCGGAGGACACCGCACCGAAGTCTACGGATTGATTAACGCGCCGCACAGAGCCAACCCAGGCAGGGATTGTCAGTGTCAGACTGGCGAGTTCTGCATCTGGGTCATAGCTAGGCATATCCTTGATGGAAACCGTTGGAGAATCGCGGGCGACGGCGATCCTCCTCTTTGTTGGGAGCAGCTCGTTCATCTGGCTGCATCCGCTTGCCGATCCTGTCCCGCTGCAAAGAAGTGTGTGCAGTCTTCGTATCTCCTCCGGGGTCTTATGAGACAGCTCCATGATCTGATCAACGCTCATCCACAGCCGCCCGGACATCAGTCCCTCAGCCAGGTCCGGCTCGACGGACCACACAATATCTATTGCCTTCGTGTAGACGGCATAGCGCTCTATGGTCTCCTGCCTGATGTGGTATAACTTTCCAAGTCCTTCCCGTATCCGAATGGGCGTGGATTCATATTGGGACATATTGGCAGATAAAATCCGAGCGCTCTTTACAGGGGATGTGGAAGCTGCGTAATGTGCGCCGAGCAGCTTCAAGGCCAGGTATTGCCGTCCGATCAGATAGCGTCTCATAACGCCGGTGAGGTCCGTCCGCCGGAGCTGATCGCGGCAGATCCAGTCGATCACTTCCGTACTGTTTCTGGCCGAGCAATTTATAATGCGAAACGGGAGATGCAGGCGGTGAAAGATGGCATATCGGTCATAATCCACCAGCAAACGCTTACTCCAGACATATATTGGTTCTCCACAGCCAAACCGGAGGATCATATCTTCCATGCGCCTGATCTCGTTCTCTCCGGACGGCTGTACCAGCCGCCGGTATTCCTCCCGGATTTTCAAGGTATATAGTTTTCTGACATCGGATTCCGCCAAATTTCATCCTCTCCTTTCGTTTCCGGGACTACCGGGGCATCCGATTTGAGCGAAGGCCTCTCCAGTTCAAAAACGGCATACTCTTGAAAAACACGGACCAACGGTTCCATGCGGTGCTCCGCGGCAGGCGTGCCAAACCGATCCCGCCAATCGGCGGGGAAATACGGCATATAGCGCCGCTTCATATCCCCACCGTAAAGAAACGCCTCCGCCGACCGCAGATCAAACGCCAGCAGCTCCTCTCCGTTTTCGCGCAAATGCTTTCCTGTCAGGCGGTACCGGTAATCAGGGTCCCACTCCATAAGCGCATAGACTTTCGCAAAAAATATCGGGCAGGAAAGCTGTCGGGGTTTTCGCCTTCCGCCGCCGGAGGAGCACCACGGGAGAGCGTCCCTGACATCCTCCCGGCTGGGGTACAGTGAGAGCGTTTTTGATCTGCTGTTTACCAGGATCTGCACATGGTCCGTTTCGGAGAATTTTTTCAAACACACACTGTTGACCCACATTTTCAGCCTGCCAAAAGAAAGAACCGGCTCAGCGCTTTGAGAAAAGAACTGGCTGCGGACAACTTCAAAACCAGCGGCCGGCAGCGCGCTGTTTGGAGATTCCTCCAGTGGCAGCCATCTCTCATCCTCCATCTGCTGTTCCCTCCCGCCGCACTTGTGGGATAAGATCTTGAATACCTTCCACAATCGCTTCGGATTCAATAAAATTTCGATCACCGCCTCCGGAGGGCGGTCTTGCGGGGACCATAAGCCCCCAGTTTCCACTGCCGTCCGTGTCAGCAGGTTCCAGTATCCGGAAACGCGTATACCAGTTGTTCCCCATCGAATCCGCCCATGTGGCCGGGAATGCGGTTACCGTCCGTCTCGCGGCGCTGTGGAGCAGTCTGCGGCCGGCATCTTCAAACATTCTGTCGGGGATCAGTGTTTCAGCGTCCTCACAGCGGAACAGGAGAATAGCGCCCTCCTGACTGCGGCGGCATACGCCTTTCATGCAGTATTTGTACTCTAGTTCCCAACCAAGCAGTTGGTACAGCGTGGGAATGAATGCCGCCCCGCTGACCGTTCTGGACATCCATTTGCCATTCCCGGTCAAACGCACCCAGCACAGACTATGACGACCCTTTTCTTCCGCGGGCCGAACGGCAAGCACTTTTTCGCCGGGATGAACGAGCAACTCTACAAATTTTGTCTCTCCGAGTTTTTGGACGCACACACGGTTAAAATAGATCCCTTTCACGGAAAGCGTAACGCAAGGCATACTGACGGTCTGAAAGAATTGTGCGCGGACAACTTCAAATTCACGCAGATCAAAATCCCCGGGCTGCGCCTCTATTCTGACAGGTTCTGGAGCCATGGGAGGCTCACAGACACGCAATGACGCTTCCCGGTAGTCTGCCGCCTCAAACCCGGCCCAACGCGGGTTTACCGCGACATAACCCCGCAAGGCTCCCTCTGTTATGGTATGGGGTTCCGGCAGGATACCCCTGCCGCCGTATTTGGCGTTGCTGAGCAGTTTCTGTACTGCAAAATAGTCCTCCGGAGCGATGATCGGCTCGTGGTGGTCTTCCGCAAAATAGCTGAGGCGGTCCCCGCGATTCTTTCTGGATTTGTGATTCAGATAATTGGGCGTAAAGGTCTTTCTCGCCCTGACGGCTCCGCAGTGACGCTCATTTCGTAAAACCCCGAGGACGCTGCCGGCAGACCACGCCGCATTGCCCTTTTTTGTCCGACAGCCTAATTGTGTGAGAGTTTCAGCGATTTGCTGGCAGGTGTAGCCATAGAGATAGAAAAAGAAAATAAGCCGGACAATTTTTGCTTCTCTTTCATTGATGATCAGGTTCCCTTCCTCGTCCCGGTCGTATCCAAGAAGCGGCGGAGTGAGGAAGATACCGCTTCCAAACCGCATTTCGATGGAGGCGTTCATGGCATTGCTTTTGATTCGGGATTCCTCCTGAGCAATACCGGAAAACATCATCAACTGCATTTCGCCCTGCATCTTCAGCGTAAAAAGATTTTCACTCTCAAAGCGCACACCTACCGGCGGATTCAAATCCATCAGCTTCCGTACGATTTGCCCACAGTCCACGTAATTGCGTGCGAAACGGGAGATGCTTTTTGTCAGTATCAGATCGATTTTCCCGGCTTTACAGTCCTCAATCATTCGGTTAAATTCCTTACGTTTCTGCGTACTCGTCCCACTCAGGCCCTCATCAGAAAGTGTCAAGTAAAAACCCAAAAAATAAATGAGATTTTTGAAAATGGCATTGAGTTTTGGTCTATACAAAACACCAGAGGTGGGATAACATGTTCCCTAAAAACCGAATTGAACATCTGAAACGATCCATGGGAGCAGTTGTTGCCGCTCCCATGGACTATTTATACATTACTTTTCCCGCATCATGGCCTCCTTGCTATCCTTAATCAGTTTCATACAGCCCTCATCGAAGTTCCAGGAAATTTCAATCCGGCTATCGCCATATACCTCAATCCGGTGAATCAGCTTGTCCACGGTATCTCTATCAAGCTCCTGAATATTGACTAAGCTTCCCAAATCATTGATCCGCCCCCGACCGACCATAGAAGTGGCAGATGCCTTTACATCTATTGATTCTGTGTTACCACAACTCTTCTCCTGGTAGCTTGCTGCAACGAGGTTCAATTTTGCGCACAACTCTCGATAGTCTGTCAAAGACATTTCGCCCTGGTCGTAGCGCAAATAGGCGTCTCGTTTCTGTGCTATGATTGCATCAAGCCGCTCCTGTACCTGTTTCTGATATGATTGATGGGCAGACCGCTCATTACCGTCAAGCAGTTTCTGCTGGTCAAATCTTTTTCCCGTTTCTTTCGCCAACTGCGCTTGTGAACGGATGGCGGAAAGCACCGCCTGTGTTAGATGAGGCTCAGATATTTGTATCTTCCGGCAAGAATTTTTCATGTTCCAGGATTCACATTTACAGGAGAAGTATGTTCCCTGCTCCGTATTATGCCTCGCCAGAGCATAGCCGCAGAGTCCACATTTCAGCTTGCGGCGAAACGGATCGGTTCTGTTAGCTTTTACGCCTTGACGTATGCTCTTTTCATTTGTCAGGCGCTCCTGAACGGAGTTAAAAGTTTCCTGGCAGATAATTGGTTCAAATGCGCCAGGAATCGTGATCCATTCATCTTTCGGCTTTGGTTTAGCGGAATGGATATTCCCCAACTCACCAAGCGAGGTCTTTAGTGCAATCAGCTTACCGGTGTACCGCTCATCGCGGAGAATCCGGGCCACCATTGAACGCCCCCACTCGTTCCGAATACGATCGGAGTTCCACAGTTGCCGTTTGATGCCGGCTTCCCGTTTCCATTGCGCCGGTGTTGGCGTACCTGATCCACTCAGCAGATCACAAATCTCCGTCTGCCCCTTTCCCTCCAGAAACCATTCAAATATCTGCCGTACCACCCTTGCTGGCTCCGGGTCAATGACCCAAGCCCTGCGATTCTCTGGCGACTTTGCATATCCATAAATCGGATAGGCGCTGACACACTGGCCGCGGCTGGCATACTGCCGTCGGGAATCTTTGATTTTTTGCGATAATTCCCGGCTGTAGAGATCATAGATAAGCGCCAGTAGCCCATTTCCCACATCCCCGGCCACGCCGTATGGATAATTCTTGCTGTCATACTCATCGTTGAGGGATATGAAACGGATCCCAAGCGCCGGAAAGACCCGTTCCAGGTAATTGCCGACATCCAGGTAGCTCCGGCCAAATCGGGAAAAATCCTTTACAACGATGCAGTCGATCTCCCGCCGCTGGGCCGCTCCCAGCAGCGCCAATACACCGGGCCTTGTGAAATTCGTCCCGCTTCGGCCATCATCCAGAAATTCCAGCACCTCATAGCCACTAAATTCGAGGTGGCTGCTGATATAGCTGTCCAGGAGCATCCTTTGATGGGTAACGCTGTTGCTCTCATGCTTGTCGCCATACTTCTTATCCTCATCAGCGGATGAAAGGCGAATGTATTTAGCCAATACCGGCATCAGGCCACCCCACTTTCCGATACGGAGAGCAGCTGCTCCCGCTCGTTCTGGAATCGGAAGGTTACTTCGATCCGGTTCTCCGAAAAGATGGTAATACGCTCAATCAAGGCGTGAGCCAGTTCTCCGGTCAGATGCTCCGTTACGGGGACAGTACTAAACGCCCGCAGCCACGGGTTTTCCTCAGTCAGCGTCTCTGCATCATGCTGCTGTCCGGCTCGGAGTGCAAAAATCGCACCCTTCACTTCCTTAGCTTCAGCATCACAGCACTCACGCAAGCGTTCGTACTCGGAATAGGAAAGTCCTCCGCCGAGGTAGTCCTGCATGGAAACCTTCTTGCGAGCATCAACCTGGAAGAGTCTGGTATTCAGCCTCTTGATTTCAGCCGCACGGCTGGAAATCAGCTTCTCTTTTCCTTGGGAAAGTTTTTTTGCCAGAGCTGTGGCGTCCACCGCCAGCTCGATCTCTTTGGCAATGACCTGCTGCAGTGTTTCCAGTAGCACCTCCTCTTGCAGATACTTATAGCTGCATCCGCTACGCTCCAGCATCTCGGCATAATTGGGACAAAGATAACGGTAGGAAACCTTTCGTCCATGGGAAACCTGCTTGTAGCGAACCATGGGCCGTCCGCAATCGCCGCAGAAAACCAGCCCTTTCAGAATGTTTTCACTTTTTCCCAGGTGATCGTACTTCCCTAACCGGGCATGGTACTGTGCTTTTTTCTCACCGCACAGGATCTGTACAGTATCAAACTCTTCTTTGGAAATGATTGCATCGTGTGTATTCTCGACAATCGTCCATTTCGCCGGCGGCAGAAGTCTGTCCGGCTTTCCCGCATAAAACTCCGACCGGCGGCGGCCTTGAACCGTATGACCCAGATATACCTGATTTTTCAGAATATTTTTGACTGATTCAACCTTCCATATTTTAGGCTGTGCAAACCGTTCGTCCAGAAGGATGCCTTTTTGATAGCGGTAGCAGCAGGGGGATAGGATCCCAGACTCGTTGAGCCAGCGGGTGATCGCGGTATTTCCCATACCGCTCAGCCGCTTTTCGTAGATCGTCCGAACCACTGCGGCAGCTTCCGGATCAATCACAAGATGATGCCTGTCCGCCGGATCTTTACGGTAGCCGTAAGCGGCATATCCGCCGATAAACTCACCACGCTTGATCTTTTCCCTCAGAACGGAACCGGATTTTCGGGAAATATCAGCGGAGTACATTTGATTCAGCAGATTTTTCAGCGCAACCGTCAGGTACTCTGAGGTCGTTGCATCGGCACTGTCGTACCCGTCCACAACGGAAATAAAGCGAATCCCCAGCGAGGGGAAAATGTGTTCCAGATAGTTGCCTGTCTCCAGGTAGTCCCGTCCAAATCTGGATAGATCCTTCACAATGACGCAGTTGGCTCGACCGGTGTAGACCGCTTCCATCAGCTTTTCAAATCCAGCTCGGTTGAAATTTGTCCCGGTTTCCCCGTTATCCTCGCAGATTTCGAGGAGCTGAAGGTT
This sequence comes from uncultured Oscillospiraceae bacterium, assembly GCA_910584045.1. Lineage (GTDB taxonomy): Bacteria > Bacillota > Clostridia > Oscillospirales > Oscillospiraceae > Pelethomonas. The sequence continues at coordinate 49,604 of CAJTYO010000012.1, read as the reverse complement.
AGGATGCCGTTCTGTGTACTCCCGCAGTAATGCTTTCTGGTTCTGCAGCGACTCGCTACCGTTGTGGTATCGGGTATCCAGAATGGAGAGGCGGACATAGCCCCAGGTACGGTAAACAATTTCTGATTCACATACATCAGGGGGCTGGACGGCAGCGGCACATCCTCCGTTGGCTGTGCGAATGGCTTCTTTCCTGCTTTTTCTTGCCATATCACATCGCCTCCTTTAGATCACCTGCCGCCATTACCAGGGACATTGCCTGATCGTGCTGCGATTGATACCGGAAAACGATCTCTATGCAGCCGCCCTCATAGACCAAAATGCGGTCTACCAAGCGTACCAGCGCATCCCGGGTCAAAACATCCAACCTGCCAAACTGCCGGAAGTGCTCGATCCAAGGACTGTCCGGAGCGGCATTTACCAGCAGATTGTCCATCTGACGCTGCTGCGTCTCAATGGCCTGCTCCACCTCCTCGCAGTCGCTGGTAAAGATCCGTTTGAACTCGTAAAAATCTGCCTCCGATACTTCTCCCGCCGCATAGCGGCGGTAAAGGGAATCCCTGATTCCTTGAGTCTTAACCAACTTTGTGCGCAGTTCCGTCAGATGATGATCCATCCGTTCTGCCGCTACCTGCCGCATCGGACGCCTCTGTATGGCAGCCAGAGCCCCGGACAGTTCCACGACCTCCTGGATGTGCAGATTGATCCCTGCCAGCACAGCCTGCTCCAGCTTGGCCTCGCTGATGCTGTGCATAGAGCAGACCGATTTGTCCGCGCGGTGGGTGGCACACACGTAGTAGGCGTAGGTTTTCCCACCGCAGGCGCTGGTTTTCCGAGCCATGTTGCCCTTACAGTCCCCGCAGCAGACAATTCCTGCCATGGGATAGACAGCCTTTGCCCCGGGGGCCATCCGGGTATCGGTCGCCATCAGGCGGGCAGCAAGCTGGAAATCCTCAAGGCTGACGATGGCCGCATGGGTTCCCTCCACCCGCATCCATTCCTCCGGCGGACGCTCTACCACAGTTTTGACCTTGTAGTTGGGGGTAGTCCGCTTACCTTGGGTCATAACGCCCAGATAGACCTCGTTCTGTAAAATGCGGCGTACCGCGACAGCTGTCCACTTGGTCTTACTATGAATACGGTATCCGGATTTGAAATTCATTCCCTGAGAGCGTTTATACTCCATCGGGGAGAGGACGTCCAACTTGTTCATATCATCCGCGATCCCTTGGCAGCTCCGGCCAGCGATCCGGCTGGCGAATATCTCACGAACGATTTCCGCCGCGTCAGGGTCAACCACCAGCTTGTTTTTGTTCTCCGGACTTTTGGCATAGCCATAAACGGCAAAGGAACCGATAAAATCTCCGTTCCGGCGTTTGACATCGAAATGACTGCGGATTTTGATGGATGTATCCCGACAATAAGCATCGTTTATCAGATTTTTGAAGGGCAGGATCAGGCTGCTGGAACTGTCCAGGTGCTGTGTGTCGTAGTTATCGTTGATGGCAATAAAACGCACGCCCAGCGCAGGAAACAGCTTTTCAATATATTGCCCGGCCTCGATATACTCGCGCCCAAATCGGGAGAGATCCTTGACGATCACGCAGTTGACCTTCCCGGCCCGAACAGCTTCCAGCATCTCCTTGAAATGGGGCCGCTCGAAGTCCGTTCCGGTATAGCCATCATCGTAGCCTTCCATGGCAAGCCGCAGCTCCGGGTGCCGGGATACATAGGCGTGTATCAGATCCCGCTGGTTCTTGATGCTGTCGCTCTCCGCTTTGCCGATGTCCTCACGGGAGAGGCGGCCATATCCATAGCAATTAAAAAAATCCATGGGAATACCTCCTGACTTTTTCCGCAAATGCGGATATTGCAGTCAGAAAGCTCTCATGGAACCAGCCTATTCTGATTTGATCCGCATTCAGTATATCAGTTTTGCCGCAGTTTGTAAAGGGCAAAATTTTATGTCAGGTGCAATGCTCCAGGCAGTCCTCCAAGACAGCTTGAAGCGGACGGGTGCCGGAGAATTTCATTTTGACGAGGATACCGCCGCAGCGGTAAACAAAGGGATTGCCATTCATCTGCCGGGCCACATCCCGGATCCGCTCAACTGGTGGGAGCGCCGCGTTGACCGAGATGTTCCGAATATCCGGCACAGAGGCGGGGTCTATCATCCGAACATCGGCGTCTTTCAGCACTGTATATTCTTTGTCCGTCATCATCATGTACTCCTTTTCGCATAGTAAAAGGAGATGCCTCCCAAGCCGGAGCTCGGGAAGCATCTCTTATTTTGGTAGTTTAATCATAGCACAGATGATTGTGACATTGCAATACCCATACATATGACATTTTAGGGAAATCTATGTGACACAAGTTGGACAAATGTGTGACAGTACTCAAGAATTGCCTTCAGTGAAGTCGTACATCCTGGTCAGCCTTGTAACCGCATCATCCCTGATCCGCCGCGCAGTCCTGGGGGCAATCTCCAATTTCTTGGCGATCTCTCTCCAGGAACACTTATCGTAGTACACAAGCCGGATAACGGCTTTCTCACGGGACTCCAGGAGGGACACGTAATACTTTAGGCGGTTCTGCTCGTGCTCCAGATTCGCAAGCTGCCGGGCAATCTCGTCCTTTGTGCTGGCGTTGAGTTTGTCCGCCTGTTCTTGATAGTTGAGCGCAATGTACATCGTTTTGTCCGAGATATACCCGGGGCTGTGAGGGCCCTCGCCATGCCCAAACGACATTCCGTTGAGCATTTCGTTCGGGGATATGTGCGCGGGGTGCTCCAGCTCATAGTGAAGCAGGGCGATTTTCCGCTCCCGCTCCTGGTAGGTCTCCAGTAACCGGATGATGTGCGCTCCTGATTCTTCACTCATAGAGAACCATCCTTTCCGATCATTTTTCGTGCGTGTCCACGCATGACTTAGACCGGAGGGGACCGACAGCCGGCAGGCGGTCGAAAAAGAAGCAAGGAGCATCGGACTCTATGCAGAAATAGAACTTCGGATGCTTGCAGATCAACTGTATACAGATATTTGTAAAATGCCGCTGAAGCGGCGAGAAAACTTTTTTTGCGCAGATCAATCCATATCACCGCGCATCGCTCTCCTTTGTTCACTTATACTTCTGTTGCTTGGCCGGAAGCCCTTCCATTTTTATGGGGGAGCAGTGATCCGCTGAGGGGAATATTGTAAAGGCAGAAGCAGTTTGCTATTTGCATCAGGGGCTTACCCCTCCGTGTAGGAAGATTCTACCTTTCTCAAATATCAAAGATTTCAAAATAAGTTAAAATTAGATGATATATAAAAAGGTCTCCATGTTGGCCAAAAGCAAGAGAAGGACGGCCTTTTGGCGAGGCCGTCCTTCTCTTCTAATCTTCCGGTATTTCAAATTTGTATCCCATTCCCACCACCGTCTTGATAAACGGAGGTTCCCGTCCCAACTTGTTTCTTAGCCGCCAGATAATGGTTGGGACGGAATTGGAATTGTATGCAAACTCGCCATAGACCGCTGTATACAATTGGTCACATGTAAAGATATGTCCAGGATACTGCGCTAAGTGGCAGAGTATACGGAATTCGCTGTTGTTAAGTTGTAGCTGGAGGCCATCACGCTCGACAATGCCAGTCTTCATATTGATTCGGAGTCCTGGATAGATCAACTCAATATTGTTGATATGCGAGTTCTCGCTAATGCCGCTGTTGACTGCATCTACTATTTTGGGAAAGATACTCCCGTTTGGGTCTGGCACACGAATAATAATGATGTTCTCCATATATCTAACCTTTCTTCGTCACATTAGGCGGCCTTTTTCGATAGTAAACGCTCCTTTCTGGCTATAAAACTGACTTTCCTTTGCTACGCTATGAAAAAGCAATATTCTATACATAATAGTGGCTATCTGTATGCAGTTACTTACACTGCTGCTTCGATTCTTGCCCATAGTAGGCGTTTGGCCCATGCTTACGCATAAAATGCTTGTCCTGAATGCACTGTGGAGCGGGACTAATCTTGGGATTGACAGCCTCGGTAAACATCGCCATCTTTGCAACTTCCTCCAGCACCACCGAATGGTACACCGCCTGGGCGGCATCCTTCCCCCAGGTGAACGGCCCGTGGTTGCAGCAGATGACAGCAGGAACATGGGCTGGGTTGATATTCCGCTGGCGGAAGGTCTCCACGATTGCGTGTCCGGTATTGGTTTCGTAATCCGCCTCGATCTCCTCCGGTGTCAGATTCCGAGCGCAGGGGATGGGGCCGTAAAAGTAGTCGGCGTGAGTGGTTCCGTAGGCAGGGATGTTCCGGCCCGCCTGGGCCCAGGCCACAGCGTGAGGGCTGTGGGTGTGGACGATTCCCCCAATCCCCGGGAAAGCGTTATAGAGTACCAGATGGGTTTTTGTGTCAGAGGAGGGATTCATCTCCCCTTCCACCTGGTTGCCCCGGAGGTCCATCACCACAAGATCTTCCGGCTTCAGCTCCTCGTACTCCACGCCAGAAGGCTTGATGACAAACAGACCCCGCTCCCGATCGATGCCGCTGACGTTTCCCCAGGTATAGGTCACCAGCCCCCGCCGGGGCAGCTCCATGTTGGCCTCGCAGACCTTGATCTTCAGTTCTTCCAGCATAACACGCCTCCTACTTCAGTTTCCAGGTCAGGTCCGCCAGGAGAAGCTGCTGCTTGAGGCCCTCCATGGTGGTATCCTTCCCGATATGGACATATTCAATATCCATCATCTCCGCCCAGTCCTCCAGCATCTGCGCGGTGGCATCGTAGCTGAGAACCGTGTGGTGGGCCCCGCCGGCGAGGATCCACATCTTTGCGCCGGTGCAGAGGTCTGGGTATGCCCGCCACATCACCCGCGCTACAGGCAGATTCGGCATATCCATGATCGGTTTCACCGCCTCAATGTCCTGGACAATGAGCCGCAGACGGCCGCCCATGTCGATGAGGCTGGCCACCACGGCGGGGCCCGCCTTGCCCTCAAACACCAGCCGGGCGGGGTCCTTCTCGTTCATCCCGATGCCCAGGTGGTGGCACTCGATCCGTGGCTTATCCGCCGCCACGGAGGGGCAGACCTCCAGCATATGGGCTCCCAGAGAATACTCCTCCCCCTCCTTGAGATGGTAGGTATAATCCTCCATGAAGGCGGAGCCGCCGCCCATGCCTTCAGTCATGGCCTTGACGATGCGGGTCATAGCGGATACCTTCCAGTCACCCTCGCCGCCATAGCCGTAGCCCTGCTCCATGAGCCGCTGGCTGGCAAGGCCGGGAAGCTGCTCCATGCCGTAGAGGTCCTCAAAGGTGTTGGTGAACGCCTCGGCCCCCACCCGGTCCAGGAACCGCTTCATGGCGATCTCCTCCCGGGCCTGATAACGGACGTTTTCCACCTTGTCCGTGTTCATATCGTACTTCCAGGCGTACTCCGCCATCAGGGCGTCGATCTCAGCGTCCGTGACAGCGTTCATCTCCTTCACAAGATCGCCAACCGCCCATGTATTCACCTGCCAGCCCAGCTTCCGCTGCACCTCTACCTTGTCACCCTCGGTGACAGCCACATTGCGCATATTGTCCCCGAAGCGGCAGACCTTCAGGCCGCGGCTCTCGGCCACGCCCACGGCGGAGCGCATCCACAGTCCCAGCTCCTTCAGCGGCCCCTTATCCCGCCAGTAGCCCATCACGATTTTCCGGGACTTGCGGAGACGGGCTCCAATGAACCCATGTTCCCGGTCGCCGTGGGCGGCCTGATTCAGATTCATGAAGTCCATGTCGATCTCATCATTGGGGATCTCCCGGTTGTACTGGGTTGCGAAGTGGCACCAAGGCTTCTGGAGCAGCTCAAGACCGTTGATCCACATCTTGCTGGGGGAGAAGGTGTGGCACCAGGTAATCACACCATAGCAGTTGTCATCGTAGTTGGCTTCCTTCATCAGCGCCGTGATCTCCTCACAGGTCTTGACGGTGGCCTTGTAGACAATAGTGCAGGGAATCAGGAGACTTTTTTTCATTTCTGCCGCCATCTCGGCGGCGCGGGCAGCAACAGTCTCCAGGACCTCCGGGCCATAGAGGTGTTGGGATCCGACGATAAACCAGAACTGCTTATTCTTCATGATGATCTTTCCTCATTTCAAAGTATTTACCGCAGCTCGCTCCATGGCGAGTCCGGCGGTATAGCGCGCCATATAGGCGTTGAATCCGTCCAACTCCTCCTGTGTGGAGGCGATGGTAACGCTGGGGGCATCGGAGAATACCCGATCTTTCAGAAAATCCTCCAAAATCTCTCCGCCGGATCTGCAGCGCATGTATGCCGCCAGAAGCGCCATCCCATAGGGGCCGCCCTCCCCGGCGGTTTCCATCACTGTCACCGGCACACCCACAGCAGCAGCCATGACACGCTGCCCGACCGGCGTTTTGAACAGTCCGCCATGACCCAGCAGGCTGTCCAGAGCCACATGCTCCTGCCGGAAGAGGATGTCCAAGCCCAGCTTGAGGGTCGCCACGGAGGAATACAGGTGGGCACGGATAAAATCGGCAAGGCTCATGCCGCCGGGGTTCCGGACAAAGAGCGGGCGGCCCTCATCCAGGCCGGTAATCGGTTCCCCGGCGAAGTAGTTGTAGGCTACCAATCCATTGCAGTCCGCCGCGCCGGTCATGGCGTGCTGATAGAGCGTGGAATAAAGGGCGGTTTTGGATACATCAGCGCCAATGAGTGCCGCAAACTGGCCGAACAGGTCCACCCAGGCATCCAGATCGGAGGTGCAGCTGTTGCAGTGGACCATGGCAACAGGCTTGCCGGTTGGCGTTGTCACCATGTCGATCTCTGGATAGCATTTGCTGAGCGCCTTCTCCAGAACGATCATGGCGAATACGCTGGTCCCAGCCGAGACGTTGCCCGTGCGCACGGCAACAGAGTTGGTTGCCACCATGCCAGTACCCGCATCACCTTCAGGAGGACAGAACGGAATACCCGGCTGAAGTTTTCCGGTGGGATCCAGGAGTTTTGCACCCTCCGGAGTAAGAGTCCCGGCCTCCTGTCCAGCTGTCAGGACTTCTGGCAGGATGTTACGGAGGCTCCAGGGATACTCTGCCGCTTTCTCATCAAATTTGGCAATCATCCCGGTGTCAAAATCATTTTTCTCGCTGTCGATGGGGAACATGCCGCTGGCCTCGCCCACGCCCAACACCCGGCGGCCGGTGAGCTTCCAATGGATATATCCCGCAAGGGTGGTGAGGTAATCGATGTCCTTTACATGCTCCTCGCCGTTCAGCATCGCCTGGTACAGGTGGGCGATGCTCCACCGCTGGGGAATGTTGAAGCCGAACAGCTCCGTCAATTCCGCCGCCGCAGAGCCGGTGGTGGTATTGCGCCAGGTGCGGAAGGGCGTCAGCAATTCTCCGCCCCGGTCAAAGGCCATATAGCCGTGCATCATGGCGGAGAATCCGATGGCGTCAATAGAAGACAGCCCCTCTCCGGTCTTTGCCTGGAAATCCTCCGCCATTTTCCGATAGCTCTCCTGAATACCGGCCCAGACAGCATCCATCGAATATGTCCAGTAGCCGTTTTCCAGCCGGTTCTCCCATTCGTGGGCTCCAGCTGCGATGGACTTCATGTCCGGCCCAACCAGCACCGCCTTGATGCGGGTGGAGCCCAGTTCAATGCCCAGATAGGTTTTCATCTTTGATCTCCTCCTCGATTTCTATCAAATATCAGAGCAGCTGGTCACGTAGGCGCCGCTGAGACGGTATGCCAGATAGGCGTCATAGATGTAGCTGCTTCAGCCAAAGCGAGGATCAATCTCCCGTGCCAAGGTGCTCCGCAACCTGCTGCTGCATGCTTGCAAAATAGGTGCCGAATCCAGCCTGCCGCAGCGCTTCGTTGGCGTCCTGAATTGCCTGGCCCGTGTCAGCCTGGTAGCCGCACAGGATGGGGAGATAATACTGCACCCACACGTTGTCTATCTCGTCTGCTACGTCCTTCAGACCGGACATGTCCCGGCGGAACCCGCCCAGAGGATCGATCTTTGCCTGAGCGGCAACCTGATCCTGCCATTGACTATAGGGCACTTCTAAATCCTCATACCACTTCCGGTCATCAATCTCCCTGTCTCGGCTGAGCCCCTCATCCGTGATTGGTGTCCAGCCGAAGGCGTTGGCGCTGGGGATCTCGCTGTAATCCAGCAGGCCGTCCGTCAGATTGTAATGGATGCCCTCCACACCATAACGCAGAAGATCGTAGTACCGCTGATCGGTATGGATCTTCTCCAGCAACCTGATGGCCGTCTCCGGGTATCTGGTCTTGGAGGAAATCGATATAACGGAGGCATCTGCAAGACTGTCCAAGTACCAGCTCACATCATTCGTACAGTATGGGAAAAAGGCAAACTCCCATGTGGGATGTGCCTCCCAAATTTCCCGAATCACGCCGGGATTGATTGACCAGAAGGGGCTGTTCGTTTCGCAGGGAACTTGTCCGGCGGCCATCATCGGCCACACTCCTGCCTTCTCACTGCTGGACGGAGACAGCAGCCCAATTCCCAGGATGCCCGCTTCCTGCCACTTACGAAGATAGGCCGCGACCGTCTGGAACTCAGGCGTTTCCATGCGGTTGACAAGCGCACCCGGATCGTCGGCCAGAGCGACCAGGAAAGGCGTCTCCAGGATGCTGTCCAACTCCAGATATTTTCCCTGGCTGACCATGAACCACAGACACGTCCAGATGCGGTAGTCGGTGATGAGATGCTGCTCCCGGTATGCCTCCGTCTCTTTCGCCCTGTACAAATAGGCCTCCATGGTCTCCAGATCCGTGACTGGCTCCAGCCCCCACTCTTTCCGCAGGTCTTCTCGAAAAAAGAAACCCTCATCGGTGTTTTGAACGCCGGGACTGTACTGCGGTATCCCATACAAACCGCCGCTGATCTCGCAGCTTTTCAAAAGGTCTTCGGAGTACGCCGCGTAATGGGCCTGTAAATCCGGTACCAGAGGCAAGTATTCGTTCAGATCGAGGAGCGCATTTTTGGCTACCTGCAGATGATAATTGGAAAACACGCCATTGGGAATGAAGTCGTATTCTCCCGATGCTGCAGCGGCGTCCAGCTGATTTTCGCCCTCTTTCCTGGGGATATAGACGAAGCGCAAGGTGCAGTTGAGTTCCGGTATGGTCAGTTCATCCAGCTGCCGGTACAGCTCATCCAGTCCCTCCGCCGGCGGCGTGCCTTGGATGACCGCCCGGAGATTTGCCACCGGCTCGTCCCTTGGCTCCTCAACAGGAGGAGAGGTCTGTGGCATACAGCCGCAGATTGCCAGCAACAGGCTGCCGGCAGCAAGACACCCCCATCGCTTGAGCTTTTGGGGCATTTTTGCACCTTCAGACCACAGCTTATACATCATTTGGAAACGCCCTCCTGTCCCCCGGCGGCCTTGGCCGGAATATTGATGATGATACATGTACCGATTCCTGGCGAACTCTCCACACGGATGGGGATCTTCTCTCCAAAAAACAACTCCAGCCGCTGGGCGATATTCTCCATCCCGTAGTGACTGCCTGTGTGGGGCTTCGTCTTGTCCTCCTCCCGCATACCGGCGCCGTCATCCGTCACGCTCAGAGTAATGCGCCCATCCTCCATCCAGCCATTCAAGCGTACATTACCCATGGCATCCTCCTTCTCATTGATACCATGGATAATGGCGTTTTCCAGGAAAGGCTGGAGGGTGATCTTGGGGATCAGATAGCCCTCGATCTCATCGTCTACCTCCACCTCGTAGAGGATCTTGCCGCGATAGCGGCGATTTTGAATCTCCATATAGGCGCTGCACATAGTCAACTCATCGCCTATGGTCACGATATCGTGGCCCTTGCTCATGGTCAGCCGGTAGAATTTGGACATGGCCAAGACCACATTTTGGATATTGTCCGTCTCATCCTTCAGTGCCATCCAGTTAATCATATCCAAGGTGTTGTACAAAAAATGGGGATTGATCTGGGATTGCAGAGCCCGCAGCTCCGCCTCCGTCTTTTGCTGACCCAAAGCATACTGCTCCTGCAGCAGCTCCCCGATTTTATCCACCATGTCGTTGTAATGGCTGGTGAGCTGTCCAATCTCGTCATGGTAGGCCTCCTGACCCTCCAGCTTACTGATGATTCCGTCCTGAGTACGCATCATTTGTTCTTTCAGCAGGAAGATACGTCTGGTAATGGAACGGGTCAAGGGGATCACGGCCAACAGACTGACTAAGCAGATGAGCGCATAGGTCATCCGCAGCCTTGCGTTCACCGCGCCCACTTCCCGCTCCAGGGCATCCTCCGGAACAAGGGATACCAAATAAATACTGGTCCCCTCCATCATCTGGCTGCGCAGCAGGTATTCCGTGTCCTCCAGGCGAATGGGGGAAAAATCTCTGTCCTGCAGTCCGCGCTTTCCCAATGGTACGCATGTCAGGTCCTCTTTCCCCGTGTTGGAGGTTAATACAATGCCGTCCGCTGTTTCCAAATACATCATCTGTGTCCGTGCGGAAGGGACCAGCATCTTCTTCAAGTCATCCTGAGCCAGGACTACCGCCAGTACGCCCAGCGTCTCATGGTAATCGTCCGGGTTCCAGATCTCCCGGACAATGGCGATGTCATGGGTGTTGGAGTGCGGCTCCTGAAACCTGACCCAGGTGGAATTCCCGTTGTTGCCCCGTAGCCGGTCATACCAGCCCGTTTGCAAAAGAGCGTCCATAGAGCGGAAACGCCCCGCTTGATTGCCCGTCTCAGCCAAATCGGAATCCACGAAAAAAACAATATCGTTTGGCTTGAACGCCAACTCCATGCTGTTAAGGTAGCGGGATAAATGATTAAAATGGGCCAGCTGCTCCGCAGTGCTTCGGGCCTGGCCTGCCAGCATGATGTCACGGGTAACATCATCGTCCATCGCCAGCAGGGCGGCAATATTTTTCATCCGCTCCAATTTATCTTCCACGGCGCCAAATACCTGGGTAAAGCCCTGGTTTTCCGTATAGGACTGCTGTTCCTGTGTGATCTTTCCCATCTCTGACAGGGAGAACCAAAATGCCAGCCCAAGTGGGAGTATGCCTACCGCAAATACCAGGATAATGATTTTCCTGTTGAGGGAAGCACTTTGAAACCAGTTCAAAATCTTCTTATAAATGTTCATGGTTTTCCCTATATTCCGTTGGCGTCATGCCCGTGGCTTTCCGGAATGCCTTGGCAAAATAGTTGGCGTTGTCATAGCCGCACAATTCGGCGATCTCCGTCACCTTGTAGAAATCTTTTTCTAACATAGCCATGGATTTTTCCAGGCGGTAATTGTTCACATACTGCTTGATGGTCAGCTTCGTCTCCTGCTTGAAAAGAACGTTCAGGTAATCCGGAGAGAAGTGCAGATAGTCCGCAATCTGCGCCACACTTAAATCCTTCTCACGAAAATGCCGGGCAATATACTCGATCGCGCTCTGGACGATCCTGCTGAACGTTTTCTTCTCCATATCCCTGTCCTGGATGCAGGGCAGAAGATCAAGGATAAGCAGCTCCATCTCCTGCAAACTTTCCATATTGGTCAGGACCAACTGGATGTCTTCCTCGTTTTTAATTGCCGGATGCTTGCCGTACAGGCCTGGATATGCCCGGTACAGCGCGAGAAGCAGGGAGGCCACGAGTGTGCAGACCTGCTCTCTGGGACAATAAATATTTTCTTGCAGCTCCTTAAACAATGTACAGAACCTATCCTGAATCTTTTCCGGCGGCTCTGACAAGATCTGCAGGAACTCGCCGTATATGCCAGGTTCTACAGCGTGTTTTCCCCGTATTTCCCTGCTGATGCGAAAGATCTTTCGCTCAGTCTGATAAAACGCGCAGTTGACAGCGGCAGCGGCCATCCGGCTGCTGTTTCTGATCTGCCGGTGATCCTCCACCTCCGCGCCGGCTCCCACCCAGCACTGTGGAAACTCCGTGGACAGTGCGGCACAGATGGATGCCAGCTGGTGCTGATTTCTATCGGAAAGGGCAAGAACCATCTGGAATTGCCGCTTTTCCTTGTCCCACTGCCCCAAAGTCTTTGCAGAGTAAGCCTGTATCGATGCCATGAGTTTGTCGTCATCTTCTTCCGATAGAGGCTGTTTTGCCGAATACTGGAGAAAAACACAGACATAGACGCCCGTCAGCGGGAAGCCCACTTCCTGGGCCAATTTTTCTATCGTCTTGGGATCGGGCTGTTCGCTGCACAGAAGCCGGACCAGGGTTTGCTGCCGGATATTCCTCTGGTCCTCCACCGCCGCCCGGTGGCGCCGGATCTCCCGCACCTCCTCGACGGCCCTTGCCAGCGCCCGCCGCAGAGCGGACCGGTCAATGGGTTTTTCGATAAAATCCACTGCGGACAGCTGGATAGCGTCCTTCAAATAATCGATCTCCATGTAGCCGCTGATAAAGATCACCCGGCTCTCCCGGCTGCCGGCCAGCAGTTCTCGGGCGAAGGCGAGGCCGTCCATCTGGGGCATCCGGATATCCGTCAGGATAATGTCCGGGTGAAACCACCGGGCAGTGGTCAACGCATCCTGGCCGTTGACCGCCTGCATGATTTCATCGATCCCCAGCGTCTCCCAATCAATGCTCTCTACCAGTCCTTCTCTTGTGTAGGCGTCATCATCTGCAATCAGTATCTTCATACAGAATGTTCCCCTCCTTTTTCCTTCGCGCCGTCCTGCCGTCTCCGGGGGCGTCAAAGCCAGATTTCTTCCACAGGCTTTATCGCCAGCCTTCCCTCCGTCAGTTCCAGGGGATAGACCACATAGCTGGAGGAAAAATACGCCTCGCCGTCACCGCCCCATCGGTCGCCAAAATATAAGGTGCGTCCATCCTTTTGTAGAAGGAAGGCGGGCTGACTGTGGTACGTCGTCTCATCACCGATCTCCAACAGGCAGCTCCACCGTCCCTCTATGGCATCCGCCCAGGCGTACTTTGCCTGATTCGGCTCCCAGCCGGTGCAGAAGGATGTCAACATATAGTACCGCCCCTTGATTTTCGCCACAGCCGGGGCTTCCCGATATTCCCCCTGCCAGAGACGATGAACCAGGCGCTCCACATTCATGTAATCATCCGTCAGCCGGTAGACGTGCAAGTCGGCGTTGTCCCGGGCGGCGGAGATGAAATAAGCCGTCCCATCATCGTCCTGGAACAGAGTGCAGTCCCGTGACATATACCCGTAGGGGTTGAAGTGGCCGTGGTAGGTAAAATCCCCATCCGGCGTATCGCAAGTGGCCACAGCAGCGGCGGCGGCCGTGTAATCCCTCCCGTTCTCAAAATGCGCCCAGAGGACAAATTTTCCTGTTTTCTCATTAAAGAGTACCTTTGGCCGCTCTAAATTGACCTTCCCGCCGTCCTCATTCTGGAGCTGGAGCTTTGTTCGGACGCGGTACGCTTCCATTCTGGAATCCATGGTCAAGATGTGGCGGCGAAACTCCCAGTCTCTCAGATTTCGGGAACGGTAGCAGCTGACGTAGTACCGCTCCCGGCGATCCTCTCCGTACCAGTAGTACCAGCCGCCGTGAAATAATATCCAGCCACCGTGGGCGTGGATGGGATTTCCATTGATGTCTTTCCAGACTGTTCCGTTTATTGACTCTTTCATTTTTGATATGTCCCCCGTCCATATGTGTACACAAGGCGATCATACTCGTCCTCTGTAATTGGAAGAACACCGCCATGCCGCTTGAAAGATTTCCCCAAATTATACTGTCTCGGGTCAAGAATTTGAAATGTTCCTGCCGATAGATCTCGAGAGACCATCGGCATATATCCTTTTCCTAGCATAAACTGGTCTACTATCAAACACCAAGTTCGCCCATCCGGCAATAGATACATCTCCGGCCCCTCTACTCCTTCCAAGGATTGCAGCTGCGGAGAATCAATCTCCGTATATTCTCCTAGCAATGCGTCTGATGATTCCAGTATTAGTCGCTTGCTGTCCTCATCCTTAGATATGCGATAAAACAGGCCTTTGTCCACCCAAATTGTGGTGTCGATGATGTCGCACTTTTTTTCCATGTATAGAAATGTCTTGGAAAAATGCCTGAAGTCCCTTGTATACGCCGCATAGATTCTGTGCTTTGCTCGTTCATCTCCATCATTTTTCACGTTGGAAGAAAAAAACATAAAAAACGCATTCTTGCTCTGGTCATATAGTGCTTCCGGAGCCCAGACGCAGCCCGCGTTTGAAAGTCCGACCATGCAGGTTCTCTCCTGACTCCAATGGACGATGTCTTCTGTTTCCCACACAAGTATATCACGGCTTCCGCTCGTCTGGGCTGCACCCCAATCCGCTTTCGCCCCAATACATAAGTCGGTAGCTATCAGATATATCTTTCTGCTTATTGGGTGCCGCACCAGAAACGGATCACGTACACCACAGGTTCCTAGGGTTGAGCATAGAACAGGGTGTCCATCATTGAGATCCTGCCAATGTAGTCCATCGCGGCTTACTGCGAAGTAAACCTGTTCGCCATCTGATTTTTCACCGGCAAAATGAGAAAATAAATATGCCGCCACAATTAAAACACTCCTCAGCCGATGTCCGGCGTATCCCTCAGCGTAATGATCCCCCCGGTCCTGCCCTCCGTCTCAAAAAAGATGATCTCATTCATCCCCGGACGCAGAAGCGGCGCGGGAATATACAGCCGTCTCTGCGGCCCGATCTCCCAGAACCGGCCGATATTGTACCCGTTTACAAAGGCGCACCCTTTCCCCCAGCCGGAAAAATCCAAGAATGTGTCGCCCAGCTCCGCCGCATCAAAGACAAACCGGTAAAACCCGGGAAGCCCCGGCTGATACGCCTTGGAGAAGTCCAGCTTCTCCAGATTGTCCAGCGGCAACGGATATTGCCGCCAGCCGGTGTGCCAGTGGCCGTTGATGACGACTCCCTGGCCGATGCCCTTTCGCTGCTCCTCCAGCCGGGGGCCGAAGTTGACCCGCCCCATGTTCTCCACCAGAATATCCAGAGATGCCCCTTTTTCAAAGGAAGCGTCCACCTGTTTCTCCTCCAGCAGCTCCCGGTCATAGAGCGTAACCAGAGGTGTGCTGTCCACAAAAACCTGGGCGCGGTCGTTGGCACGATACAGTCGGAGCCTCCCGATATGGTCCTCCGTGTCCAGGTTGGAGCGGTAGAGGATATAGCCGTAATTCTGCCCCAGCCGCTCCATGGACTGGGTGTGGATGCCCTCCACCGGCGCGCTCAGATCCTCCAGCACGGAGAACAGTCCCACCTTGTCTTGCACCGGCAGTTTACCGTATGCTATCCGGCGGATGTTCGTGGAGAGCTTCACCTCCGGGACCTCCCGGTACTTGGCAATCACGTCCCGATAACGGCGGTATTTTTCTGTGATCTGACCGTCCTCCGTCAACACTGCGTCATAGTCATAGCTGGTCACATCCGGCGTCAACCGGTCATAGTAGTTGGCCCCGCTCATGAAGCCAAAATTGGTGCCGCCCTCGAACATATAGATGTTCACATGACCCAGTTCCAGCATCTTATCCAAATCCTGGACAGATTCCTCCAGGTTCCCAGTCATATGCCCACCGTTGCCCCAATAGTCGAACCAGCCCACCCAGAACTCCATGCACATCAGCGGACCGCCCGGCCTGTATTCCCGCAGGACTCCGAACCGCTCCTCTGTATGGGAGCCAAAGTTGGCCGTGGGGGTGACTCCCTCCAGAGTCCCGCCGTCCAGGCACTCCGTCTCCGGGCCATCTGAAGTCACCAGCGGGACAGTGACTCCCTCCGTGCGCATCAAGTCCCGCAGCCAACGAAGATATGTTTTGTCATTGGAATATGAGCCGTATTCGTTTTCCACCTGCATCATGATGACCGGGCCGCCCTGGTCGATTTGCAGCGGGACCAGCTTTTCCATCAGCACATGATAATAGTCCGCAACGTGCTTCTGAAATGGCGGATAGGCCGCCCGGAGCCGCATCCCATCCTCCGCCAGCAGCCAGGCCGGCAGTCCTCCCAACTCCCACTCCGCGCATATGTAGGGCGCGGGCCGCAGGATGACATACAGTCCCAGATCCTGGGCCAACCGGACAAAGCGCACCACATCCAACATTCCGTCAAAATGGAACTCGCTCTTTTTGGGCTCGTGGAGGTTCCAGGGAATGTAGGTTTCCACAGTGTTGCAGCCCATGGCTTTCAGCTTCTCCAGCCGGTCCCGCCAGTATTCCGGAACGACGCGGAAATAGTGAATAGAGCCGGAAATGATCTGCATTTGCTGATTATCCAGATAGAAGGTATCCCGGATTTCAAACTTCATGACTTCCTCCTAAAAAATTACCAGATCAAATTTTCCCCGCCGGCCAGCTTATACAGTGCCTCAATGAAGAAATAATCCGCATACACCATGGGGAAGTGGTGTTTCTCATCGTGGTACGCCGCCGTACAGTTCTGCACGACGGCGTCGCAGTTTTCCGACCAGTCCGCCCTGGTTTCTGCGATGGCCTTCAGAATTTTCACGGCGGCGCAGGTATACAGCGGTTTCTCACAGTCCGGCACAAACCTTGCCACCTCCAGCAGCCCATCGGCGATGACGCACGCGCCGCAGGAGTCCTCCCATGCCGGGTCCTCTGGCTGGCGGAAGTCCACCGGGATAATACCGTCCTCCCGCAGATTGGCAATGCAGTAGTGGGCCACCCGTTTGGCCACATCCAGATAGACCGGATCACCCGTGTGGGCATAGCTGTTGGCAAAGCCGTATACCGCCCAGCCCTGACCACGGGTCCAGGATGAGCCCTGCTCATAACCCTGTCCGCCGTAGTCCCGCACAAACGCGCCCGTCTCCGGATCAAATTCCACGATATGGCGAACCGAGCCGTCGGGGCGGAGGAAATGCTTCAGCGTGGTGTCCGCGTGCATCACCGCGATCTGTCGGAACCGGGGGTCACCGCTCTCTTGGGAAGCCCAGTAGAGCAGGGAAAGATTCATCATGCAGTCGATGATGGCCCATCCTCGCACGTCTTTGTCCCCGTTTTCGTTCCACGCCCGGATGAACCGTCCCGCCGGATTGAACCGCCCCGCCAGAAGATTGGCCGCGTGGAGGGCGTTCCGCCGAGCGTCCCCGCTGCCAGTGAGCTTGCAATCCGCTGCGGAGGTGAGCAGATACATGAAGCCCACATCGTGGTGCAGCCCGTAAAAGTCGGAGAAGCACTGCTCCAGCTTTTTCTCCGTGCACCTGGCGATCTCGGCATACCGCTCCTCCCCGGTGTCCCGATACAGCAGCCACATCAAGCCGCCCCAGAAGCCGTTGGTCCACCAGTTCAGCCCGTCATCCCGATTCCAGGAAACGGTTGGATCGGATCGGTCGTCATAGCTGCCGGTTTCATCTGTGGTGTAGGGGATCTTATCTTTGTTTTTCTCACTGACCCAGGCCATTTTCGCACGGACCTTTGCCAGCGTTTCCCCCGCCCATGCCTGATACTTTTCCATATTCCATATCCTCCGTTACCGCTGTACCCTTCCGGAGCCGTCGCCCCCGGCCAGCTTCTCTACCTCGGCAACGGACACACGGTTGAAATCCCCCTCGATGGAGTGCTTCAGCGCAGAGGCCGCCACGGCGAACTCAATAGACGCCTGGGAGTCCTTACTGGAGAGCAGGGCATAGATCAGCCCGCCGCCGAAACTGTCCCCGCCGCCTACGCGGTCTACGATGTGCAGATGGTACTCCTTGGAGAAATAGCAGTCTCTCCCATCGTACAGCATCCCCGCCCAGTCGTTGTCGCTGGCGGAAATGGAAGTGCGCAGGGTAATAGCAACCTTTTCAAAGCCAAATCTGTCCGTCAGCTGCTTTGCCACACTCCTGTACCCGTCCTTATTCAGCTTCCCGCCATAGACGTCCGTGTTCTCCGCCTCGATGCCGAACACATCCTTGGCGTCCTCCTCATTGGAGATACACACATCCACATACTCGCACAGCCGGGTCATTGCACCTCTGGCTTGCTCCTGCGTCCAGAGCTTGCTGCGGTAGTTCAGGTCGCAAGATATCTTTACGCCCCGCGCCTTCGCCGCCTGGCAGGCATCCAGACAGATCTCCACCAGATTCTGCCCCAGCGCCGGAGTGATCCCGGTGAAGTGAAACCAGTCCGCTCCCTCAAAAATGGTATCCCAGTCAAAGTCCTCCCGTTTTGCCTCCTGGATGGCGGAGTGAGCCCGGTCATAGATGCACACGCTGCCCCGCTGGCTTGCGCCCTTCTCCAGATAGTAGATGCCCACCCGGTCGCCGCCGCGAACAATTTTGCTGGTATCTACTCCGAAATGCCGCAGGGAATCCACCGCCGCCTGGCCGATGGCATGGGTGGGCAGCTTGGTCACATACACCGAATCCAGACCGAAGTTTGCCAGAGAGACCGCTGCATTTGCCTCACCGCCGCCGAAGGTGGCCTGGAGCTGGTCGTTCTGGAAGAAGCGATAGTACCCATTGGGGGCCAGACGCAGCATGATCTCACCAAATGTCACAACTCTTTTTGCCATGCTACCTGCCCTCCCGGACCAATCTCACGATGGCGGCGGCTTCCGCCGCCATCGCTTGGATCTCATCGAATTTTCTGGCGTTTATCAAGTCCTTCTTGACCATCCAACTGCCGCCACAGGCCAAAATCTTTGGATATTTCAGGTACTCCCCCACATTGGCGGCGCTGATGCCGCCGGTGGGGATAAATTTGACCTGCGTATAGGGTGCGGAGAGGGCTTTGATCATCCCCAGTCCGCCGGAGGGTTCCGCCGGGAAGAATTTCAGCGTGTCCAGTCCAAGTTCCATAGCCGTTTCGATTTCCGTGGGCGTGACCGCACCGGGGATGGGGTGTGCGCCTAACTCCTGGCAGTGATAGACCACCTTCGCGTTCGTACCGGGACTGACAATGAATCTTGCCCCGGCGTTCACGGCGCGGTCTGCCTGCTCAGTGGTCAGTATCGTCCCCGCGCCCACCAGTACCTCCGGGACCTCTTGGGCAATCCGGCGAATCGCTTCTTCTCCGGCTTCGGTACGAAATGTAACTTCTGCCGCTGGAATACCGCCTGCGGCCAAGGCCCTTGCCAGCGGAACAGCCTGGGCCGCTTCATCCAGGGCAATCACCGGCAGAATACCGATGGCGTGGATTTTCTCAAAAACATTGTTCATCACAGTCTCCTTACGGCTGCTTGCCGATATAGGCCAGGATGCCGCCGTCCACGTAGAGGACGTGTCCATTGACAAAGTTGGAGGCGTCGGAGGCCAGGAACACCGCCGGACCCGCCAGATCCTCCGGGTCTCCCCAGCGGCCCGCCGGGGTCTTGGCGATGATGAACTGGTCGAAGGGATGGCGGCTGCCGTCCGGCTGGCGCTCCCGGAGGGGCGCGGTCTGGGGGGTGGCGATGTAGCCGGGGCCGATGCCGTTGCACTGGATGTTGGCCGCGCCGTACTCGGAGCAGATGTTCCGGGTGAGCATCTTCAGTCCGCCCTTGGCGGCGGCGTAGGCGGAGACGGTCTCACGGCCCAGCTCGCTCATCATGGAGCAGATGTTGATGATCTTCCCGTAGCCCTTCTTCAGCATCCCGGGGATGACGGCTTTGGCGCAGATGAAGGGGCCCACCAGGTCGATGTCCACCACCTGCCGGAACTCCTCCGCACTCATCTCCGTCATGGGGATGCGGCGGATGATGCCCGCGTTGTTGAACAGGATGTCCACGCCGCCCAGATCGGCCTCGATCTTGGCGATGAGGTCCTTCACCTGGACCTCGTCGGTGACGTCGGCGATGTAGCCCTTGGCGTCAACGCCCTTGGCGGCGTAATCCGCCAGAGCCTTGTCCAGATGCTCCTGGCTGCGGCAGTTGAAGGCGATCTTCGCCCCCGCGTTCGCCAGGGCCTCCGCCATAGCGAAGCCGATGCCGTAGGCCCCGCCGGTCACCAGAGCTACTTTGCCCTTCAGGCTGAACAGTTTTTGCATATCCATAAAATTTTCCTTTCACTTTGCCTCCGGATACTCGTTGCACAGCAGGCGGTAAGGCGGTTCGTCCTCCTCAATAGAGGGGAAGCGGCCTACTGGCGGATTAAATCGGTTGTCCGTATTGTCATCATTGCACTGGCTGACCTCTCCCAGCAGGACCGGTCCGCTGCCGGCCTCCACCATAAAATCGTGGTACAGCCTCTGTTGGATGTGGATGCTCTCACCGGGGGTCAGACGAATCTGAGTCCCGGCAGGGACGGTGTAGGTACGCCCGTCGGTATGGACGGTGACATCAGATTGGTAGTCGACCTCCTCGTCTGGCAGGGAGTTATAGACACGGATCAGGACATTGCCGCCGCCGCGGTTGATGATATCCTCCGTTTTATACCAGTGAAAATGGTTGGGCGCGTATTGCCCTTCCTTGAGATATAGCAGCTTCTCCGCATAGACTTTGGGATACTTTTCTTCCATAGCACGTTTCCCGTTGCGGATTGTCACCAAGGAGAATCCAAAGTGGTCAAAATCGTCCTTACCGTAGTCGGTAATATCCCAGCCCAGCATACAGTCACGGATCTCGTCGTATTCATGCCCCAGATCCTCCCACTGCCGCGGCGTAAAGCCGCAGAACGGTGGCAGGTGGAAAATTTGTTTTGCGCACATCGTCTCCATCTCCCGTAGGGCGCGGTTGATCTCGGAACGCTTCATTGCCACCTTCCTCCTCAACGCAACTCCATAATGGGGATTGCGTCCATATCATCGAAGGCCTGGTTCTCGCCACCCATGGCCCAGATGAAGGTGTAGCTGCCTGTGCCGCAGCCACAGTGGATGGACCAGGAGGGGGAGATGACCGCCTCGTAGTTCTGCATGACGATGTGCCGGGTCTCCTGGCCCTGGCCCATCATGTGGAAGACCACGTTGCCCTCGGGGATGTTGAAGTAGGTGTAGACCTCCATCCGGCGCTCGTGGGTGTGGGCGGGCATGGTGTTCCAAACGCTGCCGGGGGACAGCTGGGTGAGGCCCATGGACAGCTGGCAGGTGGGCAGCACGTCGGGGTGGATGAACTGGTTGATGACCCGGGCATTGGCGGTCTCCGCCGCGCCGCAGGGGCGCTTGGCGGCGTCGTCAAATTTCAGCAGCCGGGTCTCGTAGCTTCGGTGGGCGGGGGCGGACACCAGATAGAACCGGGCGGGATCTTCGGCACTGTCGCTGGCGAAGACCACGTCCTTTGCCCCCATGGTGATATACAGGCAGTCCTCAAAGCCCAGACCGTACTTCTCCCCGTCCACGGTGATGGAGCCGGGGCCGCCCAGGTTGAACACGCCGGCCTCCCGGCGCTCCAGGAAGAAGCTGGTGCCGAAGTTGGCCCACACATCGATGCCCTGGTCGATGGGGACCTCCTTGGTCACGGGCATGATGCCCAGCACCACCATGCGGTCCACATGGGAGTAGGTGGCCTTCACCTGGTCGGGCTGGTAGAGGTCCTCAATGAGGAACTCCTTCCGGAGCTCCTCGGTGGTGTAGCGCTTAACATCGCTGGGGTTGACGGAATAGCGAATGTCCATGATCTCATTCTCCTAATCTAAAATTTCTGACCCGTACACTTCGATTTGAGTCAAAGCAGGGAAGGGGCTGATGTCCGGGGCCTTTTTCAAATCCTTCAGGATGAGCCATTCTATTTTTCTCGGTGCAATGGGAAATGACTGGGGTGTTCCTTCTTTTTTCAGGCGCAGCATCTCCCGGCTGCCGTCAGAAAACTCCACAGCCGCTTCCTCCCACCAGCTGTCATGGGGGAAATCCGCCCGCAGAGTTAGGCGAATCTCGTCCACCGTGACCATCCGGCCAAAATCGAGACGCAGCTCCGCTTTCGGGTCCCGATTGATCCCCCAGCTCTGGTAAGGCCACTCCCCGTGGGAGTTGTTCACAAAAACACCGTCGATGGCATTCCGGGCAGCAAATACCGCCTCATTGCGGGTCTCAATGTTGGCCCTGGCATGGGGGAAAAAGCCCACGCTGTCGTGGCGGTCATAGGGGTTCAGCGCCAGATTGCAGCGCTGAGAGAGTTCCGTTTTCTCCAGCACCCGCGCCTGGAGCAGATGCACCGGACCGGTGAAGCTCTTGGGAGAGTAGTTGCTCCGGTCATCCTCCGATGGGATATGGAATTGCAGGCTGCCGCTGGGCAGATACACCGTGGCGGGCGGCATGGAATCCTCCAGCTGGATCGTGCAGAATAAGTCCTCGGCGTCACTTTCCAGCACGATCCAGTCCCCCGGCTGGTAACGGCCGGCGTAAACCAGCGTGACAGATTCTCCTGCGATACTCGCAGCCAGGGTGTGTCCCTCTTTGTTCATTACTTTCAATTTGATGGTTGCCATACAGCGCCCCCCTATATCACTGAAATGCGGACAGCACTTCGCTACCCTCCGGCACAAAAGCGATAAATTCGTCAACAGCTGCGGAAACCTCCGTCCAGCCGCCGGTATACCGGCGGCCATCTCTGGTCAGTATCCACGTGCCCTCCGGCAGATAGACCTTCCTGGACGTCTGCCCCCGGCGGATAATGGGCGCAAACAGGATGTCCGATCCAAACATATACTGATCGTCCAAGTCATAGCAAATGTCATCCTGTGGATACTGATAGAACATGGGGCGCATGATGGGCGCGCCGGAGGCACAGTTTTCCTCCATCATCCGGGTCAGGTAGGGACGCAGCCGTTCCCGCAGCTCGATCAAGGATTTCAGGATGGGATAGTTCCGCTCTCCAAAGCTCCAGAGCTCGTTGTCGCCGCCGGAGGGCTCTATGATCCCTGGATGACGGTAAGCGTAGTCCGATTGCCGCCGCCTGGAGCCGTGCAGCCGCATGATGGGGCAGAACACGCCGAACTGGAACCACCGCACGATCAATTCCCGGAATTCCTCGCTCTCAATATCCCCCGAATGGAAGCCGCCGATGTCGGAATTCCACCAAGGAATGCCACATAAGGACATGGACAGGCCACTGATAATACTCTGCCGCAGGGCGTCGAAGGTGGAAGAGATGTCACCGTTCCACACACTGACACCGAACCGCTGGCTGCCCAGCCAGGCCGCCCGGGTCAGGGCAATGGTTTCTTGTTCTCCTTCCTCCTTCAGCCCCTCGTAAAATGCCTTCGCGTAGTAGAAGGGATAGAGCATGGCGGCCTGTCCGCCGTTTCCGGCGTAAAGACGGAGATTGGAAAACTGCTGGGGATGGACCTCCGGCTCCGCCTCGTCCAGCCAGAATGTCCGGATGCCCTTCCGGTAGTAGTTCTCCCTTACCTTCTCCCACACAAAGCGGCGGGCAGCCGGATTGGTGGGGTCGATGAATGCCTGCTGTCCATAAAAATCGAACATGCCATACTGGCCGTTCTCATTGGTAATGAGCAGGTTGCCCTCGCTCATCTCCCTCCAGTTCTCGCTGTGAGGATTGATGGTAGGCCAGATGGAAACCACCGGCTCGATGCCCATTTCCCGTAGCTCCCGGCACATTTCCTCCGGATCCGGCCAGTACCTGGGATCAAATTTCCAGTCTCCCTGCTCTGTCCAGTGGAAATAGTCGATCACGATGGCGTCGATGGGGATACCCCGGCGCCGGTACTCCCGGGCAGTGTCCAAAATTTCATCCTGGCTTTCGTAACGCAGCTTACACTGCCAGAATCCCAGCGCCCATTGGGGGATACGGGGCGCATAGCCAGTCAGTTCGCAGTAGGTATTGACAAGTTGGGCGGGCGTATCCCCGGCAAAGATCAGATAGTCGATCTGATAGGCCTCCTCCGCGCACCAGAGAGTGCGGTTCTTCGCCGTCTCGCATCGACCGGGAGAGGGGTTGTTCCAGATAAACCCATATCCCAGAGAGGAGTAAAGCACAGGGATGGTGGATTTGGTGTTCCAATGGCACAGGTCCACTGCGCAGCCCTTTCGGTCAAAATAGTCCTGCTGCTCCTGGCCCAGACCATACAAACGCTCGCCCTCGTTGGCGGCAAAAACAGCCTTGACCTGATATAAGTTCCCAGCCACATGCCGGTAGCGAGTCACATAGTCTTTCTCCTCAATCGTTCTCAGCAGCTGCTTTCCGGTGCCGGTGTGGCGGTAAGACACGTCGAAAACCGGCCAGCCATCGCCAATATCCACCGTGACCTCAATCCTGCCGTTACGCAGCCGGGCGGCATGTCCTTCCAGGAGAACTTCCGCGCCCGGCGCGGGCTGCGGCGGCAGAAGCGTCCAGGCCTCATCCGACACTGTGCGGTTCCGGGTGGATCGGAAGCGGATACAGTCCGGGCCATACGGCTCAATCACCGCCACCTCCTCCCGCCGCTGAAAGCAGATGGAATTCCCTTTAAGCGTCAATGTCCCCATCACATACTCCTCATTTTCTCACTGCGGGTATCCGGAGGACCGCGAAGGAAAACGGCGGCATCCGGTATGTGCCGGGCAGAGAGAGCCGCCTGACGGCAGGCTGAACGGTTTCCTTTCCCGGCAGATTGCAGTCCTTCCGGCCTTCTCCGGTCAGAAGAATCTCCTGCACCGGCTCCTTTCCGACGTCCCACTGGCTGTCAAAAGAGACAGGGATCTCCTTCGATTCCCCAGTCCCGTTTACAAGCATCAGCACCAGTTCCCGGTGGGCGGCGTCATAGCTGGCTTGACAGGGAATTTCGCCCTCTGCGATGCCGATATTGTAATCCCCCAGGTTCTCTGCGAACATCTGCTGGACATAATAGCTGGGCGTCCGGCAGACCCGCTTCCCGTCAAACCAGATCAGATTCGGGCTCCACTGGGCGTACCCTATCCGAGCCAGCAGGGGTGCATAGCAGGTCATGACCACCGCATCGCTGTTCCTTGCCATGCCAGTGAGGAACGCGGCCTCTGCCAGAGCGGACTCCAAGGTGTTGCGCTGAGGGATTTTCTCCACTGTTCCGATGTCCGCATGAGCCGCGTACTCTCCAAAGAAGACCTTTGTCTCCCTAGAAACATGGTCGAAATAGTCACAGTGGGTCAGGAACCACTCCGGTTTTGAGTAGGAGTGTTCATCCACAGCGTACACGAAGTCCCTCTTCCCCTCGTTTTCCCGGTAGAACTTCCATGCCGCCTGGAAGCGGGGAGAATCCAGCTCCGGCCCGGCGGTCCCGATGAGTTTGATATCCGGATAGACTCGGTGAATCTCCCGCTCAAAGAGAGCATATCGCTCGAAGAACCGGCTCTCCGGCGTCTCCCACTGCTCGTTGCCCACGCCCACCATCTCCAGGCCGAAGGGCTCCGGATGCCCCATCCGGCAGCGCACCGCTCCCCAGCGAGTCTTCTGGCTGCCGTTGGCGAATTCAATCAGATCCAAGTAGTCCTGGATATATTCCTGAATCAAGGGATCCTCCAGTTCGATCCGCTCATAGGACTGGTACTGGCAGGCCAGGCCCACACCCAACACCGGCAGGGGCTTCGCCCCCAGGTACTCGCAGAGAAGGAAATACTCGTAGAAGCCTACACCATAAGTCTGCCCGTAGTGGGCAAATGCGCCGTGCTGCCGGTTGGCCTCGGAGTTCCCCTCCACCGCCCAGCGGTTCCAGTTGAACTTGCGGTCCTCCATCGGGCCCAGGGTATCTTGGAAGCGGTAGCGGTTGGACAGCGTGTTTCCCTCCACGATGCACCCGCCGGGGAAGCGGAGGAACCCGGGACGCAAGGCCTTGAGAGCCTCCGCCAGATCCCGGCGGAAGATGCCCAGCACGGCGTCCTCCGGCAGCATGGAGAACCAGTCAAACTCCACGGTCCCAGGATGATCCAGCTGAACGAAGAACTGTCCGCCGGAGATTTCCGTCTCCGGACAGAGGGACAACTCATATTTCACCCAGCGGTTCCATCCGTCCGCATCCGTGGGGCGCAGCGGCACGGTTTCCGACAGCGGCACCGCACCGTCCTGTATGACGCCGACCGTAATGCTGCCCTGATACCGGGCGCATCGGGCATAGAAGGAAACCTGGCAGGCCACGCCCGAGCGCAGGCAGAGCCCGCCGTAGGCGCCGTTCTGGAACCTGCCGCCGCCCTGCGCGCCTGCTGCCCGCAGATAGTGGGGACTGTTCTCACTGACCGGGCTGCCCTGGACGACCTCCAGCCGGAGTCCGTCGCCGCTCCAGGCGAACAGGCCGTCATGCTTCCCGTAATATCCGCACTCCTTGCTGCCATACAGATCCAAGCTTTCAAAGTTTCGGTTTTCCAGCAGCTGGGCGTACAGCCCGCCGTCGATGGCGTAGTTGATGTCCTCGATAAATAGGCCCATAAACTCTTTGGGGATACCTGCTCCCCGCTGATTTGTGATTTTCATAGCTGCTTCTCCTTCTTGCAGTCAGAATCGCTCCCGGTCTTAGGCCGAACCCACACCAGGATATTGTTGATGCCTTTTTGGATGTTCTCCACGGGACCCGCCACCGGACATGCGGACCTGCTCGCTCCCGTCATATCCAGATCCAGCCGGAGGCTGCCGCCATCCGGCCTTTCAAACCGCTGCCCAGCGAGCCGTACGGTTCCAAGGGTTTCGGAGGATATGATTCCTGCTTTTTCCGGCCTGAGATCTTCCGGCGCTTCCATTTCCAGCCAGATCTGTCCGTTCTCCTCCGTGACGCACACCGATGCGCCGGCGGCGCTCTCCAGGAAATTCTCCTCCCGGTCAAACCGTGACGCACCGTTCAGATACGCGTTTCCCCGGATCATGGCGGGCTGGCAGACCTGCTCGAACAACTCCACATCCCCGTCTCCCAGGACACGCACCCGCTCCATATACTCTTCCTGAGAAACAGGGGAGCCGTTATAGGAAGAAGTCCCATAGCAGCGTCCTTCTTCCCGGCCTCCCACGAAGATGTTCTGCATCCAGCGGTCGTCACCACCATATATCAGGGCTGTACCCAGTACCTGCGTGGAATGGGGAAGATGGTAAGGCGTAGCCCGGTTCAGAACGGGATAGGAATCAATAAAGCCGCAAATCAGATTGTGGATATAGGCCCCGCCTTGGGCCGCATTGACCAACGCCCACGGAGAGGCAAAGATGTTGTTGTCCACCAGGCAGGGGCCGTGGGTGACCTCCACCATCAGGTCCCGGTCATTGTGTGCGTACACATTTCCACTGACCCGCGTCCCCTGGGCCTGCCAGTCCAGCCAGGTCCCCAGGGAGCAGTGGTGGATATAATTGTGATGGATTTGTACATCAATGGCGGCATGGAGCTTGATGCCCGCGATCTCATGCCCATAAAATTCGTGCTTCACTGCGATGTTGTAAATTTCATTCCCATAAATCTCACTGAACACACAGCCCAGGTGCCCCACGATCCCGTTCTGTCCGCAGTCGTAAATCATGTTGTTCCGAATGATATGGGAACCGACCCGCTCCCGGCTCCAGCCGATATGCCGGGCTTTGAACACTGCCTCCAGTTGGTTCTGATACCCCGGCTTGATCCGGAAGTGCGTAAACTCATTCTGACCGGTGGAGTCCTCTTTTCCGATGCTGATGCCGCTGCACTTGGAGTCGTGGATGATATTGTCTTCGATCACCCACCCCTTGCTCCAGTTTGCGCCGATGAGCCCCTCCTGCATGGCGGTGGGCGGCGCCCACCCGGTGGCGGCCTGGGCCATCTCGAAGCCGCGGACGGTGATATAGTTCAGCCCTGTCCGCTCCGGGAAAAAGCAGAATTTTCGGACGTTGATTTCCACCAGTTCCCGGTTGGGGTCCGCCCCCCGGAAGTTGGCATAAATGGTGACCGCATCCTCCCCAGCCTCACAGAACCACTGGTACAGCGTCCGTTCCGGCTCCAGGATCTTCTCCTCCCGTCCGCCCCAGGTCTCATGGGGACTGACTGTCCTTATCTGTGGATGCAGGACTTCCGCCAGGGAACGGGCCTCATAGAAGGACTGTCTATTCAGATAGACCTCGCCGGGATGGACAGGGTAGTCCCGGGGGGCTACGAACCAGTCGCCGCCCAAGGGCATCCGGTAGGGGTGAACATCGGGAAAGAATCCGTCCTCCAGCGTCACCTTCCAGACCGTCCCCTCCACGGGGAGCCAGCCGGTGATCCGCTCCGAGCCCTTGATAACCACATGCTCCCCCGGCGCGGCCTCATAGACGATTCGACTGTCCTCCCCCCAGCCGCCGTTCCGGGGCCGCACCCATTCCCGGTACTCGCCCTCGTGAACGGTCACCCGGTCTCCAGCCCGGGCCAGCTCCGCCGCCCGCTGGATGGTGAGAAAAGGCGCTTCCGTTGTGCCGGGATTCCTGTCGCTGCCGTTTTTTGCTACATGATAGACTTGTCCCATCGTGATTCCCTCCTCTTATACAGGTTTATGCAGCCGGAGAATGCAGAGCGATTCCGGCTGCATCAGCCAGTCGAAATGCCCGGTGGAAAAGGATACCCGCTCCTCCCTGGGCACGACCTGCTCCGGTTCGCCCAATACATTTTCCGCCTCCAAGCCATATCCGCTCATCCAGAATGCAGTCCCCTCCGCCGCGTCCATACCCTCCAGGCACACCGTCACCGGGCAGGCATCCGGAAGGATATTCACCAGCTTGACGATCACATCGCCGCCAGCCCGGTCACGGCCGGAAACTGCGTACAGCGGCTCGGCCAGAGGAGGCAGGGCCTCCGTCTCCAGTTCCTTCTCCCCATCTACGAAAGCGGTGAGCCGCCGCCCCCGCACCTGGAGTTCCAGGTGATAGACGCGGCCCTTCTCCACATGCCGCTCCCGCTGGGTCAGGGTGGAATTCTGCCCGTTGACGATCTCCACCAGCTGAGAGTCCCCGTTGTTCCAGCCGCCCAATTGCCAGAGGCACATGCTGTTTCTATCCCGCCGGGCGAACCAGAGCTGAAAGCCCTTCCAGCCATCCAACTCCCTGGCTTTCAGAGAAAGCGAATAATTGGGCCAGCTGATCGAAGCAACGCTCCGCTCCTCGTTTCCCTGACAGAGAATCGAAGCTGGAATATTCTGCTTTTCTCCGGTATCCAGATTTGTAATGGAAATATTGGTATATTCCACTGTGGATTCATAGCCGGACAGAGCAAAGCCGCCGGTCAGATCATCCGGAGCGTCGAGCCATTTCACCGCGGCGTCCGCCCCGGTGATTTCCTGTTCCAGGAGGACGCTGCCCTGGTGTTCCATAAACAGCTTCTGTACATAGTAGTTGGGTGTGCGCATCACGCGGTGGTTATCGAACCAGATCATATTGGGCCGCCAGTTGCAGTAGTCCCCATTGCACAGCAGCGGCGCATAGCAGGCCAGCCCTACAGACCGGGCGTTCCGTTCCAGGCCGGTCATAAAGGACGCCTCCGCCAGAGCGTTCCGCCATGCGTTGCCCTTAGCGGCGTATTCCCCCAGGAACACCTTTGGCCCCTCCGGGAACCCGTCATACCGGTGATGATGGGCCACAAACCACTCCGGGGACTGGTAGTAATGCTCATCCACCAGATCCGCTCCATCCTCCCTTGCGCTGCGCCAGCCCCGCTCATACTCCGGCCCGGCGCAGAAGGGTCCGCTGGTTCCAATGACTCTGATCTCCGGATATCTGGCCTTGATGGCCCGGTAGAACAGGGGATACCGGTCATAGAACGCCTGCCCCACCTCCTCGTTGCCGATGGCGAGGTACTCCAGGCCAAAGGGCTCCGGATGTCCCATTTCTGCCCGCTTCGCGCCCCACTCGGTGTCCGTGTCTCCGTTGGCGAATTCGATGAGATCCAGCGCATCCTGCACGAACGCATCCAGCGCCTCGCCCTCTGCCGCTTCACCATTGTGCGGGTTGTATCCTCCGGGGAGAACCGGCAGAGGCTTTGCGCCGATGTCCTCACAGAAGATGAAATATTCATAGAAGCCAAGTCCCAGCGTCTGGTTGTAGCCCCAGTTGTTTCGCCGGGCGGGACGGTGTTCTATGGGGCCGATGGAGTTTTTCCACCGGTACTGACTGTTCCGGGCATCTGGATCCAGCGCCCCATCGTGTACGAGGCAGCCGCCGGGGAACCGCAGGAATTTCGGGCGCATGGCCGCCAGTGCCTCCGCCAGATCCCGGCGCAGGCCGTTCCTGTGACCCTTGTAGGTATCCTGCGGAAACAGGGATACCAGGTCCAAATCGATCCGGCCCCTGCCGGCCGCCGTAATGACCAGCCGACCCGTCCAATCCTCAGCGGGAGCCGCCAAAACAGCCTCACATTTTTCCCACCTGCCTGTCAGCGGAAGACGCTTCGCCTGATAGACCGCCCCGTCCGCGCCGCGCAGGGACACCTCTATTTCCGTAATGTCCCGACCTCTGGCATAGCAGGAAAACTCATACTTTCCGCCTTTCCGGAGGGGAATGCCGCTGTTAAAGCCAAGGTTCTGAACACCAGCTTCTCCCGGCCCCGCCAGATCCATCTCCAGATAATGGGGATTCTTGCCGCTGACCGTTCCGCCCTCCCGGATGGTCAGCTCCACGCTGGCGCCGTCCTCCACCTTCTCCCAGGCCGTCAGCCCGTGGTAGTGCGGGTTATCAACAGGGGAAAACTCAAAAGAGCGGTTCTGCACCAGCTCCGCATAGAGCCCGCCATCCGCCGCTTGGCTGATGTCCTCAAAAAACAGTCCGTACAGGTCTCCCGTTTCTGCCGTTTCCTTTTGGGTATAGACCGTAAGCTTCATAGCTCCTTCACCTCAAACCAGTCAAAATCCGCGTACTTTCCCATTCCGGTCAGATCCTGGCAGCAGATCCCCGCCATGCTGCCGGTAAACCAGCCCTCATCGCAGGCTTCATCGGAGAGGAAACTGCCGTCCAGCTCGGCAGCCAGTTCCTGCCACTCCCCTCTCTCCAGGCGGTAGGAGAATGTAAAATAGAAATGATGCGATACAGCCCGCAGCTCCACGGGGATACCAGCCGGAACAGGCAGATAGCCGGTCAGATACTCGTACCTTTTGTTTTCCGCTCTCAGCAGGGTGACGCACTTCCCGCAGTCCTCATCGCGGGAAATATGGAGATAAAAGTAGTTGTCCGTATCATACAGCACCACCAGCCCCGCCATCTGCTTGAATCCCTCCGGTTCAAACTCCAACCGGGCGCTGATCTCCATATCAAACTCCGTCATCCTGACAGCAATCAGAGATTGGGAGAACCTGGAAGCCAGACCGCTGCGGCCAAACATCCGCAGAAAGCCGGGGCGCTCCGACAGGGATAGATACCGCTCCGTCATGGGGATCCGCAGGGACTGATACTCCGGGGACAGCGCCGGGGCCGTAAAGTCATCCCGGAAATACCTCTTTTCGGTTTCCGGTAATACGGGAACGTCCTCCGGCGCGGGAACGAATTCCTTGGGCGTGGTTCCGCCGCTGTCCAGCGTCAGCCAGCCGTCCTCCGTCCATCGCATTTTCTGGATAGCGGTCTCCCGTCCCAGAGGATACCGGCGGCACCCGGCAAACCGGGGCGTGTCCTCCGGATTTCTCCTGTCCAGGGGTCTCCCGCAGAGATGCACTGCATACCACTCGCCAGAAGGCGTTTCTACCAGGTCGCAATGCCCCGCCTTCTGGAGCGGGATGTCCCCATAGCAGCGGGATGTGAGAATGCTCCATGCCTCTCCATCGCTGTCCCGGCGCATGAAGTCTGCCTTAAACATTTCGTAAGGTCCCCATACACTCCTTGAGCGCAGGATACTCTGCCCATGTCCCTCCCCGGTCCCGGTATCGGCAGCGAAGAGGTAATACCATCCATTCCGCTTGAAGATATGGGGGCCTTCCAGAAAAATCCTGTCCGCCGTATAGATGTCCCGGATAGGACCGGTCATTTTCCGTTCGACGGGGTCATATTCCTGAAGCACCAGCCGGCCTGCGTACTTCTTGGGGACCCGGTGATCTGTCACCATGCTGACCACGTATTTCCGCCCATCGTCATCGTGGAAGAGAGAAGGATCAAAACCGAAGTTGTTCAACGGCACCGGCTCCGACCAGGGGCCGTGAATGTCCCGGGCAGTCACTAGATAGTTGTTGGTGTCGTACATATTGCAATAAAAGGCGGTCACTACCGTATACAGCAAATAAAATACGCCCTCGTGGTATGTGAGGCAGGGCGCCCAGACCCCCTGGGAGGCCCCCACTCCCCGCAGGTCCAGCTGGGAAATCCGGTTCAGAGGATATCCGATCAGCTCCCAGTTCACCATATCCTTCGAGTGATGCAGCCGCACCCCCGGCCACCACTCGAAGGTGGAGGTGGCAATATAGTAGTCCCCCCCTACCCGGATAATGGAGGGATCTGGGTGAAAGCCCCGGAGGATCGGATTCCGGATCATCTGCCGCTCCATAGCATTTTTACTCCAATCGTATGTTTTTAGCAAAAGGCCCCGCCAGGATGTTGGCCTCCTCCAGGCTCCCGGTCCGTTTCCCGTCACGGCGGAAACTGCGGATGGTCACATCCCGCACCATAAACTCGTCGCTGTAACCAGTGATAGAGGAGGGCTCCTCTCCATCGCCAGTCATTACTTGGATGTTTTCCAGCAGGATATACTCGATTCCCCTGCCCGGGGCGGGGTTGTATCGCTCATCCCATTTTACCTGAAAATCCAGCACTTTTCCATGCTCAAATGGCTCGATCCGAATATTTTTATAAACGACGTCCCGCACCAGGTTCTTGTCCCCCACATTGATGGCCATAACGCCCAGACAGTTGGGCTGGAACTCGTGGTGTTCCAGCACATCGATATTCTCAAAGGTAATATGCTCTATCACATCGCCATCCCGCCGGTGGTCTCCGTGTACGCCCACCATCATTGGGTGGGCCACATCCGCCCAGAGGGTGATGTCTCGGACAGTCACATTCCGGCTGTCCCCAAAGTTGTCCCAACGACTGCCATAAACGGTTACACAGTCGTCTGAGGTGCGCAGGAAACCGCCCGCCACCAACACATCCTGGCAGCTCATCATGTCGATG
This sequence comes from uncultured Oscillospiraceae bacterium, assembly GCA_910584045.1. Lineage (GTDB taxonomy): Bacteria > Bacillota > Clostridia > Oscillospirales > Oscillospiraceae > Pelethomonas. The sequence continues at coordinate 16,727 of CAJTYO010000012.1, read as the reverse complement.
CCGTCGCTCCAGCCCTCACAGCTGAAGGACTTGATGTTCCGGACGGTCACATCCGCGCAGCCGCCCAAATAGACAGTATAGTGGGGCGGGTTTACAAAGATAAGATTTCCTATGGTTACATTATTGCAGTGGCTCAGCCGGATGCCGTTGATGCTGCTGAACCGGTGGAAATCTGCCAGGTACAGAAGCCCCCGGCCGCTGATATGCAGATCCTCCCCGTTCTCAAATACCAGCGCGCCGATGAGGACCGCCCCTCCCTCAAAATAGATATTGGTATGGGAAGGCAAATGCCAGATGCTCTCGCTGATATAGTACAGCCCTGCCTCCACGTACAGCGTCCGGCCCGCAGGCATCCGTTCCAGTTCCTGATTGATTCCATCGCCGAGAAATCCGGGACGATCCAGGGAACCCTTGACCATCATGACATTCTCACCGCCCTTATCCGGCGCATCTTCAAGGGCGCCAGCAAACAAGTGCAGGTTGTGGAACCTGTCCCGATTCAGCTCTACGGACAGATTGCACGGACGGTCCAGCATGAAGGTCACCCGCCGGGGCTCGATCACCGGCTGAATACCCAGGGACAAGGGACGGATGTCCGCCCGGTAAACGGTATAAAAACGCGGAATAGTGATCTCTACCTCCACCTTGCCTGCAAAATCAAAATAGGCCATGGAGGCCATGCGGACATCGTGCATGTCCACCTTGACCTGGTACGTCTTCAGTTCCTGCCATTCCTCTGTTCCAACAGGGCGAACCCGCAGGATATAGTCCTCCCGCAGCACGGCTCCCGCCGGGACCGGATAGAACTGTAATTTGTTGTCTCCATTTTCGATCAGCATAATAAAATCCTCATGCGTCATGTGTCTGGTTGGTTTCCACAATCTCCCCCCTCTCAATGAGCGGGTCGAAAATGCGGTTGAAAATCGCGGCCTGGGCATAGCCGAAAATGCCCATGATAAACAGCAGCGGGAAATACATAAAGCCCCAGCAGATAAAGGCAGTCAGCGCCTGGATCACCGCGATCACCACCGCCCAGCCAGGATTGCGCAGGGCCAGGACCAGCGCCATGCGGAAGGTCCCGGCGGCGGTGTTTTCAAACCGCGCCATAACGGGGAACACAAAGCCGTACAGCGTCATCGTCAATACCAGCAGGAGCCCAAATACGATGCTCTGCACCAAAAAGTCACCGCCGCCCAGCACAGCATAGTAAAACAGATTCACCCCGAAGATGATTTCCGCCAGCAGAATGGGGATCCACACCGGCAGGGACACTTTCAAGTTAGCCTTGAAGCCCCGGAAGAATGCTGTACCGATGGCCCCCTCCTGGTCTTTCGTCATTTTCAGCAGCACCTCATACATCGCCGCCGTGGCCGCGCCGGCAGTCAGTATGGGGATGCTGCACAGGAACCAGAGAAGTCCCACATAAATCATCTGAACAAATTTGTTGATGCTCCGGGCCGCCGGGCTGTCAATGGACAGGATGCTCATGTTCTTTCCTCTTTCCCGTAGTGAACTAAAAAATCACGGGAGCGGGCAGCTTTTGCCGCACCGCCCCCGCATTGATGTATGTCGGTTTTATAACCGGCTCGTGGCGTAAATAGCTATGGCTTTAGGAATTTTTCGCATCCAGGAAGGCCTGGAGCTGGGAAATCATCTCCTGACGGACGGTCTCCAGGCCCACCTTCTCTGCGTCGGCGTGCCAGGTGTTGAGCTTCTCAACAGCCTCATCGGCATCATAGCGGGAGATGTTCAGCTGGAGTTCGCCGGACAGGGCGGAGATGTTGGCCACCTCGGTGGTGATGTTGGAGGTATCCAGGGAGAAGCCGGCCAGGGGGCTGAGCTGGTAGGTGGACTCGTCATAGATGTAGTCGAAGTCGGCCTTCAGCTCGGGATCGTTCAGAGCCAGCTCGCTGTAGCGGACATAGGTGGGATTCCACACGAAGGAATAGCCAGGCATGACGTACTTCTGATCCTCGGGGACGTCCAGCTGGCGGTAGCCGTCGGTACCGATGGCCTCCCAGTCCTCGCCCTCAATGCCGTACTGGAACAGGTCGTGGGCCTCCTGGGAACCGAACATCCAGTTGAGGAAGTACATAACAGCGTCGATCTTCTCGGTCCACTCGGGCACTACCAGCCAGTTGTTGCTGGCCATATCGCAGATGACAGCGCCCTCTTCCTTATTGCGCTGGGCGTCCTCCCAGACGAAGTAGCGGTACTCGGCCTCGGGGAACTTCTGAATGGCCTCCTTGGAACGGGTCTCGAACTCGGACAGGGGGGAGTAGCCCACAACAGCGGGGGGCTCCACGTTGCCCTCGGTGCCGCGGTTGGGATCAAGGTACTTGTTCCAGTCGTTGGCGCGGGTCACGGCGTACTCGGTGATAAAGTCATACTGATAGCCCTCGGGCATCTTGTCCCACTCCTCCTGGGGGTCGCCGGGGAACACAACATTGGTAACGGTCTTGTGGTCCTCGCTGAGGCCCACAAAGGCGCGGGTCTGATCGCCGAAGACGTTGGTGCTGTCCTGGGCAAAGACGTTCTCGTGCTTGCCGGAGTACCAGGGAGTCTCAAAGAAGAACAGGTTCCACATGGAGATACCGATCATGTCAGGCTCATTGGCGGTGACAGTCTCGATGTACTTGAAGAAGCTCTCCCGGTCGGTGATCTCGTCGCAGTTGTACTTCTTACGCAGATCCTCGCGGTACATGAAGCCGCGGGAGTCCTCATAGAAGGAGGCCAGGTTGATAGCGTACACGCCCTTGTACAGGCTGCCGTCTTCCTTGGTCACGACGGAGGACATGGCGTCCACAAATTTGGGGGAGAAGGCCTTCTTCAGACCAGGAAAGTCGTCGCTGTTGAAATAATTGGACAGATCGGCGAAGTTGCCGTCCTGGATGAGCTTGCTCAGGCCGAACCAGCCGCCGCAGAACATCAGGTCAATATCCTCCTGGCCCAGCAGGGTCATCTGGAACTTGTCCTTGTAGTCGCCGCCGGCCACCCACTCGATGTTGGGATGGATGTGGCTGAGGATGGGATCGTCCTTGACCATCTCCTCATACTTGGCCACGACCTTGTCCACGTTCTTCACTTCGTTCATCAAGCGGATGTTGATGGTCACATCCTCCATCTCGTTTGCCATATCCTCCGGAGCGGTAGGCGTAGGCGCCGGATCAGCAGTACTGCTGTCGGGCTGCTTGCTGCTGTCATCGGTCTTGCCCTTGCCGTCACCGCCGCAGGCGGCGAGGGACAGGACCATCATCCCAGCCAGGATGAGGCACAAGAACTTTTTGAGTTTCGTCTTCATCGGGTGTTTCCTCCAGTTTTGTTGTGTTTTTTATGTCACCCGTCCGGAGACGGGAAGCATAAACGAAAAGGGAGCGGGCATCAGCCCTTGATGGCGCCCACGGTCAGGCCGCTGGTGAAATACTTCTGGGCGAAGGGATAGAGCAGGACCACAGGTCCGATGGCGACCACGGTTGTGGCCATGCGCAGGGAGTTGGCGGGGATCTCGCCCATAGCCACGCCGGTAGAGCGGGCCATCTCCTTCATAGCGTCCACGTTGCGCAGCATCCGCATCAGCAGGTACTGCAGGGGGAACAAGTCAGATTTCTCAATGTACAGCATGGCGTTGAACCACTGGTTCCAGTAGCCCAGAGCGTAAAACAGGCTGATGGTGGCGATGCCGGGAACGGACACTGGCAGGATGATCTTCCAGAGGATCTGCATGTCGTTGGCGCCGTCCACATAGGCGGACTCCGCCAATTCGGAGGGGATGCCGGCAAAGAAGTTGCGCATCAGGAACATATTCCACGCGCCGAACGCCACCGGGATGATCAGTACCCAAATGGTGTTCTTCATGTTCAGGGTCCGGCTGATGAGCAGGTAGGTAGGCACCAGACCGCCGCCGAAAAGCATGGTGAAATACACGTAGAAGGTGATAACGTTGCGGAAGCGCAGCTTCTTCAGGCTCAGGGGGTAGGCCATGGTGACGGTGAAGAGCATACTGATGATGGTCCCCACCACGGTGGTGAAGATGGTCACGCCATAGGCCTTGAAGATCTGGCTGTCTCCCAGCACCATCTCATAGGCCTTGGTGGTGAAGTCACGGGGAATGATGGGGAAGCCGTAGTAGAGAAAATTATTCTCCGTCTCGAAGCTGCTGCCCAGAATGATAGCGAAAGGATACAGGCAGTAGATACAGAATAGGGCGGCGATGGCGTAGACGATCACGTCGAACACGATCTCGCCCGGGGTCTTCTTGATGCTTCTGCTATTCATAAAACCACCCTCCCCTTAAAAGATAGCCGAATCCGGCTCGATTTTCTTCGCCACCGCGTTGGAGCCAACCACCATGATCAGACCCACCACGGATTGGAAGAGACTGGTGGCGGTACTCATGCCCATGTTGTTCAGCTGCCGCAGGGCACGGTAGACGAAGGTGTCGATAACGTCTGTGGTGGGAAACAGCTGGGAGTTCTCCCCCACCAGAGCATAGATCATGCCGAAATCGCCGGCGAAGATCTTGCCCACACTCATGATGGTCAGCATGATGATGGTGGGCTTCAGCAGGGGCAGGGTGATGCGGGTGATGGTCTGGAGACGGGTGGCGCCGTCGATGCGGGCCGCCTCATACATCCCTTGGTCAAAGCCGGTGATGGCCGCCACGTAGACGATGGTCCCGTAGCCCGCTCCCTGCCAGATCTTCAGCATCACCAGAATGAGAGGCCACCAGGCGGCCTCGCTGTAGAAGTTGGGGTTCTCGGCCCCCATATCTACGATCCACTTGGTCAGCGTGCCGCTGCTGCCGATGATGCCGCCCAAGAACATGGCCACCACCGTCCAGGAAACGAAGTGGGGGAAGATGGCGATGGTCTGCACTACCTTGTTGTAGACCTTATTCTTAAGCTCCACGAAAACCAGGGCCAGGAATACAGAGAAGATAGTCCCCGTCACGATGAACAGGACGTTCAGGAAAATGGTGTTGAAGAAGACTCGTCCGATGTCCTTGTAGTTAAACAGGAACTCGAAGTTCTTCAGCCCTACCCATTCACTGCCCCAGATGCCTTTCTTGAAGCTGAAGTCCTTGAAGGCGATGATGATGCCGTACATAGGTATGTAGCAGAAAATGAATACCCAGATGATGGACGGCAGGGTCATCAGGTATAGGCCCTTGTTTTTCCAGAGCTCGCCCAATCCGGTCCGGAGCGTCAGTCTCTCTTCCCTGCCCAGGGATGAAACACGCGGCGCTTTTCTCTTTTTCATCAAAATGTTGCCTCCCTCGCTTTCAATTTATGTACAAATTATAAACGCCGGTATGGGGAAATGGTAGGGTAAAAAGGCTGGAAAACGGGTAATAGAGATAGTTCTTGATAAATGTTCGCTCCCTCTGCGGAGGAACGGAACAAATGTCCGCCCCCCGCAGAGGGAGCTTATGGATTTTTGAGGCTTCGGTCAGACGGTTCCGCCGGAATCCCCTCCGGAGCCTTCGCTGAGATTTTCATCGGAACCTTCATCGGGATCCTTGATCGGTTCCCCGTCAGGGAACGGGGCGGGAATTTCGTCGGGGTTCACGTCCATACCCTGATCGGGGGTTTCATTCCCATCGGGGATTTGACTGCTGTCTGTATCGGGCGCACCGGGGGCCGCCGGTGTGGAATCGGGCTGTACCAACTCGTCAGGCCCAGGACCGTCCGGCACCACGGGGTCATCACCCACAGCCGGCGCAGTATTGGCCACCTCGCCGTAAATCCTGACCTCGGCGATGTTGCCGCCCTGTCCGCCGGTGATACGGATGTAACGGTATGCGGTACTCTCATTTTGTTGCATGGTCATCTTATACCACTTGACGGACCCCTCAGTTTTGGTGATACCGGATAGCGCATCTGTAAGATCAACCCAATTTTCCCCGTCATTGGAGCCTTGGAACTTCACGCCATTCAGGCGCTCTACATACTCTTGTGGCGGTTTGTTGCCGGTTCCTTTCCGGGGATACACCCAGAAGTCCGCAGGCGTAATCGTCTTGCTTTCACCGAAGTCGATGGTATAAATATTGCCATTCTTTAGGTCGCCGAACGTATCAAGGTTGCCGTCAAACAACTGCTGCGCACACTGCTCCGCAGTCATGGTATCATTCCAGTCCCCACTGCTGGCTGTCATGGAAACCGCCGTACTCTTGACCTCAACCGCCCCCTCCGGAGGCTCCGTAGGCTGTGGCGGTTCCGGTGGATCGGGTTGCTCCGTTGCTGTACCTTCTTTGATTCCGTAGAACTCCACCTCGGCGATATTGCCGCTGCCCGCGCCGGTGATCTGGAAGCAGCGGAACGCGCCGCAGTTGACGAACTGCTCCGCTGTGATCTCGCTCCAGCCCGCTACAGCACCGGTAAGCGGAGCGGTAATATCCGTCCAGTTCTCGCCATCATTGGAACCCTTGATGACGGTGTTGTTCATGCGGTCAACATGAGATACGCGCGGATGCAGCCTGAACTTGCTGGGTTGTACCGTAACGCCATCGCCGAAGTCGATAGTGTAGGTGTTGCCGCTCTTCAAATCGCCGAAGGTGCCGGTGTTTCCATCGAAGAGTTGCTTGGCAACTGTGGCTGCGTCCTGCGTGCCATCCCAGGAGCCGCTGCTGCCGCTCATGCTGGCAGCTTCGTTAACATCTACCTTCCCGGACTCGGTCGTGCCGTAGATCAAGATAATATACGGACCAGATTCCACAGAGGCACTGTCGCTGCTGCGGGTCAGCTGCATCTTCAGCGTAACCAGCGTGTCCCGCGCGGGCCGATTACTGATTGTACCGTTCGCGGCCACAATGCCTGTACTGCCATCTTCAACCACCGTCACCGTATACCCATCGGGCACAGCGGGCAGAATCAGAGCCGTGGCACTCTTCGCGGGAGAGGACAGCCCGGTCAGCAGAGTCTTCAGGCCCCTGACAGTGACGGGAATGCTGCTGGTATCTGCAGTCTTGTCACCGGACGCAACCGTAAGAACCAGATTGACTGTCATATCCTCCATCGCGGCAGAAACTGTACCGCTTGTGCTGATTACGCCCTCGTTGCTGCTGGATTTGACAGCAACAGTGAAACCAGCGGGTACTGAGGGGTAGATGAGAGTAGTCTCGGTGGCCTCATGAACAGGCAGGGACTTGATCTGCCCGGCAACCATACTGACATCCGCACCGTAGGAGCCGTAGAACTCCACCTCGGCGATGTCGCCGTTCTCCGCGCCATCGATCTTGAAGTAGCGGTAAGCGTCTTTGCTCATGATGGCAGACTCGGGGACATGATGCCAGACGCCATTCGTTGCGCCCGTTACCGCCGGGGTGAGCTGCGTCCATGTGTTCCCGTCATTGGAGCCGTAAATCACCGTATTGTTCAAACGATTGGCATGATTCTGTCCAGTGCTTCGAGGCATCATCATTACATCGGTGAGACTGACGGTCACCCCCTCGCCGAAGTCCACTGTGTAGTATCCGCCAAACTGCTCGACCAGATCGCCAAAGGTACTGACATCACCGTCAAAGAGCATTCGGGCATTGGTTTCGCGGGTTCTGTTCTTATCATACGGGTCACAGCTGGAGGTGATCTCCTTTGCCAGCGTACCGGTATCGACGAAGGTATTGGAGTTGATCAGGAACAGACCCGAACCGTCGGTGGTGCCATAGAACGGCTCGCCAGCCTCGCCCTCAGCATTCAGGCAGTTCACCTCAATGTTGACCGCGCCGGTCTTGCAGGTATCGGAGGCCTGCATCACGGCGGTGGCGGTATACAGGTTCTCTGAACCCGCCGTGATCGCGGCCTGGATGCCGTTGATATTAACCGTCAGACCGTTGAGCGCAGCCCGGCCCCGGACCTCCACCTTCACGGTGTCACCCATCTTGATCCGTCCGCCGCTCTCCGACTCGCAGGACATGGAGATGCTCTCGATCAGGTTGCCGGTCTCATATCGGGTGCCCCAGATGCGCAGCTCGCCGAACTCATTGAGCCTGCCGATGCTGTCGTGGAGTACATCCGGATACTCGGTGGTCTTTTTGAACATCAGATAGCGATACTCTTCGTTGTGGTACTGGGGAGCCACGTCCACTGTCTGATAGCCCTGCCGGTAGGCAGCCTCCGCCACGGTGAGCTGTGTCCAGTTTTGCCGGTCATTGGAGCCGAACACCTGCATACCAGCCAGACGGTCAGAGAAGCCGGACCGGGCCTGGAAGCCAAACTTGTTCACGGAGATCCTGAAGTCCGGCCCGAAGTCCATGATGCTACCCTTGAAGCCGCCCTCCTGCTCCTCCACCAGCCAGAAGCCCACGAAGGAACCGGGTTCGTTGTCCAGCCACGCGCCGGTATCGTCGCGGCCGAAGGTGGAGCGGTTGCCCAGATTCATATCCCGGAAGTCCAGAGAGGTACCATCAGTGAGGGGGTCGTCCTTCAGCAGCGGGGACACCGGCCGCAGTCCGTTCACCGCGTCGTTCAGGGCGGTGAGCAGTCCGGAAAAGTCTGCGTCACTCCCGCTGTCCAATGCCGCATTGACTGCCGTCAACGCCTGATCATAGGCTTTTCTGCTGTCGGAGATATATGGAGTGCTGCGGTCGAAGCCGCTGTTGATCCTAGCCACCGCCTCGGCCCGGCCAGCGCAGGCAGTGATCTCGATCCGCTTCAGCGCCACGGAATCGGTGCCTGCCGCTCGGATGTAAAAGATATACTCGCCCGCAGCAGGTGTCCAGGTCACCTCGCCGGTATTGGCGTTCACGCTCGCACCTTCCGGCAGGTTGACGCCGCTATAGCCGGTGGCGTGCTCCGCCCCGAACGTCATGCGGAAGGGTGCGCCCGCGTAGGTGATCAGGCGGTAGGTTTCCTGTCCGCCGGTAAAGGAGACAGAATTCGTGGGTGTGGTATAGAGCTTGTCCACGTCCACATAGCCGTCCGCCGCCAGTTCGGACAGGGTGAAGAAGTACATATCGCCCAGAGCCTCGCCGCCGGTCCTTTTATAGGTGACATTGGCCCACTGTCCATTGGTATCCGGTAAATAGACGCCGTCTGTTCCGCTGCCGCTCATGGAGAGCCTGGCTGTGCCCTTGGTGCGCACGCGGAGCTGGAAGGTGCCGCTCTCGATACCGGCGCTGTTCATGGCAATACGTGTTCCCTCCGCGGAGGGAACGGCGTGAACGTAGGTCACGCCGCCCTCGGTCTGGACGCTCCCCGTCGCCCTGCCAGAGACCACGTTGCCCCGGTGCTCGATCTCAAGGATACCCGCTGGGGAGGTGTTGGGGATGAAGGAGGTATCCCCTTGGGCTTCCTTGGGCAGGAACAGCCAGAAGTCGCCGCCGCCGTCCTTGTTGTCCCATGTGGTGTAGGTCTTCTGGGCATAGCCGTCATAGAAGAAGGGGTACGCTGCCTTGATCTGCTGGGGTGTCATGCCCCTGGTATAGCGGTAGTAGGTGTAGAAATCCCAGAAGTTGATGGTGCTGTAGCGGCCCCGGTAGGGGGAGGCAAAACTCTCGTAGGCATCCTTGACAATGCCGTCTTCATCAATGGCATAGGGTGCCATTTCCCAATCCACATCATAGCCTAGCATATAGCGGAAGAAGAAGTCGGCGCCCTTCACCAACCGGTCATTGAGGAAGGCATAGCAGTCCACCGCGTTGGCCGCCGTGGATACTGTGCCGGTGACGGGGTCTACCTTTGTATTCTGGCTCTGCATAAGCCGGGAGAGGATGGCGGCATTGGTCAGATCGCCGCAGCCGTGGGCTTGGTCACGGCCCATCTCCACGTGCTGGATCACGGGAGCGATCCTAGGACCGCTGCCCTCCGCCATGCCCCTGGAGTCCAAGGTGGTGATCTCGCGGAACAGCCGCTTGATGGAGCCGTTATAGCCCTGGTCGTGGGCGTTGCGGTTGACGGTAAACCACTCCACCGATTTGTTGTAGCCCTCGGCATCGTCCATGAACAGATAGGCGGACATGATACCCATATTGCTGTAAAGATGCTGATTCATGAATCGGTCAGGGCTGGATTGGAACACAGCCACCTCAGGACTGAGAAAGTTGGAAATAAACTTCTCGGTGTCCTCATCGGTCCACTTCAGATCTCCTTCGGTATATCCGTCTGTAATTTGGTAGGTGGAGTACCGGATGATCTCCGCCGCAATGCACATCTTGTTGGTGGGGATACCGGTGTGGATGCAGGCATCGGTGAAGTATGTCAGAGACTCCGGATCGATGTCCTCATACTGCCGGATAATGGTCAGCGCATTTTTGCGGTAGGCGTTATTGCCAGTGACGAAGTACATCACAGCTTGGGCATAGGCTCTGCTGGCATCCGAGATAAAATGTCCGTTATTGAAATCTCCGCCTTTTCGGGTCGGACCTACCTCCGTACCAGAAAACCATGCATCCAGCAGCATAGTCTCAAAATAAGATTTCCACGGCTCATTGCCTGCCCGGAGTTGATACTGAATGTTCTCCAGAATTTCTTTCGTCACACCCACGCCGGGATGGGTAAAACCGCTGATGGGATCGGTGTACTCGATGACCTTCGGTAAATAATCTGTCAGCTGCAGCTTATTTCCGTAAGGACTGCTCACTTCTGCCGTCACCGCAGGGATGATCTCCTCCGCAGCGCGGGCAGTTGGGGGCAGCACCGTAATTGCCGTCTGCGCCATCATCACGGCGGTCAGCACCAGCGAGAACACCCGTTTTATCAACGTTTTATATGTTGCTTTCATTTACGCTCCTCCCTGCTACAATCAATTTTGGTTGGAGACTTGGTATCCAACCGGGTATTCTCCCAAACGCCTTCGTTTGGGAGACGCTTGGATATCCAAGCGCACACCTAGCTCTTAACCAGGTCCATAAACCGCTGCAATAGCAGCACGGCATCGCAGCGCCGGGTGAACGCGCCCGGATCAATGACGCCGTTGCCGGTGCCGTTGAGCAGGCCGTTGCCAACACACCAAGCCATAGCTTCCGTGGCGTAACCGCTGATGGAAGCACGGTCCTTGAAGGCAGCCAGCACAGCGGGATTACTGCTGACATCCATCCCAAGCGCCTTGGCGAAGCGGTACAGCATAACCGCCATGTCCTCGCGCTTGATCTTTGCCTCCGGGGCAAAAGTGCTGCCGTAGCCATTGACAACTCCTAGTTTGTTCGCCCAAGCAATGGCATTTTTGGCGTAGTGGTCAGTCGAAACGTCGGTGAAGATGTTGACGTACTCCTTTCCCTCCATACCCGCCATGCGGCAGAGGATCGCGGCAAACATAGCGCGGTTGACAGGCGTCTCCGGGCCAAAATTGTTGTTGCCCACGCCGTTGATGAGCCCCATGGATACAGCTTGGCTGATGGCTTCCGCCGCATAGTGGCTGTCGGGTACATCGGTGAACTTCTTTTCCGCCGCAGGCACCTTCGCCGGCAGAATCATGCTTACCATTACATCGCCGCTGGGTGAGGTAACGGTGATGGACACGTCGCCGCCGCTGGTTTTCTTGCTCACAATGCTGTTCCCTTCAAGGGTCGTTTTCTCAACGACGACAGGTTTTTCCTCCGGTGTTGCCGAGGCACCCGGCGCGCCGGGGGTGCCAGGTGTACCGGGGGGGCTGGGCGTACCCGGCTTGGGGGGGGTGCCAGGACCACCGGGGGGCCCGGGATAGACGGGCGTATCCGGGTTATTCGGATTGCCGGGCTGTGTCTCGGTCCACTTGGCATAGAGCGTCAGATCACCCGTCACAGCGCTGTCAAAGCTCCACGCCTTTGTGCAACCCGGATCTGTAAACCAGCCGCCGAAGGTATATCCCGTGCGGACGGGATCCGCAGGTGCAGACACCTTTCCGCCCTCTGTGACTGTCTGGCTCGTCACAGCGCTGCCGCCCTGACTGTCAAATGTTACGGTATATGATACAGGCTCTGTACCCTCCACCCACTTCGCATAATAGACGTGATTGATATGAACGATAGCACGGCCATCCTCGCTGATCTTACAGGGCTTGGTAAGAGCAGCATCGCGGTACCAGCCCTTGAATGTATAGCCGGCTCTTACCGGTTCGGTCAAGCCATAGGCGCGGTTCTCCAGACTGCCTTCTTTTTCGCCATAAGCGCCTCCGTTCAGCACGATAAGCGCAGATACGTTGGTCTTACCGTTCAAGGCGTTAGCCGTGGCCGTATCTATGGCTGATACCAGCGAAGTGGAGAACGCGTGATCATTTACCTCAGCCGGATTGCCCAGCACTTCATAATAGGTATTGGGTGTAGCGATCATTCGGCCAATTTTGTTTACACCGGCGGGAATCACCAGATGCTTGACGCCCGTTGAGTGGAAGGCGTAAGTTCCGATTTCGGTCAAACTCTCCGGCAGCGTGACCTCAGAAAGACGCCTGCAGAAGTTGAAGGCGTAAGCGCCTACGTTGGTTATGCCTTCCCCCACGATTACCTTGATGATGTTTTGCTTGATATTTTCCCAGGGGCCGGCGGCATCCCGGAAAGATGCCGTCATACGGCCATTACCGTCAATATGAAGTATGTAGCCGCTGTCAGCGTCTCCCTCATACCAAGCGGTAACATTGCCGCTTTCGTCAGTCTCAGAGATGTCCCATGGGGCTGCGTTGCGCTCCGACTCCGCCGCCAGAGCCGGAAGATTGAGCAAACTAAACACCGTGCATATCATCAATACAATGGGAAGCAGGCTTTGGATAGCTTTTTTCATGTAGTCACTCCTATCTGGTCTTTAATGTCTCAGAATTTGTGAATCTGACGGTTTGTACGCACATAGATACCATCAACTGATTTGCCCCAGAGTGTTATCCCGCGCTGTCCCGATGGTGTAGGATAACAGACGCAATGATTCTTTTTATATCAAAATAGCGCCCTCCTTTGCGTTGCTTTTGTATAAATTATACATTTATAATTTTAGAAGTGATAGGGTAAAAAGCCTTGAAAACGGGTAATTTTGGGGCAGGGCCTGCTCCGCGCCCCCTCAAAACAGGGCTGGGTCCCAAAATCAGCGGAAAACAAAGAAATAATTTCTGCGTGTCAAAAAAATGGCTGCGCCACTTTTTTGAGAAAGGGGACCGGGCCGAGTTCGGACCGCAAAGTACTTTTTCGGCGTACATGCCGCCGAAAAAGTACTTAAAATTTATTTTCGCCTTTGGCGAAAACTCCTGCGGAGGGCTTTTTTGACAGTCTGATAATTTGTCTGGAATCACAGTATTCCTCGCTGGTATTGTCCAGCTCCTTTGTGTTGTTTTAGCTGATGTCCTTTGCCAACGCAGTCTTTTCCGCCGCATTCGTTCCCTCACCGCCTGAACTGCCGCTCATACCCCGCTGTTTCCTCACGGGCTTTCCTGTGAGGGCGTGGTTGCCATAGGCTCTTCCCTGCAGCTCCTTCGCCGGGGCTGTGTCAGTCTTTTTTTGCACTATTTGTACCGACTTTCACAATCACCTAATAAGAATGAAGACGCAGCACGGAATGCCCATACTGCGCCTTTTGGTTTGCTTTATCATTTCACCGGAGCGGCATTTGCCGCCATATACTAATCTCAACCTAAAAGCTTTAATTTTATGCACGCAATCAAAACAGCAAAACCCTATCCCGCCAATAGATTTCGCATTTTTACTGTTGTAAAAAATAAATCTTTTGAGCAGATTTTAGTATCAGCTCTCGTCCGCTACTGCCAAATCCCCGGCTAATTGTGATGATTCTGTTCATATTCGATATTCCTCCCTCGGAAGTTCTTTTGTGTATTTGAAAATCATAGTTATCACATAAATTGCGATAAACAGTTCTGTAATCGGCATGGCGAACCAAATGGTATCCGGATCCGCCACAATTGGAAGCAACTTGATCAATGCTCCGCTGATGACACATCCTCTGAATACAGATACTAAAAAAGCGGTCCGAGGTTTTAACAGGACTTGGAAATAGTAGGTAGAAAATATATTCAAGGGTAGCAAAATAAATGAAAGACTATAACTGCGGATAATCGTAGGGGCCATCTTTAGTATTGTCTCGTTGGGCTTCATAAATAGATAGATATACAAATTGGGGAAAGCTACACTGAGGATCGTCCAAAATGCACTGAATATGGCAATAGAATAAAGCGCATAGCGCAGAGATTCCTTGATGCGCCCCCATTTCCCTGCACCAAAATTGATGGAAATGACAGGCTGTGCCGCTTGCCCCACACTATAGGCGCAGCATTGAACAAATGTACTTACGGTAACAATTGTGCCATAAATTGCCAGGGAATTGCTCCCCAGGTATCGCATGATCTGTCGGTTAAACAGTACCGTCAAGATGCCCATGGCAACATCAATGAAGAATGCCGAAAAACCAGAAATAGTTATTTCTTTCAACTCATCTACAATTTTGGTTGGCTTGAGTAGAAATAGTGAGTTTTTCTTTGACCAGAAATGAGAGAACATAACCACAGAAGAGATCACAGCACCGATTGCTGTTGCAAGACCTGCACCCCCGATTCCCATATTAAAAGTGAACACAAAGACATAATCGCCAAAAGCGTTGAATAGGCCGCCAGCTAGGACGCCTACTGTTGCCAGACCAGGATGATTATCGTTCCGCAGAAATGCTGCCAACATCTGGTTGAACAGGAAAAATGGTACGACTACCTTAATAGGTGTCAAATAAGATCGTGCCAGTACTAGTAAACTGCTGTCTGCACCGAAAAACACCAAAATCGGTTCTTCAAATAGCAGCAATGCAATCCATGACAGAGCTGACAATATTATCGAACCAACGACTGCTGTCGTAAAATACTCATTTGCTCGTTTGGAGTCTCCTCCGCCCTTACCTCGAGCTATACCAAAGAGTACAGAGCCACCGATTCCCATCAGCAGTCCAAAACTGTAAATGATATTCCAAATCGGTGCAACAACAGCCAATGTCGCTGTTCCATCTGGACCGTGATATTGACCAACTATTGCCATATCAGCAACGGAATACACAGAGGTAATTAATGCACTACCAAATGCGGCAGATAAATACTTGAAATAAATCGGTTTGATGTTGCCGTTCAACAAATCCATACGGTTCCTCCTGCGCAAAAATGAAAGACCGGATAAGAAACGAACATGAACGGTTTTCTTATCTGGCACCCTCATACGCAAGAGCAACCCTCCGACAACCGTATGTTCGCTATCTTATCCGGTCTTGTACCTACGATTACAAGTCCTCCGATAACATATTAAAAAAATAACAGAAAAACCCCGATTTGTCAAGACTGACTTTTATCGGGGCCACGCCCGTCTCATAAACCAACAACTTGCACAAGATGTTGCCTCCCAAGCATTGGCATCGCATTAAAAATAAGAGCATTTTCAGAGGATAACAGCTTATTCAGGGCCTCTTCTGACCCATCTCTCTCCTGAACTTTGTGCAAAATTACATTTATGAGACGGGCGTGTTATCGGGGCACGGAAATCAATTTTTAGTATAAATATCGACTATATCAAAGTCATCAAAAAGCTAGGTTCTGAAACAGAGCTTTTTCTAAAGGAGGCACCAGAAAGGGTACTCAAAGTTTCCCTTCACCTGATGAACAACGAATTTTGGATTTTAGTTTGCAAAATTGATTTCTGTGTCATCGGAGCCAGAGAAACCAATTTTCAAACAAAAGGGCATCGGAGGGTGGAGGCTTTGAAGGTGTTTCTATTTCCCGATTCGACAAAAAAGCGCAGGGATGGTCAAAGACTTCCCTACGCTTTTTCATGTTAACTTAAGCGGCCCTTTTGATTCTCAAATTCTGCGCCCTCACCTGCAACTCCTGTGCCAAGAACTTCAACGTACTGAACTCATCATCCAGCCCGTCCAGCTCCCGTCGGAGGACCTGCTCATAGTGCTTCTTTTTTTCCTCCAATCCCTGAATCTTCAGCACCCAGCGATCCATAACCGCCGGGCTCTGGCTGCCAGACTTGATAAGGTAGTCCACACGCTCCTGGTAGGTGGCGATCTCCTTCTTCACCGCCGCGTAGAACTCCTCGGTCATTTTGCCCCGCTGCTTCTCATCGTCAATGATGTAGAAGCTGTTTACCATCAGCGGCGCGCCGTTCTTGTTGAGTTTGCCCAAGAGAGTGATAAAGTCCTCAAAGGCATCCACCCCATCCATGTATGTCCGTGGCACAAAGTACATATGCCCGGTGATGCTCAGCTTGGTGGCCTCCAGGCCCCGCAGATAGCTGGAGCAGATCGTCTCCACGTGCTTGCGGTTGGCGCAGATCTGATACAGCTCGAACAACTCCTCCGCCCTGCGGCAGCAGGAGCGCACGTCGATGTCGGCATCCGGAACAAGATTCTCACAGCGAAAAGCATTGTCCGCCTTGTCGTAGCTGATGTTCGCCAGTTTCTCATACTGGTTGGTCTGCCGGTTCAGCGTCTCCTTCACCAGTTCTCTGGAGAGGATGCCGCTCTCACGTTTGTTGTCCCGGCAGTAGGCCAGATAGATATTGGACTCGCCCTGGCTGGTCACCGCGACCCGCTCCCGGATGTCGCCGGTGGCGGAGCGGAAGGCATCGGCCACGGAGAGCCGCTTGCTGCCGGAATAAGGGATGCCCAGGTCATCGCACAGCTTGGACAGGGCCTCTTTCTCTACCAGAAGGTTCGCTAGGGAGAAGTACAAAAACTTTCCCAACATGTGGGCCTTATCCCCCTGTGCTGTGCCAATAAAGTCATGCATGTCAAGTACATTTCCCATATCAAATACCTCTATTTCCTTTCTATGCTCCGGCCGCG
>CAJTYO010000011.1 GCA_910584045.1 uncultured Oscillospiraceae bacterium | reverse complement strand
GGCCCAGGCCGGTGATCTCGCGGACAACCTTGATGACCTTGATCTTGGCGGCGGCGTCGAAGCCGGTCAGGACCACGTCGAACTCGGTCTTCTCCTCAGCGGCGGGGGCGGCGGCGCCGGCGGCGGGAGCGGCCATGGCGGCGGCGGAAACGCCGAATTCCTCCTCAAGGGCGTGCACCAGCTCGCTCAGCTCCAGAACGGTCAGAGCCTTGACTTCTTCGATCATAGCGGTAACTTTCTCGCTAGCCATTTGTTAGTACCTCCTAATAATTTTCAGTAAATAAGTGATGGGGGGACTGCCGCTTACTCGGCGGCGGGAGCGGCCTCCTCGGCCGGGGCGCCCTGCTTCTCGGCAATCTGCTTGAGTACGCAGGCAAGGCCGGAAATAGGGGCCAGCATGGTGCCCAGGACCTGGGCCTGCAGGACGGGCAGCGGGGGAATGGCGGCCAGGGCCATGACCTCGTCTATGGGCATTGCCTTGCCGTCCATGAAGCCGCCCTTGATCTCGAAGCGGCCTTCGATCTTCTTGGCGAAGTCGTTGACCACCCGGGCGGGGGCCACGGGGTCGTCGTGGCAGATAGCCAGAGCCGTGGCGCCGTTGAGCAGCTCGTCCAGCTCGTTCATGCCGCAGTTGTTGACGGCGAACTGAAGCAGGGTGTTTTTCACCACGGCGTACTCGACGTTGTTCTTGCGCAGCTCGGCGCGCAGAGCGGTGTCCTCGGCCACAGTGATGCCCTTATAGTTCACCAGCACACCGGCGGCGGCGTTCTGCAGCTTGTTGGTCAGATCGGCCACGATGGCCTGCTTCTCGCTGAGAACCTTTGCATTAGGCATTCTTGGTTTCACCTCCATTAGAATCTGACCGTGGCCGGCCGGGGCCGCCCGCGATCCGCGTTCAAGAAACGGAAAACGGTCCCTGCGTCAGGACGCAAGGACCGTGCTAATCATAACTGATCGGCAATCCTCGGCAGGATTTCCAGGCAATGCCCTACCTGCTGTCTTTGGAACGCACTGTGTAGTATACCGGTATGTTCCAGGTTTGTCAAGAGATTTTTCAAATTTTACCGGGGATTTTTCACACTCAGTCCCGCTTCACCTGATCGATCGCCGCCAGCACAGCCCGCTTTACCTGGTCCAGGGAGCCGCGAACGGAGGCCCCGGCGGCCATGGCGTGGCCTCCGCCGCCCAGCAGCACGCAGGCGCTGGTGGCGTTTACCCGCCCGTTCGCCCCCGTCCGGAGGCTCAGCTTCCACTCCCCCGGCTTCAGCTCCCGCAGCACCGCGCCGCAGTCCACGCCCTCGATCATCCCCGCCAGGGCGGATATGTCCTCCAGGTCGTTCTCCCCCGCCCCCGCGCGCTCCATCAAAGACAGCGGTATAGAGAGGAACACGCCCCGGTCCCCGTCGAAGAACTCCGCGCCGCCCAGCAGCTCCGCCTCCAGGGCGATGCGTTTACGGCTCTTAGTGCGGAAATGCCGCTTGTTCACCGCAAAATAGTCGACGCCGGTCTCCAGCAGCGCCGCCGCCACCCGGTGGGTGTTGGCGGTGGTGTTGGCATAGACGAAGCAGCCCGTGTCCGTGGCCACGGCGGCATAGAGGGGCAGAGCCGTCTCCGGGGTGATCTCCCCCAGCTCCCGGCAAATCTCATAGACGATCTCCCCGCAGGCGGCCCGGGAGGCGTCCACACACTGAACCTCGCCGAAGCCCTCGAAGGAGGGGTGGTGGTCCACCGCCAGGCCGATGCGGTCAAAATACGCCTCCGCCGCCGGGAAGAACAAGCTCTTCGCGGCGACGTCCACGGAGACGACAAAGGCGGGCTTGAAGTCCTCCGCGGCCCAGTAGGGCGCGGCATAGACCTCGTTTACCGCCGTTATATCCGGGTTTTTCAGCAGATAGGCGGTCTTTCCCAGCTCCCGCAGGCTCTGGCACAGGGCGGCGGCGCAGCCGGTGGTGTCCCCGTCGGGGCGGCGGTGGGTCAGGATCAGGACCTCGTCCTGCCGCCGCAGCAGAGCGGCGGCCTCGCGCGGGCTTACGCTGCTCATTCCTCATCCTCCAGAACAATGTGGGCGTTGGCGGGGTTGGCGGGCTTGACCACCGCCGGGTCCCGCAGCATCTCCAGGATGTGGGCGCCCTGCTGAATGGAGTCGTCGGCCTCGAACTGGAGCTCCGGCGTGTAGCGCAGCCGCAGGGCGGCGCCCAGCTCCCGGCGGAGATAGCCGGCGGCGGACCGCAGGCCCTTCATCATCTCCCCCTCCTGCTCCTTGTTCAGGGCGCTGATATAAATTTTCGCATAGCGCAGGTCGCTGGTCGTATCCACATGGGTGATGGTCATCAGCCCGCCCTGGAGGCGGGGGTCCTTCACCGTCCGCAGCAGGGACGCCAGCTCCCGCTGGATCTCCTCGTTGATCCGGCCGATTCGATTGCTTGCCATAGAATACCTCTTTTCTCTTCCGCGCTCTACCGCGCAAACTGATACAGATCGCATTTTATCATGCCGTTATACAGCTTTCTCTTTTTCTCCGCCCGGCGGCCGAAGAAGGTCTCAAAGTCCGGATGGCTTGTCAGCACCAGGACCCGCCATTTGGGCGGCACACTGCGGTAGATCGCCCCGAACGCGCGGTACAGCGCCTCCGCCTCCTCCTTCTCCATCAGCCGCTCCCCGTAGGGCGGGTTTGTCACGATCTGCCCATATTCCCCCTGACAGCGGAACTTTTTCACGTCCGCAGCGTCAAAACGAACAAGGTCCTCCACCCCGGCCTTGACCGCGTTCTCCCTGGCGATCCGCACCGCCCTGGGATCGACGTCTCCGCCCCAGATGTCATAGGTCCCGTCATACTCCCCGTCCATGGCCTCCCCGGCGGCCTCCACCCAGCACCGGCTGGGGAGCCACGCCCAGCGCTGGGCGTCGAAGGACCGGTCCAGGCCCGGGGCCCGGCCCTTGGCAATCAGCGCCGCCTCGATGGCGATGGTCCCCGACCCGCAGAAGGGGTCCCGGAAGGGGTCGCGCCCCCGAAAGCGGCTGAGGAGCACCATGGCCGCCGCCAGCGTCTCCCGCAGAGGGGCCTCCACCCCCACCGCCCGGTAACCCCGCTTATGGAGCCCCGGCCCGCTGGTGTCCAGATACAGGGTGCACTGGTCCTTCATAATGCCGAATTGGATCTGGTACTTCACCCCCGTCTCCGGCAGGCGCTCCAGGCCGTACACCCGGCCCAGACGCTCCGCCGCCGCCTTCTTGACGATCCTCTGACAGTCCGGCACGGAGTGAAGCTGGGAGTCCAGGGCGTGGCCCTTCACGGGGAACTGCCCGTCCCGGGGCACATAGTCCTCCCACGGCACGGCGGAGGCCCCCTGGAACAGCGCCTCGAAGCTTCTTGCCGGGAAGGAGGCCAGCGCCAGCAGCACCCGCTCCCCGCAGCGCAGATTCAAATTGAGCCGGGGCAGATCGCCCTCGCTCCCGCGGCACAGGACCCGTCCGTTCTCCACCTGTACGTCCGACAGCCCCAGCCGCCGGACCTCGTCGCCCACCAGTCCCTCCAGCCCGAACAGGCAGGGTATTGCGTATGTCAGCATAAAACCGCACCTCTTCCCACGGTCAATCTTCCCCAAAAAGGCGCCTTCAAATCCGCCTCCGCATTTTAAGAAAAAAGCGGCGGAGCCGCTTCACACAAAAGTAAGCGCCCCGCAGCGGCCGTGTGAGCCCTGTTATAACCTGCACATAATCAGCAGGTGGGTTGCCTGCATTGCCCTTTACTGCTTCCAACTTCCAACCGCAGGTGGCAGCCGGGAGGCCTGCAAACCAGACAATGAACCAGCGTCCCTTATAACAAAATGTGGGTTAATGAAAGACTCATCACGCACCCCGCAGGGCACTCTATATTATACGCTTATCAGGTCATTCTGTTCCGGAAAGGCTACTCCTCGTCCTCGTCCTGAAACAGCATCTCCATAAACAGGTCGTAGACCTCCGTCAGCTCCTCCTCGCTGTCCAGGGTGGAGAGCAGCTCCTCGCCGTTTTCCGTAATGGACTTGAGGATCACCATGCCGTACTCGTCGCTGTCCTCGTCGGCCTCCTCCGGCACGGCGGGAAAAAAGGCCATGTAGGTCAGCCCCTTGTGCTCCAGCACGTCCACCAGCTCCAGCTCGATGTCGTTGCCGTCCTCATCCGTGACGGTAATAAAATTGGGGCCGAATTCCTCGCTCATAGCGGCTCTCCCTCCAGCTCGTTTGTCCTGCGGACGACCCGTCGTCTCCGCTCCTATAGTGTAACCGTTTTTTCACCAAAATGCAAGAGGGTTTCGCTATGACATTTTGACGATTTCCGCCTTCGGTTTTTGTATTTTATGAAGAATTTTGCCCATCTATGCATTTCCCTGCCGAATCCCCTCGAATTTTCCCTCTTTTTTTTATTGACAGGCTGTGTTATACTATAAATTGGCATATCGCCGATATGTCCAGTTTTCCCGATACCTGGAAAGGAGGTACATTCCAAATTATGGATCACGTCTATAACGGCGCGCCGGACGGCCAGCAGCCCTCCGGCGGCGATCAGCTCCGGCGCAAAAAGAAAAAGAAGTTTTCCGTGGGCCGCTTCATTGCCAAAACCATCGGCTGGATCTTCTTGACGGTGTTCACCCTGTGCGTCATCGGCGTACTCACCATGGGCATCTTCGCCAAGATCTTCCTGACCTATGTGGACACCACTCTGCGCCCCTCCCTGGGCGAGGTGACCGCCGAGGAGATGAGCCTGTCCCTGGCCTCCACCGTCTATGACAAGAACGGCACGGCCATCCGCACCCTCTACGACAACAGCGGCGACTCCGGCGGCAACCGGGAGCTCATCGAGTACAGGGACCTGCCCGGGCACCTGGTGGACGCCCTGGTGGCCATTGAGGACAAGCGCTTCTGGGAGCACAAGGGCGTGGACTGGTGGGGCACCGCCCGGGCCACCATCTTCAGCGTCACCGGCAGTAAGACCCAGGGCGGCTCCACCATCACCCAGCAGCTGGTGCGGGACATGTACGACGACACCGAGGTTACCGTCAAGCGGAAATTCCGGGAGATTCTCCGCTCCCTGGAATTTGAGAAAAGCACCAGCAAGGAGGACATCATCACCCAGTACCTGAACACCGTCTACTTCGGCGCGGGCTGCTACGGCATCCAGACCGCCGCCAAGACCTACTTCGGCAAGGACGTGTCCGAGCTGGACCTGGCCGAGAGCGCCGCCATCGTGGGCATCACCAACAACCCCTCCCTCTACGACCCCTTCCACGACGCCAAGTGGAAGCAGGAGGACGGCACCTACAAGACCCCTCGGGATTTCAATAAGGAGCGCCAGGAGCTCATCCTCAAGGAGATGCTGGAGCAGGGGAAGATCAGCCAGTCGGAGTACAACGCCGCCAAGGCGGAGAAGCTCCGCTTCACCGACACCAACGAGTACAAGACCCTCCACGGTCTGGATATCCCCGAGGAGGATGAGACCGGCGAGGAAACGGTCGATACCAGCAAGATTTACAGCTGGTTCGAGGACGCGGCCATCAACGAGGCCATCGAGCTGCTCATGGAGCAGAAGGGCTACGCCCGGGACTACGCCTCCAAGCTCCTTTACAACGCCGGCTACCACATCGAGACCACCCTGGACCCGGAGATTCAGGCCATTGTGGACCAGGTCTACCAGGACCCCTCCAACTTTGACTACCCCTCCGCCGACGGTACGCCCCTGGCCTCCGCCATCACCATTGTGGACCCCTACACCGGGGACGTGAAGGCCATGGCCGGCGGCGTGGGACAGAAGACGGTGAACCGGGGCTTGAACCTGGCCACCTCCCGCCGCACCCCTGGCAGCGCCATCAAGCCCGTCAGCGTCTACGCCCCGGCCATCGACTATGACGTGGTCTCCCCGGGCAGCATTATCGACGACTACCCCATCAACACCGCCCTGCGGGACAACGGCTATCCACGCAACTCCACCGTGGGCTCCAACTCCGCCGGCGGCTACTCCGGCTACCGCACCGTGTCCTACGGCGTGCAGCAGTCGCTGAACACCGTAGCCGCCCGGACGCTGCAAAAGCTGAGCTATGCCCGCTCCTTCGAGTTCATGGAGAACAACCTGGGCTTCGATCTGGACCCGGCGGACATTGACATGGGTCCTCTGGCCATGGGCGGACTGACCTACGGCGTGACCACGGTGGAGATGGCCGCGGCTTACGCCTCCTTCGCCAATGAGGGCATCTACACCAAGCCCCGCCTGGTCACCAAGATTTGGAACAACGACAAGACCGAGGTGGTAGTGGACAACGAGAACGCCGTCCGCTCCTGGCCGGCCATGAAGGAGACCACCGCGTGGCTGATGACCAAGATGCTGCGCAGCGTGGTCACTGACGGCACCGGCACGAAGGCGCGGTTTGACGGGATGCCCATCGCCGGCAAGACCGGTACGACCAACAACAACTTTGACCGCTACTTTGTGGGCTACACGCCCTACTACTCCGCCGCCGTCTGGATCGGCTACAAGGATAAGCCGGAGAAGATCACCGCCAAGGGCAACCCCGCCGCCGTGATCTGGAAGACGGTCATGGAGCCCCTCCACGAGGGGCTGGAGGAGAAATCCTTCCCGGAGCGCCCCGATGGGATCACCTCCGCCTACGTCTGCGCCGACTGCGGGCTGAAGGCCACGGACCTCTGCTCCGCCGATTACCGGGGCAGCAGAACTATCAAGGTGGAGATTCAGGCCAGCGCCGCCCCCTCCGCCTCCTGCTCCTGCCACACGGAGGCCCGGGTCTGCACCGACCCGGAGACCGGGGAGGTCCATCTGGCCGGGGACTACTGCCCGGAGGACACGGTAACCACCCGGGTGATGCTGGTGGGCCGGGAGCACCTGACCCGGTCCGACGGCTCCCTCATCCTGGCCGGGGACAGCGACGCCCATCTCAGCTATCTCTCCGCCAAGGGGACCTGCCCCATCCACGATGAGTTCTACGTCCACCTGCCCACTCTGCCGGAAGACATCTTCGACCCGGTGCCGGGCGACCCCAACTACCAGTGGCCCACGGGCCCCTTTGATCCCGACAGCGTGCTGCCGCCCGTGGAGGACCCCGACTCCTCTACCCAGGAGCCCACGGAGCCCACCGGCCCCATCGAACCCGAGGCGCCGGACGTGAATGAACCCGCCCCAGGCCCCGAGGACAACACCCTGCACGACCCTCAAACGCCGGAAGAGCCGGCGCTTCCGGAGGAACCGGAGCTGCCATAGCGAACGGCAAAACGCCGGGAGGCGGACGAAATCGTCCCCTCCCGGCGTTCTTGCCGCCATCTCCTACAGGCGCTTCTCATAGAAAAGGCTGTCAAAACGAACGGCCATATTGTACTTGCGGAAGCTGCCCTCCCCTACCGCCGTGAAGCCGCATTTTTCCAGCAGGGCGCGGGAGCTGGGATTCTCCTTCGCCACCTCCGCCGTCACGGCGGAGCCGCCCCGCTTTCGGACCCACTCGACCATCAGCTCCACCAGCTCTGTACCGAAGCCCTGCCGCCAGCGGCTCTGATGGATGCAGTAGCCGATGTCCCAGACCTCCCCCGCCTTGTCCGGGAACAGGCAGCAGGTGCCGACCCGCTCCTCCCCCAGGAAAGCGACGAGGTAGTACCCCTCCCCGCTGTCCTGTAGTCCGTCCAGGGCCTTCTGATAGGTCCCGTCCACAAAATCCGCCTCCGGATCGCTCAGATACCGCCCGTTCACCGGGTCGAACCACATGCCTGTGGAAAAGGCCAGATCCTCCGGCGTATAGTTCCGCACGACGATCCTATCCCCCACAAGGGGTGCGTCCAGCTTCATTGGCCGTCCTCCTCTATGGCTTCCCCCAGCAGGCTGGTCAGCTGCTCCCTCCCGTCCCCCCTCTCGGCGGAGAAGGGCACGAGGGCGTCCTCCTCCCGCAGCGCCAGCGTCTCCCGGATGCGCAGCAGGTTGGGCTCTATCTCCGATTTTTTCAGCTTATCCAGCTTGTTGGCCACCGCCACCATGGGATAGCCCGCGTCCCGGAACCAGCGGGCCATGGTCTCGTCGTCGGCGGTGGGCTTGTGCCTCGCGTCCACGATCATGACCCCCAGGGTGATGAGGCCGGAGGCGAAGTACGCCTCCATCAGCCGTCCCCACCGGTCCCGCTCCGCCTTGGATACCTTGGCGTAGCCGTACCCCGGCAAGTCCACCAGATAGGCCCGGCCGTCCAGACGGAAATAGTTGATCTGGCTGGTCTTCCCCGGCGACGCGCCCACCCGGGCGAAATTCTTCCGGTTCACCAGCCGGTTGATGACCGAGCTCTTGCCCACGTTGGACCGGCCCGCAAAGGTCAGCTGCGGCAGGCCGTCCCGGAGGAAGTCCTCCCGTTTCACGGCGGAGCGGATAAACTCCGTTCTGGTAAATTGCAGCGGCATAGTCTCCCTCCCTTCTCTGCTGCGCCAATCTTACTGCCGCAGCGGCGCCTCCTGCACCGTCTGGTCCATGGGGACGAAGGCGGTGATGATGCTCTCCTGCGGGACGGCGCCCGGCCGCTCCCCGGCGCTCTCCCGGGGATACAGCGCCTCCGCCAGCACGGTGTCGACGCTCTCCGCCGGCACGAAGCGCAGGGCCTCCCGGACCACCGGGTCGATCTCCGCCAGATCCCGCAGGTTTTCCCGGGGAATCAGCACCGTCTGTATACCATTCCGCTTTGCAGCCATGGTCTTCTCCTTCAGTCCCCCGATGGCCAGCACCCGGCCCCGCAAGGTGACCTCGCCGGTCATGGCTACGTCCGAGCGCACCCGCCGGCCCGTCAGGGCCGACACAACGGCGGTGGTGATAGCCACCCCGGCGGAGGGCCCATCCTTGGGCACCGCTCCCTCCGGGAAGTGGATGTGGATGTCCCGGTCCTTATAGAACCCCGGATCAATGTCCAGCTGGTCTGCCCGGCTGCGGATGCAGCTGACGGCGGCGTGGGCGGACTCCTTCATCACGTCCCCCAGGTTGCCGGTCAGCTCCAGCTTCCCGGTGCCCTCCATCACGTTGACCTCCACCTCCAGCAGCTCGCCCCCGGCCTCGGTCCAGGCCAGGCCGTTGACCACGCCCACCGGGTCCCGGTCCAGCGCGGGCGGCTGGTAGCGCCGGACCCCCAAATAGTCCTCCAGGTCCTCCGGCCCCACTATGCACCGCTTCACCGCCCCGGACACCAGACGCATGGCCGTCTTCCGGCACAGCTTGCCCATCATTCTCTCCAGGGTCCGCACACCGGACTCCTTGGTATAGCCGGTGATGACGGCGCGGATGGCCTCGTCGCCCACCCGCAGGGCCGTCTTCTTCAGCCCGTGCTCCTTCATCTGCTTGGGCAGCAGATAGCGCCGGGCGATCTCCAGCTTCTCCTCGTCGGTGTAGCTGGTCAGCTCGATGACCTCCATCCGGTCCAGCAGGGGCCGGGGGATGGTGGAGGTGGTATTGGCGGTTGTGATGAACAGCACCCGGCTCAGGTCCAGCGGTATCTCCAGGAAGTGGTCCCGGAAGGCGCAGTTCTGCTCGCTGTCCAGTACCTCCAGCATGGCTGCCGAGGGGTCGCCCCGGTAGTCGCTGCCCATCTTGTCAATCTCGTCCAGCAGCAGCAGGGGGTTCATGCTGCCGCTCTGGCTGATGGCGTTTACGATCCGCCCCGGCATGGCCCCTATGTAGGTCTTCCGGTGGCCGCGGATGTCCGCCTCATCCCGCACGCCGCCCAGGCTCAGCCGGGCCAGCTTCCGGTTCAGCGCCGATGCCACGGAGATGGCGATGGACGTCTTCCCCACACCCGGCGGGCCCACCAGACAGATGATCTGCCCCTTGGCCCCCGGATTCATCTGCCGCACGGCGATAAACTCCAGAATGCGCTCCTTCACCTTCTCCAGACCAAAGTGGTCCCGGTCCAGCAGCTTCCTTGCGGCGGCCACGCTGGCCCGTTCCCGGGTCTCCACGCCCCAGGGCATCTCCAGGCACACGTCCAGATAGTTTCGGATCACCGACGCCTCCGCGCTGGAGTACGGCTGCTTGGCCAGCCGGTCCACCTCCTTGAACAGCTTCTGACGCGCCTCCTCCGGCAGGCGCAGCCGGTCGATGCGCAGCCGGTACTCCATCAGCTCGCTGTCCTCGTCCTCCCCCAGCTCCTGCTGGAGCAGGCGGATCTGCTCCCGGATGATGTGGTCCTTCTGGACCTCCCCCATCTCCCGGCGGATCTGGCCCTCCAGCTCGTGCTCAAAGGAGAGCACCTCCGTCTCCCGGGCCAGCAGCTCGTTGACCTTCCTCAGGCGCGGCACGGGCCGCAGCTCCTCCAGCACCAGCTGCTTGTCCTGATAGCGCAGCATAATGTTCTGGGCGATGAAGTCCGCCAGGTGACCGGGGTCCCGGTCCTCCGTCACCACGTTCCCCATGGCCTCCCCCAATCGGGGCGCAAGGGCCGCGTACTCCCCGAAGTGGGCGCTGGTCTGCCGCAGCAGGGCCTCCAGCTGAAACTCGGACAGCCGGCTCCGGCCCTCCCGCAATGGCTCCACGTTGCCCTGGAGATAGGGCTCGGTCTGCCACAGGCGGCGCAGCCGCCCCCGACTCTTGCCCTCCATAATGACCCGCACGGCGCTCTCGCCCATGCGCAGCACCTGCCGGATCAGCGACAGAGTGCCCACGGCGTACAGGTCCCGCTCCTCCGGCTGGTCCGTGCCCGTCTCCCGCTGGGCCACCAGGAAAATATACTGATCCCGCTCCATAGCCCGCTCCAGCGCGCGGATGGAGATGTCCCGCTCCACGTCGAAGCTGAGCACGCATCCGGGAAAGATGGTCAGGCCCCGCAGGGCCAGCACGGGCACATTAAGCGTTGTGTTGTTTTCAATTCCTTCCATATGTCGTTTCTCCTTTCCCCGGCAGAGGCCGGGACAGGGAAAGGGGGGCAGAATCCGCCCCCCTCAAAGTCTGATCCGGGCAGGCGCCGGCCCGCCCCGCGCTGACGGAAATCCTTCCGGCAGACCGCAGGCGGCCCGCACACCCTCCCTTCTTTCCGAACACACCCCGCGGCCTCAGGACGCCGGATTCGGCGCAGCCTCCGCCGCGCCCTCACGGACCAGGGTGGGGCCGCACTCCCCCCGCACGCAGGCGGGGGTGATGACCACCCCCCGGACCGTTGGATCGGAGGGAATGTCATACATGATCTCCGTCAGGATGTTCTCCATCACCGCCCGCAGCCCCCGGGCTCCGATGTTGCGCTCGATGGCCTTGTCCGCCACGGCCTCCAGGGCTCCCTCGGCGAAGGTCAGCTCCACATTGTCATAGCTCAGCAGCTTCTCATACTGCCTGACCAGCGCGTTCTTTGGTTCGGTGAGGATGCGCACCAGGTCCTCCCGCTTCAGAGAGTCCAGGGGCGCAATGATGGGCAGCCGGCCCACCAGCTCCGGAATGATGCCGAACTTCAGCAGGTCGTGGGGCTGCACCTCCTTGAGGATGGCCCCCACGTCCCGGTCCCGCTTGCTCTGGATGGGCGCGTCGAAGCCCAGCCCCCGCTTGTCGGTGCGCCGCTCGATGATCTTATCCAGGCCGTCGAACGCGCCGCCGCAGATAAAGAGGATGTTCTTGGTGTTGATCTGGATAAACTCCTGCTGGGGGTGCTTGCGGCCGCCCTGGGGCGGGACGTTGGCCACCGTGCCCTCCAGAATTTTCAGCAGGGCCTGCTGCACCCCCTCGCCGGACACGTCCCGGGTGATGGAGGTGTTCTCGCTCTTCCGGGCGATCTTATCGATCTCATCCACATAGATGATGCCCCGCTCCGCCAGCTCCACGTCGTAGTCCGCCGCCTGGAGCAGGCGCAGCAGGATGTTCTCCACATCGTCGCCCACATAGCCCGCCTCAGTGAGGGTGGTTGCGTCGGCAATGGCGAAGGGGACCTGGAGAATGCGGGCCAGGGTCTGGGCGATGTGGGTCTTGCCGCTGCCGGTGGAGCCGATCATCAGGATGTTGCTCTTCTGCAGCTCCACGTCGCTCTCTCCGCCGCCGAACTGGATTCTCTTGTAGTGGTTGTACACCGCCACGGCCAGGGCCACCTTGGCGCTGTCCTGGCCGATGACGTACTGGTCCAGGATCTCCCGCACCTCCCGTGGGGTGGGCAGCTGCTCGGGCAGATCCACCGCCGGCTGACTGCCGCCCAACTCATCCTCCAGCAGGCTCACGCACAGCTGCACGCACTGGTCGCAGATCCGCGCGCCCGGCCCCTGGAGCATCCGCCGCACCTCCGACTCCCGCTTACCGCAGAAGGAGCAGCGCAATACCTTTTTTGGCTCGTCACTCATGGGTAAATTCCCCTTCTCATCTCGAATAGAGGACCTTGTCGATCAGACCGTACTCCTTGGCCTCCTCGGCGGTCATGAAGTTGTCCCGCTCGCAGTCGGCGGTGACGGTCTCCACGCTCTGCCCGGTGTTCCCGGCCAGGATGTGGTTCAGCCGCTTCTTGATGATCTCCAGCCGCCGCAGGTGGATGGCCATATCGGTGACCTGTCCCTTGGTCCCGGCGGATGGCTGATGGATCATGATCTCGGCATTGGGCAGCGCCAGACGCTTGCCCTTGGTGCCGGAGGAGAGCAGAAACGCCCCCATACTGGCGGCCATACCCACGCAGATGGTGGACACGTCGCACTTGATATACTGCATCGTGTCATAGATGGCCATACCGTCGGTCACGGAACCGCCGGGGCTGTTGATATACAGCTGGATCTCCTTATCGGGGTCCTGGGCCTCCAGGTACAGCAGCTGGGCCACCACCAGGCTGGCGGTGGTCGCGTTCACCTCTTCCCCCAGAAAGATGATGCGGTCATTGAGCAGACGGGAGAAAATGTCATAGGACCGCTCCCCCCGGTTGGTCTGCTCCACTACATATGGGACTAAACTCATTTTCAGATTACCTCCTGAAAGAAACTGTACCCTCCCGGTTACGCACACTATACTGCCCAATTCAGGGAGATTTTAGTACAAGCGCCTAAAACCTGCATTCACAGCCAGGAGAACCATACCGGCCCCGCCGCCCGCCCGGCGCCGGGGCAGAGCTTCTGAAACAGCAGCGGTTTTACTCCCCAGGTTAACGCTCATTTTGATACCTTTTCAAGAAAAAGCATCACTCCGCGCTTGTCTCCTCCGGAGGCGTCTCCGTCTTCTTGCGGCGGGTGCGCTTGGGCTTTTCGGGCTTGGGCTCCTCGGCGGGAGCGCTCTCCTGCGCCTCCTCCTTGACCTCCTCGGGCTTCACGGCCACAGCGGAGGAGGTGACCAGCTCCACGGCCTTGCCCCGGACGATCTGCTCCTTGATGACGCCCTCGTCCAGATACTTGCGCACGTCCTCCACGCTCATATTGTACTGCTCGGCCATCTTGGCGTACTCCGCCTCCACCTCTTCGTCCCCGGCCTCCAGGTTCTCGGCCTTCACGATGGCGGCGACAGCCAGATCCACCCGCACCTGCCCCACGGCCGGGGCCTTGGCGTCCTCCAGCAGCTTCTCCTCGGACATCTGGGTCATCTTCATGTACTGCTCATAGGGGATGCCCTGGGACTGGATCTGCATTTTGAAGTTCTCCACGAACCGCCGGGCCTGCTCCTCGATCATGGCGTCGGGAATGTCGGCCTGCAGATTCTCGGCCACCTTGTTCATCGCCGCGTCCTCGAAGGCCCGGTTGGCGGCGCTCTCCCGCTCCCCGGTCAGCTTTGCCCGCACGTCGCCCTTCAGCTCCTCCAGGGTGTCGAACTCGGACACGTCCTTTGCAAACTCGTCGTCCAGAGCGGGGGTCTCCTTGACCTTGATGGCGTTGACCCGCACATGGAACACAACGGCCTTCCCCGCCAGATCCTGGTGGTAGTTCTCGGGGAAGGTGATGTCAATGTCCTTCTCCTCCCCTGCGGCCATGCCGGCCACCTGGTCCTCGAAGCCCGGCACAAACTGGCCGGAGCCGATCTCCAGGTCAAAGTTGTCGCTCTTCCCGCCGTCGAAGGCCTCGCCGTTGAGGAAGCCCTCAAAGTCGATGTTGGCCACGTCGCCCTGCTGCACGGGGCGGTCCTCCACGCTGATCATCCGGCTGTTCCGGTCCGCCATCTCCTTCAGACGGCGCTCCACGTCCTCGTCGGTCACGTTCACCTCGGCCTTGGGAACCTCCACGCCCTTATACTGTCCCAGCACGACCTCCGGGTACACCGCCACCGTGGCCTTGAAGGAGAACCCCTCCCGGCCCACGTTCAGCAGCTCCACCTCCGGATAGCCCACCACCTGCAGCTCCTGCTCCTTCACGGCCTCGCCGTAGGCGTCGGGCAGGGCGATGTTCACGGCCTCCTCATAGAAGACGCCTGCGCCGTACATATTCTCAATCATTTTGCGGGGGGCCTTGCCGGGACGGAAGCCGGGCACCCGGATGCCACCGCGCTGCTTCCTGTAGGCCTTCTCAACGGCGGCCTCAAAATCGGCGGCGCTCACCTCCACGGTCAGCGCGACCGTGCTCTTTTCCATTTTTTCACAGCTTTTTACACTCATGTTTTCTTTCCTCCGTTAAACTGTGGCCGTATACAGTCAGCCAACTGTGTATTATAGCACAATAAATGAAATATTTCCAGTGTTTTTTTCCCTAATCCAAGATTTTTTTTGGGATAAAACCCAGCCAGTCCGCCGAGATCAGGCGGTAGTCCACCCCGCCGACCCGCCCCTCGACGGCCCGCTTATGGGCCGGGCCGTGGAGATGCCCGTAATAACAGCGCTCCACCCCGTGCGCCTCCAGCGCCCGGATGATCTCCGGGCACCGGTAGCCCGTATACAGCGGCGGATAGTGGAGGAAAGCCAGAACCGGCCGCCCCTCCGCCCCACGCAGGGAGGCCTCCAGCCGCCCCACCTCCCGGTTGAGCACCTTCTCGTTGTGCCCGGACCGCTCCTCCTCATAAAACCACCCCCGGGTGCCGCACAGGGCGTAGTCCCCATAGACGTGGCAGTTGTTGTGCAGGATGTCCAGCGTCGTCAGCCCGTTTTCCGCGAAAAAGCGCCGCATCTTCGCCGCCGTGCCCCACCAGTAGTCGTGGTTGCCCTTCACCAGCAGCTTCCGCCCCGGCAGCCGGTCGATAAACCGGAAATCCTCCAGGCTCTCCTCGAAGTCGATGCCCCAGGAGGTATCCCCGCACAGGACTGTCACGTCCCCCTCCCCCAGGCGGGAAAAGGCGGCCTCCAGGCGGGCGGTGTGGTCCGCCCACCCGGGGCCAAAAACGTCCATGGGCTTATTTCCTTTTATAGATAAATGGAGGTCGCCGATGGCATACAGACCCATAGTCCCGCATCCTTCTCATTACAATAGTCCGGGGACCGGGCGGACCCCTACCCCTCCCGGCGCCACTCGATCAAATCCCCCGGCTGGCACTTCAGCATACCGCACGTGTTCAAATTTTCCACCGTAAGCGACGTGTTCCCGCTTCGAAGCTTTTGCACTGTACCGCCGGCCAGCAGCTTTTCCTTGTGCAGCCGGTATGTTGTACAACCCGCACCCTTCAACGCCCGCAATACATCCATTTTATAGCAAATCACAAAATAGCCTCTTGACAAAACTCTTAACATATGATTGCAGTCACATTAACGCTTACGAAAGGAGCATACCACAATGAAAAACATCATGCAGCTGCTTTTCGACCACATTCTGGACCGCACATACGAATTCTATCTTCCGCATACGAAGTACATGGCGTATCACATGCAGCAGATGGCCGCCGAGCGCAGGCTTCTGGAGCAGCTGACCCCGGACCAGCAGTCACTCTTCGAGGAATACCAGGAGTGCCGCAGCAATTCGGACCTGGAGACGCTGTACGCCACGTTCCTGGCCTCCTTCGACCTGGGGATCAGCCTCTCCAGCCGCCCGTTCCCCTGAACCTCACTTCAGGAACTCCAGCACCTTCTCCTCCATCAGTTCCTTCTCCGTTACGTCATGGAAACGGACAGCCTTCCCCTTCAGCGCCGCCAGACGCGCCGGAGCGGCCACCCCCGTGACCGCCTCCATCTGCCCGATCCGCTCCACGCTGTCCTCCGCCGGCTTCTCTCCGATGGACGCCAGCACGCTGTCGCAGAACTTGTACGGGCTGGCCGTGGACACAAAGACGGCGGGCGTCCTGTCCCCCGTCTCCTTCCGGTAGTCCGTCAGCACTTTCGCCGCCACCGCCGTGTGGGGATCGATCAAATACTTATATCTGTGGAGCATGGCGATACAGTCCCTTGTCTCCTCCTCGCTGCACGATCCGCCGTAGAAAATCTCCTGCATCCGCCTTTTGATCCCCGGCGTGACCTCATACCGCCCCGTCCGGGCCAGCTCCTCCATGTAGCCCCGCACCAGCTCGTCGTCCCCGCCGCTCAGGTCGAACAGCAGCCTCTCCAGATTACTGGAGATCAAAATGTCCATCGACGGCGACATGGTCGTATGGAAGGGCCGGTTGCGGTCGTACACCCCTGTCCGGATAAACTCCGCCAGCACGTCGTTGCAGTTGGACGCGCAGATCATCCGCTTCACCGGCAGACCCATCCTCTTTGCGTAGTAACAGGCCAGGATGTTGCCGAAATTCCCCGTGGGCACGCAGAAATTCACCGGCTCTCCCAGCTTCAGCTCCTTCCCGTTGAGCAGGTCGCAGTAGGCGGAGATGTAGTACGCCACCTGGGGCAGAATCCGCCCCCAGTTGATGGAGTTGGCCGAGGACAGGAAGTACCCCCGCTCCGCCAGCGCCGTGCGCATGGCCTCGTCGGAGAAAATCCGCTTCACCCCGCTCTGCGCGTCGTCGAAGTTTCCCTTCACCGCGCACACGCCCACGTTGGCTCCCTCCTGGGTTGTCATCTGTAATTTCTGAATCTCGCTGACCCCGTTTTCCGGATAGAACACCAGAATCTTTGTCTGCTCCACGTCCGCGAAGCCCTCCATGGCCGCCTTCCCCGTGTCGCCGGAGGTGGCCACCAGGATACAGGCCGTCTTCTTCTCCCCCGTCATGCGCAGGCTGGCGGACAGCAGCTGGGGCAGCATCTGCAGCGCCATATCCTTGAACGCGCTGGTGGGCCCATGCCACAGCTCCAGACACCAGGTCCGCCCGTCCACCTTCCGCAGCGGCGCCGCCGCCGGATCGTCGTACCTGTCCGGTCCATAGGCGTTCTTGGTGAACTGATTCAGCTCCTCCGGCCGGAAGTCCTCCAGGAACTTTCCCATCACGTAGGCCGCCCGCTTGCGGTAGGGCATCCCGCACAGGGTCTCCACCTCCAGCGCGCTGAGGCTGGGAAAGCTGACGGGCGTAAACAGCCCCCCGTCCCGGCTCAGCCCCATGGTGATGGCCTGGGCGGCGCTTTTGCGCAGGGTCTTGTCTCTCGTGCTCAAATATTCCATGTGCCGTTCCTCCGAAAACGCGCTCTCAAAACGCGCTGGTAATGTATTTTATCTGCCGCCGGCCGGACCCGTCCGCCGGATAGACCTCCGCCACGTCGAAGCGGCACAGGCAGTCGTCCTGCCCCGTCTGGGCCAGATACCAGCCCGCCGCGTCCCGCAGCCTCCGCCGCTTGGCGGCGGTCACCGCCTCCCTGGGCGGCGCGATGGCCCCTCCCGACCGGGTCTTGACCTCCACGAAGCACAGTATCCCGTCCGCCGTCCGGGCGATCAGATCGATCTCCCCCCACCGGCAGCGGTACTGCCGCTCCACTATCGCCCAGCCACGGCGCTCCAGCGCCGCCGCCACGGCGGCCTCTCCCCGGTCGCCCCGGCGCCTGCGCTCATCCATGCCGGCCCGCCTCCCATTTTTTCAGAAAGCTCAGCCGGTGGATGGGACTGGGTCCGTACCGGTCCAGCATCTCATAGTGCAGCCTTGTGCCGTATCCCTTGTGCCGCTCGAAGCGGTACTCCGGGTACTTTTCCGCCATCTCCTCCATATACCGGTCACGGCTCACCTTGGCCAGAATGGAGGCGGCGGCGATGCTGGCGCTGCGGCTGTCGCCCCTCACGGCGGTTTCATGGGGGGTAACGATGGCGAACTGCCTCCCCCTGTCCCGGCTGCCGTCGATAAGGGCGTAATCCGGTGCGGGAGAGAGCGCGTCGATGGCCAGCTGCATGGCCCTCATCCGTGCGCTTAAAATATCCGTGGCGTCGATCTCCTCCGGGGAGACGGCGGCCACCGCCCAGGCAACGGCCGTCTCCCTGACCTGGTCAAAGAGCAGCTCCCGCCGCTTGGGCGTCACCTGTTTGGAATCGTTGAGGTACTTAAGCTCCAGCCCTCGGGGCAGGATCGCCGCCCCGGCGTACACCGGCCCCGCCAGGGGCCCGGCCCCCGCCTCGTCGCAGCCGCAGACCAGGGCATAGCCCCGCTCGCGGGCCATATCCTCCAGCTCCCACCCGGGAAGCGTCTTTTTGTCCATATCGCTTTTCACCTAAACAAACTGGAATTTACCGCCCGTCAGCCGTTCGTTTTCGCTTCGAACGGCTGGCAAAGTAGATCGCAAGTAAAATAAGAGTGGGAATATTTCCCAACAGCCACACAAATAACACTTGCCCAAGCGGCGCGCCAGCCCGCATATTGAGCGGATAAAGAAGACCAAACAAAAAAGTAAGGATTGGGAAAATAAGTCCGGGCCATTTACGTTCTGCTCGCGACAGAAAAACCTGTGACGGAACCACGCCAGCCCAAAAGACGAATACTAAAGTTGTACGAACCATAAAAATTCCTGCCTGTCATTCTGTGCAAGGCGTTCAGGAAACAGCCTCCGGCAGCTCCAGGGTGAACCGGCCCAGCCTCCCGCCCCGGAACTCGTCCAGAAGGATGCGTGCCATCCGCTCCGTGTCCGCCTCGCCGCCCCGCAGCAGGAAGCCTCTCTTCCGCCCCGCCTCCGTCAGCAGCTCGTATCCGGACATATCCGCCCGGACCTCTATTTTGTACCGCTCCTCCAGCGCCCGGGGATAGCGCTCCCCCAGATAGGCCGTCAGCCGGGAGGCCAGCTCCTCCAGATCCATGATCTCATCCCGCACCGCGCCGGTGCAGGCCAGCCGGAAGCCCACCGCCGGGTCCTCGAACCGGGGCCAGAGCATCCCCGGCGTGTCCAGCAGCTCCAGGCTGGGGTCCACGGGGACCCACTGCCCGCTCCGGGTGACCCCGGGCCGGTCCTCCGCCTTGGCGGTCTTCCGCCCGGAGACCTGGTTGATAAAGGTGGACTTGCCCACGTTGGGGATGCCCAGAATCATCACCCGCAGCATCCGCCCCGCCTGCCCCCTCTCCGCGTAGGCTGCCAGCTTGTCCGCCAGCAGGGTCCGGACGGCGGCGGGGAACTGCTTCGTCCCCTGCCCCTGCCTCGCGTTGGCCTCCAGCACGGCAAAGCCCCGGCCCCGAAAATAGGCCGACCACGCCCGCGTGGCCGCCGGGTCCGCCAGATCCACCCGGTTGAGGACGACCAGCCTGGGCTTCTCCGCCGTCAGCTCCTCCACATCCGGGTTCCTGCTGGAGAAGGGGACCCTGGCGTCCAGGATCTCGCACACGGCGTCCATATTCTTCAGCTGCGCGGCGATCATCCGCCGGGTCTTGGTCATATGGCCGGGATACCACTGGATGTTCATGGCGTCCCTCTCCATCCCTGCCCCGCCCATCAGCGGACCAGTCCAACGCGGCCCCACTCGGTCCGCCCCGTGTCCGGCGTCACACCGGGGGTCAGCAGCAGCAGAGCCTTGCCCTGTAAATACCCCTCCTTCACCGGTCCCAGCCGGGTATCCCGGCTGTCGGTGCTGTGGTTGCGGTTGTCGCCCATGACAAAGACCTCGTCCTCCGCCAGCTTGAGGGGGAAGCTGAGCCCGCCGGAGGTATAGGTGGGCTCCTTGACATAGGGCTCGTCCAGCGCCTGACCGTCCACGTACACCGTGCCGGAGAGGAAGTCGATGTCCACCGTCTGTCCCCCCACGGCCACAATCCGCTTCACCAGCGTGTCGTCCAGCTCGGCGTTGTAGTCGTTGACCACCACCACGTCCCCCGCCTTAAAATCGCAGAACATGGCGTTGAGAATCAGCAGCCGGTCCCCGGTATAGAGGGTGTTTTGCATAGACGGCCCGCTGACGCTGATCAGCCGCACGCCGAAGGTGAACAGCAGCACCACGCTCACCACCGCCGTCACGATGGCCTGAGCCCAGCAGCACAGCCAGCTCTCCACCGTCTCCTGCCGCTTTTTTTCCGCCTCCTCCGGCGCGTCCGGCAGCGCGGACGCCTCCTCCGCTGTCTGTAAGTCCTTATTTTCCTCCGCCATGGCAGATCACTCCTTAGCTTACAACATTTCTACGGTATAGCATAGCACAAATATAAGCAAATTACAACAAACAACTTTATTGCAAAGTGCATGAAAAGAGGGGAGCCCACCCCCATGTCATTAAGCCAACTGCCCTTTTGCATCCGAAAATTCCCCGCCCGCCGGACGCAGCGGAGGGGGAGCGGCCCAGCCGCTCCCCCTCACCGTCCGCCGCGCCTGCGCGCGGCCCAGATTGTATGGACTACTCCGCCGGGGTATGGAGGGCGAACGTCCCATAGCCCCTCTCCTCTCCGCCCCAAGGTCCTCCCCCACCGCGCAGGACAGCCGGTATTCCCCGTCCTCCAGCGTCCCCCAGAGCGCGGAGATCTCCTCGCACCACTCCCTGCCGCCGTCGGGCAGGGGGTACGGCGCACCGCAGAAGCCCCCCTCCTTTTCGTTATGATTCCTAAGACAAAAAAGGCGGCGGTTTTATTCCCGGCGTTTCAACGCCCTATCGTACAGTGAACCCGTTCACCGTGGCGTGGGCCACGTAGGTCCCCAGCTCGTCCCGCACGTCCACCCCGTACAGGCAGGTGGTCCGCCCGGACTTCAGGCACCTGGCCTCCGCCAGCAGCTCGCCGCCCCTGGCGGGGGCCAAAAAGGTGATGGAAACCTGCTGGGAGACAATGATCTTGTCGGTGAAGCCGTTGGAGGCCACCGCGTAGGCAAAATCCGCCAGGGTAAATATGGCCCCTCCCATAGGGGCGTTGTTGGCGTTGAGATGGCAGTCCCGCAGGGGCATGGCGCACAGCGCCCTGCCCGGCTCCGCCTCCCGGATCTCCACTCCCGCCAGAGCCGCAAAGCGGTCCGCACGGAAGCGCTCGGTCAATTCCTGCATCGTCGGCATACCGTCTTCCTCCACTGTCGTTTGATAGGGATAGTATAGCACACAGGGCGGGACTATGTACATACTCAACTGCGCCGGTCCGGGCCGCACGCGCCAGGGACCCCGGACGCTGAAAAACGTCCGGGGTCCGGGATGCGCTCGTTACCGGTCCAGCGTCTCCTTCACGGAGGCCGCCGCGGCGTCCACCACGTCCGTGGCCGTCTGCATGGCCTTGCCGGCGGCAGTGTGCTTGACGGTGCTGGTGTGCATCGCCATATCCGCCGCCGCGCCGGCCACCGCGCCCAGCAGCATCCCCTTTAAAAAGCCTTTCATCTCGTCCACTCCTCCTCTCGGTCCGCCTCTAGTATCTCCTTCCGACGCGGAATTTAAGCGCGCCGCCTATTTTTTTATTTGCTAATTGCTGCCATTTCCTATATAATAGCCGTCAGATGCACAGAGGAGGATAATGGATAGATGAAACAGGAGACCTTTGTTCTGCTGGACAGCTACATGCGCGCCTGCATGGGGGACTCCGCCCACGACGCGGAGCATGTGCGGCGGGTGCTGTATCTGTCCCTGGAGCTTGCGGAGACGGAGCCGTCGGCGGACCGGGACGTGCTCATCGCCGCAAGCCTTCTCCACGACGTCGGGCGCGGGGAGCAGTTTCGGGACCCCTCCCTCTGCCACGCCCGGGTGGGCGCGGAGAAGGCGTACCGCTTCCTGCTGGACAGCGGCTTCCCGGAGGACTTCGCCGCCCGCGTCCGGGACTGCGTCCGAACCCACCGCTTCCGCTCGGATGACCCCCCGGCCAGCATAGAGGCCAAAATTCTCTTCGACGCGGACAAGCTGGACGTAACCGGGGCCGTGGGCATAGCCCGCACCTGCTTTTATGCGGCCCAGGTGGGCCAGCCCCTGTACACCCTGCTGCCGGACGGCGGGGTGTCCGACGGCACGGCGGAGGAGCCGCCGGGCGTCCACTCCGTCCTGCGGGAGTACAGGTGGAAGCTGGAGGGTATCTATGACCGCTTCCTCACCCCCGGGGGCGCGGCGCTGGCCCGGCGGCGGCAGGCCGCGGCGGTCAGCTTCTTCACCAGCGTCCTCTCGGAGGTCCGGGAGCCCTATGAGGCGGGCGGGCGGATTCTCCGGGAGAGCATAGAGTAAACGGAAAGGACCGTACAGCCTTTATGACAACCAAAATTTTTCTCATTCGCCACGCCGAGGCGGAGGGCAACCTGTTCCGGGCGGCCCACGGACAGTACGACAGCGTCGTCACCCCCCAGGGCTACCGGCAGCTGGCCTATCTCCGCCGGCGCTTCCAGGGGGAGCGGCTGGACGCGGTGTACGGCAGCGATTTGACCCGCACCCGCGCCACCGCCTCCGCCCTGTATGTCCCCCGGGGTCTCCCCTTCCGCCCCATGCCCCTGCTGCGGGAGATCCGGCTGGGGATCTGGGAGCAGATGACCTGGGGCGAGATCCAGCGGCTGGACAGGCGAATGTACATAGACTTCAACAAGCGCCCCGACCTGTGGCGGGTGGAGGGCGCGGAGACCTTCGCCCAGGTCCGGGACCGCACCCTGGCGGCCATCCGGCGCATTGCGGCGGAGAACCCCGGCGGCACGGCGGCGGCGGCCAGCCACGGCGCGGCCCTTCGAACCCTGCTGGGAACCCTGGAGGGCATGAGCCTGGAGGAGATCGGCCGCACCGGCCACGGGGACAACACCGCCGTGTCCCTGCTGGAGGCGGACGGGGACAAAATCCGGGTGGTGTTCCGGGACGACGCCAGCCATCTGCCGGACCGCCTGTCCACCTTCCGCCGCCAGAGCTGGCACAGGGACGACGCGGCCACCGAGCCGGGCCTGTGGTTCCGCACCCTTCGGGAGGACGGGGGCGGCCGGACCGCCGAGGCCCTTCTGGACGGGCAGACCGCGGGGCGGATCGGGACGTCCCTTGAGCCGGGGGCGCTGCGCGTGACGGACTGCGAGATTCTTCCCGCCCTCCGGGGACGGGGCTACGGCGTACAGCTGCTGGGCCAGGCGGTGCAGTACGCCAGAAGCAGGGGCCGGGAGCGGCTGGTCCTGTCCTGCCCGCCTGAGCTGGCGGGGTACTTCGCCCGGTACGGCTTCGTCAAAGCCGGGGACGCGATGGTCATGGACCTGCGCCGGGTGGTGCGGGAGATTCCGGAACTTGATACGATCCCCAAATAATGAGGCAGATAAACATGAATGCAACAGACTTTGCAAAGAGTGACAGCTTTCAATAAATTCATAGGAGGAAATTCAGTATGGAGATCAGTTTAACCGCCAATCCAAGCAGGCGGGCGGCTTATATCAATGCACGAACCAGCACGGCGCAGGCGGAGAAAAAAGCAAATGCGTCCACAACTGCTCAGGTCCAGGATGAAATAGCAATCTCTCCAGAGGTCAAAACCGCTATGGAGCAGGCAGGCGCTGCGGCTCCGGCTGTTTCGGACTCTGAAAAACGGCCTGCCAATACCGCCGCTTTCACCTCGTTTGCAGAGGAGTTCAGCAAAATCACCCAGGGCTATGCTGACACGATTCGGAACTATTACGCTGCGGAGCATGAAGAAAATCTGACTTATGACAGCCCCAGCGCTCATATCTGGAACAAATACAAAAATCCGGATTCCCCTGATTTCCGCGCTGATTTGTCAGAGGACGAGCGGGCCTGGGCCTATGATCAGGAGTTAGATTTGTTGAGCGGGGGTAAGCACTTGCAAATGAGCAACCCCTATGCGTTCGCCTCCGCCGGAGCCCCGCCCACACTGACCTCCGCAGCTTTGCAGACAAACCAAGCGTGCCGGGATCAGATTGATCAGTCTATACGAGACCTCCTTACAGAGAATGGAATAGAACTTCCGGCAGACACATCCTTCCGGCTAACAGTAGGCCAGGACTACACAATCCATGCAACAGGCTTGGAGGACAAGGAACAGGCTGCGGCGATAGAGCAGGCATTAAATCGTGGTGACAACGGAAAAAACCTGTATAACCACCTCAGGCTGACTGCTCCAAACGGTGAAAGCCTGGGTATAGATTATGCAAACGGTCATCTGGCCCCTGTTGATATGCAGCAGGAATTGGATGACAAAACCCTTGATGAGGTCAAGAGACAGGCTGGGCCGGCTTGGGCGCGCTATTCCAGTACATACAACCCTCACCAGGAAGCCATGAACGAAAAAATTCTCAGTCTTGACCCTGATTCCCCTCTCAACACGCGGGAGAATAAGGATCGCATGAGTGCAGCCGTTCGGGTCGGTGCGCCGGAGGTAATTGCCGAGTTTCGCGCCCGACAGCAGGATATGAGTCTGGTTATCAATCAAAACCGGGACG
This sequence comes from uncultured Oscillospiraceae bacterium, assembly GCA_910584045.1. Taxonomy (GTDB): domain Bacteria; phylum Bacillota; class Clostridia; order Oscillospirales; family Oscillospiraceae; genus Pelethomonas. The sequence goes on along the minus strand of CAJTYO010000011.1, from coordinate 38,995 downwards.
TTGACCCTGATGGCTCGGCTGCGCTGAAAACCTATATACGGGCTTATGCACAACCGGCGGTGAACGCCAGAAAAACGATTGAGAGCTACTACGCCGAGGCCCATGCGGAGAACAGCGCCTATCCGTTTTTGGAGGGGCTGGAGCATATTGCGGAAAAGTATAAGCGCCCTGATTCCGGTATCTTTCGCTCAGATTTGCCCCAGGCGCAGCGGGATATGGCATACCGTCAGGAACGGGCTCTGCTGACCGGCGCCCGGCTGACCCTGTTTGACCCCTATGCACTGGCCTCTATTGGAGGTGTGCAGACCGCACAGGCGTCCCATCAAGGGGCGATGCAGGCAGTCATGGAAAAAATGAATGAACTTAGAAATCAACTGTAACGTTCTTTTCTATCCTCCTCATAAAATGTGATACCGCCGCGTTCTTTTCCCCGCCGGAGTACCCGGCGGGGAAATTTTTTGGTCTACTCGGGGACGAGCCCTCATACAGTACAGTAAGTACTTTACACAGGAGGGATACCCCATGACGGAAGAATACGCCGCCTCCCGGTTTGAGGAGGCCTGCGCCCTGCTGCCGGGCCGCCTGCGGGCGGCTGCGATGGAACTGGACAAGGTCCGGAAGGCGGAGGCGGAGGAGCTTCGCCTGCGCATCGCCCGGCCCCTGTACGTCACCCTGCCCCAGGGGGAGGCGGTCCTGCCGCGGACTATGGTGACCCGCAGCGACCTGGAGCAGGTGCTGGACAAGGCGTCGGAGTACTCCCGCTACGCCGCCGCCGAGACCATCCGCCACGGCTACGTCACCGCCGCCGGGGGCTTCCGGGTGGGCCTGTGCGGCACGGCCCTGCCCGGCGGGGAGCGGAACGAGGGCGTGCGGGACGTGTCCTCCCTGGCCATCCGCATCCCCCGGACCCGGGAGGGGGCGGCGCTGCCCATCCTGCCGGAGCTGCTGGAGGACGGCAGACCGGTGAGCGCCCTGCTCCTCTCCCCGCCGGGGGGCGGGAAGACCACGCTGCTGCGGGACCTGGTGCGGCTTTTCAGCCAGGGGACGGAGCGGAATCCCCCCTGCCGGGTGGCGCTGGTGGACGAGCGGGGAGAGCTGGCGGCGGTCCACCGGGGCCGGCCCCAGCTGGAGGTTGGGTGCCACACGGATGTGATGGACGGCTGCCCCAAGCATCTGGCCGTGCCCATGCTGCTGCGGGCCATGACGCCCCAGGTCATCGCCCTGGACGAGATCGCCCTGCCGGCGGACGTGGAGGCGGTCCGGGCCGCCTCCGGCTGCGGCGCGCGGCTGCTGGCCACCGTACACGCCGCCTCCCTGGCGGAGCTGGAGAGCCGGCCGGTGGGCCGGGAGCTGCTGTCCTGCGGGGTGTTCCGGCGTGCGGTGGTCATCGAGGGCTCCGGCAGCGCCCGGCACAGCCGGGTGGAGCGTCTGCCATGAGGGCGGCGGGGGCGCTGCTGCTGCTGACGGGGGCGGGGCTGTGGTGCCTGCTGCGGCGGCGGGAGGGACTTCTGCCCGTGCGGGTGGGACGGGCCCTGCTGGCGGACCTGGCGGTCCTCCGCTACCAGATCCAGGTCCGGCGCACGCCCCTGCCGGAGCTGCTGGAGGGGACGCTGAACCGGGGACCGGGGGCGGCGTATCTGTGGGGGCCGCTGCTGGCGCGCCTGCGGGAGGACGGGGCCTCCCTCCCCCGCTGCTGGGGCGCGAGCACAGGGGAACTGCCGCCGCCGCTGGGGCGTATGCTGGCCCCGCTGGGCCCGCTGCTGCCCGCCGGGGGCGAGACGCTGGCGGCGGCCGTGGAGGAAACGAGAGAGGAGCTGACCAGGTTTTTGCGGGAGGAGACGGCCCGGCAGGCGGCTCAGGGGCGGATTACGGCGGCCCTGAGCCTGGCGGGGGCCAGCCTTCTGATCCTGGTTTTACTGTAAACGATGGATATTGATCTGATTTTTCGAATTGCGGCCATCGGCATCGTGGTGGCGGTGCTCAACCAGCTGCTGGTTCGCTCGGGCCGGGAGGAGCAGGCGCTGATGACCACCCTGGCGGGGCTGGTGGTGGTGATGATGATGCTGGTGCAGGAGATCAGCGACCTGTTTCAGCTCATCAAAACGCTGTTTGGGTTTTAGGGTATGGAGCTTTTAAAGCTGGCGGTCCTGTGCGCCGTCTGCGTGCTGCCGGTGTCTCTGCTCCGGAAAAAAACGCCGGAGCAGGCGCTTCTTCTGACGGCCGCCGTCCTGGCGGCGGTGCTGGCCGGATGCCTGGCGGCGGCGGCGCCCCTGGTGGAGACCCTTCGCGCTCTCTCGGAGCGGGCGGGCATAGAGGGGACATATCTGGGGATTTTGCTGCGGGTAACGGCGGCGGCGCTGGTCACCCGGTTCTGCGCCGATCTTTGCAAAGACGGGGGAGCGCAGGCTCTGGCCTCCGCCGTGGAGACGGCGGGGTCCGTGGCGGCCTTCGCCATTGCGCTCCCTCTTTTGCAGGCTGTGGTGGAGATGATCCTCGGGTTTTTCTGACCGGACAGAACGAGGCGCGCAGCACCGTTACCCGCGGCCCGCCCGGGGCGGCATAGGGCCGGGGCGGGCAGAATCCGCACGCACGAAACCCGCGGGGTTTTTCAGCCTGCGGGGGCTTTCAGAAAACCCGTCCGGCTTGTGGAAAACCCCTCCGGTTTTCCCCCCCTCCGGGATAAGCCGGAGCAAGGGGGGGCGGCGGGATCGGACAGCCGCTTCGCCAGATAATCCCCAGCCGGCGGCGCGGTTTAGAGAAAACCGTCCGCAGGACCAGCGCGAAAAAACATCCCCCCTGCCGCGCCCCGCGGCAAAGGAAGGAACCGCCATGAAGAGAGTATTCTTTTTCCTATTGACAGCCCTCCTGCTGGCAGCGCCCGCCCTGGCCTCGGAGCTGCCGCCCGGCCTCCGGCAGGCCGCACCGGAGGCGTCGGCCCTGGTGAATGAGGACGCGGAGGAGATGTTCGGCCTCCTCACGGGCCTCCGGGAGATATTGATCTCCGCCCTGTCGGAGTGGAAGCAGAGCCTCTCCGCCGGGATAAGAGCCGCGGCGGCCCTTATGTCCGGCGTTCTGCTTCTGGGTGTGGCGGAGTGCGCCGCCCCCGCAGGGCGGGAGATGGTCGCCCGCTGCGGCGGCGCGGTGGGAGCCCTGTGGGTCACCGCCATGGCCGCCGGCGATCTCAACAGCCTGATCGGCCTGGGCCGGGAGACCATTACCGAGATCAGCCTCCTGGGAAAGGCCCTGCTGCCCGCCATGGCCGCCGCCGAGGCGGCCTCCGGCGGCGTGACCGCCGCCTCGGCGCGGCAGGTGGCGGCGGTATTCTTCGCCAGCGTGCTGCTGACCGTCATCGAGCGTCTCCTGCTGCCGGCGGTGTACCTCTACATCGGCGTGGCCGCCGCGGGGGCCGTGGTGGAGGGCGAGGTGCTCGAGCGCATCGGAGAGCTGCTGAAAAAAGGGGTCGGATGGGTCCTCAGCGGTCTGCTCATCCTCTTTACCACCTATCTCACCGTCAGCGGCGCGGCGGCCGCAGCCGCCGACGCCCAGGCGGTGAAGCTGGCGAAATCCGCCGTGTCCGCCGCCGTGCCCGTGGTGGGCGGCATCCTCTCCGAGGCGGCGGAGACCGTGCTGGCCGGGGCCGGCCTGCTGCGGGGCATGGTGGGGACCGCGGGGACGCTGGCGCTGCTGGGGCTGTGCGTAACGCCCTTTCTGCGCCTGGGGTTTCAGTATCTGCTGTACCAGGGGGCGGCATTGGTGTCGGCGGCGGCGGGTCCGAAAAAGCTGACCAAGCTTATCGCCATGCTGGGCGACGCCTTCGGACTGGTGTTGGCGATGACGGGGGCCTCGGCGGTGCTGCTGCTGATCGCCCTGCTCTCGTCGATGACGGCGGCCATGCCGGGTTAGGGGGGATTTTCATGCGCGCATGGCTTTTGGGCATCGTCTTCACCTCCCTGGCCGGCGGACTGGCCAGGCATCTGGCCCCCGGGGGGCGGGAGCAGGCGGCGGTGCGGCTGGTGAGCGGACTGCTGCTGGTGCTGGCCATCCTGCGGCCCCTGGCGGGGCTGGCGGGAGCCGCGCCGGCGCTGCCGGAGGACTGCCAGCTGGATGCGGGAGCGCAGGCCGGCCTCTACCGGAAAAATCAGCAGGAGGCCCTCTCCGCTATCATAGAGGAGAAGACGGAAGCATATATATGGGACAAAGCAAGCCGGCTGGATCTGGCGTGTACGGTGACGGTGACCACGGCGGCGGGAGAGAGCGGCGTGCCCCTCCCCGACGGCGTAACCATCCGGGGTCCGTACAGCCCGGAGCTGGCGCGGTGCATAGAAGAGGAGGTGGGTATCCCCGCCGAAAAACAAATCTGGCTGGAGGATGAGGCATGGCAAACGAGGAAGGAAAGCGAAAGCTGACGGCCCCCCTGGCGGCGCTGGGGAAATACAAATACGCGCTGCTGACGGCGGCGCTGGGCGCGGCGCTGCTGCTGTGGCCGGCGGGCCGGAAGGCGGCGGCCCCGGACCGGCCGGAAGCCGCGCCGGCCGCGGCTTCCGGCAGCCTGAGCACGGCGGAGACGGAGAAGGCCATGGAGGAGATCCTGGGAAAGATCGGCGGCGTGGGGCGGGTGGACGTGATGCTCACCCTCCAGGACGGCGGCGAGCGGGTTCTGGCCCAGGACAGCTCCCTGCGCTACAGCGGAAACGCCCGGGACCCGGACAACTATGAGCGCTCCTCCCAGCCCGTGACGGACGGCGGGGGCGTGGTCGTCACCCAGGAGACCTTCCCCCAGTACCGGGGGGCCCTGGTGGTCTGCGAGGGCGGCGGAAACGACGCGGTGCGGCTGCAGGTGGTAGCGGCGGTGTCGGCCCTGACGGGGCTGGGCAGCGACCGAATCGCCGTGGTTAAATGGCAGAACGCCTCGGGCGGCAGCCCGGCGGGACAGGAATAAAATGATGCTGTTAGGAGGAAAAACAGAATGAGGAACCAATGGAAACGAAACGCCATGGTGGCGACGGTGCTGCTGTTTGTATGCGCGGCGGTCTATCTCAACTGGCGCTATGCCGGCAATGTGGGCGATACGGCCGGCGATACGCCCAAGACGGCGGCCAGCGGCCAGGCCCAGCCCCTGTCCGGCGAACAGGAGCAGTCCGACGGCGGCAGCGGCGCCGGCGGCGGCGCCACCAAGGTTTTGGGCGACGCGGCCCTGGTGGGCGGCGTGCCCACCCTGACAGAGGACGGTTCGTCCGGCGGGGACGCCGCGCCCGCCGGCAGCTACTTCGACACCGCCCGCCTCAGCCGCCAGCAGTCCCGCGACAACGCCCTGCGCCTGCTGCGGGAGGCGTCGGCCCAGCCGGACGTGGAGCAGAGCGCCCTGGACGACGCCAACCGGGCCATCCAGACGCTGGCCGGTTACACCATGCTGGAGGGGCAGATTGAGAACCTGGTGGTGGCCAAAGGCTATGCCGACTGCGTGGCTTTCATGGGAGAGAACAGCATCAGCGTGGTGGTCTCCGCCGCCGAGGACGGCCTGCAGATGGAGGACGTGGCAAAGATCACCGACATCGTCCTGAACGAGACCGAGTACACCGCCGACCAGATCAAAATCATGGAGGCGGAATAGAAACAGCAGGAGGCCCCCGGATGCTTTCGCATCCGGAGGCCTCCTTTTTTCATAACTGCGATCCCTCTAAAACCGCAGCGCGCCGCCGTGAGGAAGCGGGAGCGCTGCGCAGCTTCGCGGAAAAGTTTTCCTGACACGCCTCTTTTTCAAAAGAACGGCGTGTCTGCCGCCCGTCTTACGCGGCCATCAGCTGGTCCACCAGACTGACCAGCAGCCGGTAGACCACAACCCACATCTCGGCGCGGCTGATGGGCTGATCGGGCCGGAAGGTCCCGTCGGCATAGCCGTTGACAGCCCCCAGGGCCGCAAGGGCCGCCACCGCGCCGTCGTCCGTGTCGGAGAAGGGCGCGCTGTCCGACTGATCCAGCTCCAGATTCTCCGCCAGCAGACGGGCGAACTCCACGCGGGTGATAACGGCCTCACCGTCCTCCGGGGCGGGCAGACCGTCAATGATCTGCTCCACCAGGGCCACCGCGTCGTTCCAGATAGCCAGGTCGCAGGGGCGGAGAAGCCCGTCCTCGTCGGCCTGGATGGCGCCCATACCGTACAGGGCGGCCACCTCGCGGGCGAACCAGGCGTTGAGATCCAGGTCAGCGGGCGCGGCCGTGGTCTCCTCCAGCGCCGCAAGGCGCGCCTCCAGCTCCAGCATCTCCCAGAGCGTCCCGCTCAGGTCCTCCACATACTTCGGATCAATGGGGGACTCCATGCCCAGCGCCTCAAAGCTCTCCTGGAAGCCGTAAGCAGCATCCAGGGCGGTGAACTTCAGATAGTCGTCCACGGCGGCAAAGTAGTCGTCCTGGGCATCCAGCCAGAAGGAGAAGGCGCCGGCGGCGGAGACTGCGTAGCTGATATAGTAGCAGGGGCTGGTAAAGGTGTGGGGCACGTTATACCAGCTGTACAGCTCCTCCCGCTCGTCGTCCTCCGGCATCAGGCCGTAGTCCTTGCACAGACGGCAGAACTCGCGGTTGATCTTCTCCAGGGTCAGGTCTTCCTCGGCGTAGACAAACTGCTGGAGCTCGTCGTAGAGGCACCCGGTGATCAGGGCGCTGGACAGGTTCAGCAGCAGGTAGTCCTGCACCGCCTGGGCGTCCTCGGCGCTGTCGAAGATGTCCTCATAGAAGCGGGTGAACAGCAGCTCCATGCCCTGGGAATGGACCTCGGCAATGTCGATGGCTTTGCTGCTCTCGTTCCATCCCGCCTTCTGCCAGTAGAAGTTGTTGTAGTGGCCAAACTCATGGATGGCGGTGGAGAAATCGTAGAGGTCCCCGGAGGGGGCGTTGAAATAGAAGGGGGCCCCGTAGCTGTCCAGCAGGGTTGTGAAGCCCGCCTCGCCCTTGGTATCGCTGTAGCCGATGTCGTAAAGCCCATGCTCACGCATATAGGCGAAGGCCTCGGCCAGCTCGCTGGAGAGACGGCCGACATAGGGCTCGATCATATCCAGCGCAACGTCCCCGGCATAGTCCCCGGTGTAGACGGGGTTGTCGGACTCGTAGTAATACAGCTGGTACAGCGCGTCGTACAGAGGGACGACGTCCTGCTTCACCGCCTGGTGGAAGGAGTGGATCTCCTTCTGGGTGTAGTCCCGCTGGTAGACCTCCTCGTAGGCGTAGTCGGCGTAGTTGTCATAGCCGTTGCTGGCGGCGATGGCCTCGCGCACCTCCACCATGCGCAGATAGATGCCGCCCAGAGCGGCGTTCTTATTCCTGGCCACGGCGAGGGAAACGGCGGAATAGGTCTCCTCGTCCATATCGCCGGCGGCCAGGGCCTTGGCCAGGGACGCGTCGTCCCACTCCCTGCCCTCGTACTCGGCGGTGTAGACCTTGTAGGCGGCGGCCATGTATTCGTTGACCAGGGCCGTCTCCTTGGCGGACAGGGCCAGCTGCTCCTCGGTCAGGGCCTCGTATCCGGTGTAGTACTCAATGTCCTCCTCCGTCAGCTGGGGGCGGAGGAAGCCGTCGCAGGGGGACTCCAGGATGTCCTGAATCAGCAGAATCAGGCCGTCGGCCACGGTCATGTACAGGGTGGTGGCGTACTCCAGCTCCGCGGCGGCGGCCTCGTCGGTGACGTCCTGATAGGTCTGGATATTCAGCAGGGAATACATGGTGACGATCTCCATGAACTGGTCGGTGAAGCCGTTGAACTTCTCCTCCACCGCCTTTTCATTCCCGCCGTCGGACAGCAGCTCGCGGATATCCTCCATTTCGGCCAGAATAGGCGCGCCGTCAATGTGCTTGTAGACCATATCGGCATAGTCCACATCGGCATGGGGCTGGTCGGTGAAGAAGTCCGTCTCCCGGTCCTTATCCTCCGCCGCCAGTGCCGCCGGGCACACCTGGAGCAGGAGGGAGAGGACCATCAGCAGGGTCAGCAGTCTCTTTCTCATTCTCATGTTCTCATCCTTTCTTGACGCAGTCATTTTTGGGCGAAGCCAGCTTAATTATACATACTCCATCCACATTTTTCAAGCCGTTTGACGGCTTTTTCCCGCGACTTGTCAACACATTTGCCGCCTGTTGGTCATGAAATCTCGGACATAGGCCGCTGCACGGCCGCCGCCGGCCGGAAATCGGTTGGGAGCCTTGCTTTTCTCCGTCAGAAATGGTACAATGCCAGATATTGCGAAATCTGAGCCCCAGGGCGGAAGGAAGGCGGAGACAATGGAAAAACCGGAGCGGCAGACGGGCGGACCGTCCCTGTCCGGCCGCGTTCTGCGGCCTGTGGCCGTCGGAATGGCGGTTCTCTTCGCCCTTCTGACCCTTCTGGGCTTTACCGCCGCCTATCCCGCCGCGCGGGAGGCGGGCAGAACCGGATTGCTGGCGGCGGGGGCGCTGCTGGCCTTGCTGGCCGCCGTTGGGGCGGGGGCGCTGCTGCTGCGCTTTGTGGACCGGCAGTATCTCCGCCCCCTCTCCCGGGCGGCGGAGGCGGTCGCCCTGGCCGCCGGGGGCGATCTGTCCCAACCGCTGGCCTCCATCCCCCGCACCTCCCGGGAAGCGGAACTGCTGCTGTCCAGCGTGGAGGGACTGGGACAGCGGAATACGGACTGCCTGCTGGAAATGCAGCGCGTGCTCGAGCGGATGGCCGCAGGCGATCTGACGGCCCGGCTGGGCTGCGGCCGGGCCGAGGAGTGCGGCGGGGTCTGCGCCGCGCTGGACGGCCTGTCTCAGGCACTGCGGGGGACTCTGGGGTCCGTTCGCAGCTCGCTGGAGCAGACCGCCGGACAATTCGAGACCCTGGCGCGGGAGACGGCGGCCCTCTCCCAGAGCGGCGACCGGCAGAAGCAGGCCCGGGACGCCCTGGACTGGTCCCTGGAGCGGCTGGCGGAGCAGCTGCGCCGCCAGAGCGGGGGAAGCGGGGAGACCTGGGACGCGGCGGAGCGACTCCTCCGGCAGCTGGAGCGCTACGACCAGCGCCTGGGGGAGCTGGCGGGGGCCGTGGACCGCATCAGCGCCTGCGCCGCGGAGACCGGCACGCTGGTGAAGGACATGGAGACCGCCGCCTTCCAGTGCAGCGTGCTGGCCCGGACGGCCTATGTGGAGGCCGCCGGGGCCGGGGTGAACGGGAAGGGCTTCGCCATCGTGGCCAGCGAGCTGCGAGTGCTGGCCTCCCGCAGCGCCCAGGCCGCCCAGGCCGCCGCCGCGGTGACAGGCGAGGTGGGCCAGACCATTCGGGAGGGTACGGCCCTGGCCGCCGCCGTCCGGCGGGAGCTGCAGGAGATCACCGCCGGCAGCCGAGAGCTGTGCCGGCGGGCCTCCGACGCGACCGGAAGCCAGGAGCAGGATATGGCCGGCACACTGCGGCAGGCCAAGCGTCTGAGCGCCCTGGCCAGAGAGGATCAGGCCGCCATACAGCGCAACGCCCGATCCGCTCAGCTGCTGCGGGAGCGCCTGGACCGGCTGCGGGAGGCGCTGCGTGCGCTTCGAATCAGCTGACGGCCGCACATTTTACATACAAATCGTCTCTATCCACTGGATAGAGACGATTTTTTGCCACTTTTTGTATGAATATTGGTCCACGGAACGGAAAAAATACATCCGTGAACCGGTACGAACGGCAGGCCGGAGAACGCGGCGCTTTTCCGCGCTCGGAGCGGTCACGGACGCATGGCCGGTTTTGCGATATAAAATAGGAGGTAACGTAGTATGGTTTTGGATCGGATCGCGCTGGCCCTGGTGGTGATCGGCGCACTGAACTGGGGCGTGATCGGCCTGTTCGGGCTGGACCTGGTGGCCTTTATCTTTGGCGGGCAGATGGCAGTTTTCTCCCGCGTGATTTACGCCCTGGTGGGCCTGGGCGGGCTGTGGTGCATCTCCCTGCTGTTCCGGGAGAGAGTGCCCAGCGAGGCGGCGGCCTGAGCGGACGCGGCGCGCAGAAATCCCGCCCGCGTTTCCGGGACGCGGGCGGAATTTTTGATATATAAGAGAGAAAATCGACGCAGAGGAGGGAAAGCATGGAGCGGCGCTCCGCGCTTTCCCTCCTCTATTCAGCCCAAAACCAGACGCAAAGCAGGGATCGGGAGTTTGAAAAAGTGTACTTTCTCAAACTCTCGATCCCTCTTGCTTACACCCACATAACCGGCTGCAAATTCGAAAAAATAAGGGGTTTTCCGCAATGCTATAAAGATAAGGAAAAAAACTCCCGGCACGTCTGGAAAGAGACGGTGTCAGGAGCTATCTTTTGCGGCGAATGTAACGGTGACCTTTAAGCTTCACGCCCGTCCTGTCCGGCCCGGCGGCGTGGGCAATTCCGATGAAATCTCGGCGGAGCTCGGTTCCGCCGAGTCGTACTGTCAAAAAGCCCGCCCCAGGCGGCGAAGATTTTATGCGCCGGAGGCAAAGTAACTATTGCACTGGGGCCGCTCTTCCAGTATAATAGCAGCAATAAAACAGGGAGGAAAAAGACATGATTTGTCGTTTTACCTACGGCGAGCCTGTGGAGACCGGCGCGGTGACGGAGGAGGTTCAGGAGGGAGTCCGGCTTCTCCATTTCACCCCGGAGATCGGGGAGAAGCTGGTATTTACCTGCAAGCTGGCGGCGGACGAGGCCGTCTACGGTCTGGGGGAGAGTATGCGGGGCGTCAACAAGCGCGGGCACCGCTACATCAGCTTTAACTACGACGACCCCCACCACAAGGACGATATGCCCTCCATGTACGGGGCCCATAATTTCATCGTTGTGGACGGGGCGCGGCACTTCGGCGCGTTCTTTGATACGCCGGCGAAGGTGACGTTCGACATCGACGCCGGCGGGGACGGACGGCTGACAGTGCGGTGCGACACAGCGGACCTGCGGCTGTACATGCTGGAGGGGGATAGCGCCTATGATGTGGTCAGGCAGTTTCTGGGCGTGATCGGACAGAGCTTCCTGCCGCCCCTGTGGGCTTTTGGCTACGGACAGAGCCGCTGGGGCTACAAGACGGAGCGGGACGTCAGCCGCGTCGCCGCCAGGCATCAGGCGGCGGGGGTACCGTTGGACTACGTCTGTCTGGACATCGACTACATGGACCGGTACATCGACTTCACGGTCAACCGGCGGCGTTTCCCCGATATGGCGGGATATACGGCTGAGCTGAGGAAAAAAGGCCTCCACCTGGTCCCCATCGTGGACGCGGGCATCAAGATCGAGCCGGGAAATCCCGTCTATGACGAGGGCGTGAAGCGCGGTTATTTCTGCAAGAACCGGGAGGGCGGGGACTTCCAGGCGGAGGTCTGGCCGGGTATGACCCATTTCCCGGATTTTACGCGCGCAGAGGTGCGGACGTGGTTCGGGGAACAGTATAAGGTCTATACGGAAATGGGGCTGGAGGGCTTCTGGAACGATATGAACGAGCCGGCCATCTTCTCCTCTGAGTACCGCGCACAGACGGACAAGCCCGACGCCGTCCGGGGCGACCCGGACCAGCCGGAGCGCCATATTGCGGATTTTAAGGACTTCTTCCACCGCCTGGACGACGGGCGGGTGAAGAGCAACTATGAGGTCCACAACATGTTCGGCGCGATGATGACACGGGCCTCCGGAGAAGGGCTGGAACGGCTGCTGGACCGGCGGTATCTGCTGTTCTCCCGCTCGTCCTACATTGGGGCCCACCGGTACGGCGGGATATGGACGGGGGACAACGCCTCCACCTGGGAGATGCTGCGGCAGAACGTGTACCACATGCCGTCCCTCAACATGTGCGGCTTTTTGTTCAGCGGCGCGGATACCGGCGGCTTCGGCGGCAACACCACCAGGGAGCTGCTGCTGCGGTGGCTGGCCGTGTCGGTGTTCACGCCCCTCATGCGCAATCACACCGCTATCTTCACCCGGCACCAGGAGTGCTACCGGTTCCGGAATGTGGAGGACTTCCGCACGGTGATCTCCTTGCGCTACCGGCTGCTGCCGTATCTCTATTCCGAGTTCATGAAGGCCGCCCTGCGGCGGGATATGCTGATTAAGCCCCTGGCCTTCGAATATCCCGGCGACGAGAAGGCGCGGGAGATCGAGGATCAGCTGCTGGTGGGCGAGAGCATTATGATTGCTCCCGTTCTGGAGGAGGGCGTGAAGGGCCGCATCGTCTATCTGCCGGAGCCCATGACGGAGGTGCGCTGGAGCGCCGGAGGCTTTACCTGCATTGATGTGGGCGCGGGAGAGCGGACGGTGATGGAGCCCCTCAACCAGGTGGTGTTTTACATCCGGAAGGGAAAGCTGGTCCCCGCGGCGAAAAAAGACGCGCCCAACACCATGGAGCTGGATCTCTTGGATGTGGAGCTGCTGGGCAGCGGGACGGTCTATGAGCAGTACGTGGACAACGGCAGCACGAAGGCGTGCAGTCTGGAGCGCTGTGTAACCAGAATACGGGAATAAGATAGCCGCCGTATGAAACCACCCCTTTTGGCATACACTGGGGCCAAAGGGGGTGGTTTTATGCCAAAAAACTGCAAAGCGCTTATGATCTGCCTGGCTGTACCTCTGGCGGTGGGAGGGCTCTCCACGCTGCTGACGCGGGAGGGGATGGAACGGTTCAAGACCGCCGCCAAGCCGCCGCTGACGCCGCCGGATTGGCTGTTCCCGGTGGTCTGGACGGTCCTGTTTATCCTGATGGGACTTGCCTCCTATCTGGTCTGGAAAAGCGGCGGCTCGAGACGAAACGTGCGCATGGCGCTGAGTATATATGGGGCGCAGCTGGCATTCAACTTTTGCTGGTCCATTATTTTCTTTGATCTGGAGATGTACCTGTTTGCATTTTTCTGGCTGGTGGCTCTGTGGGGGCTTATTCTGGCGGTCACGGTCCTGTTTCACCAGCATTCACCTGCGGCAGCATATCTGATGGTTCCATATCTGCTGTGGGTCGCCTTCGCCGGATATCTGAATATGGGTGTATATTTGCTTAATGATATTTTTTCTTGAAAGAAAAAGCACCTGCGCCACTTTTTTGACCTGCAGAAAGCCCATTCCCACACCATCAGGCGTGGGAATGGGCTTTTTAACCTGCGCCCCGGACGCCCCCACAGAGGAGGGACGGGGTGTCAGCGGTCAAAGGAGGGGTTGGTGAAGTAGATGTTATTTTTCTCCGCCATACGATCCTTGGCGAGGCGGAGGCCTTCGCCGAAGTTATCAATTTAAGTAACGGGCGTTCAGCCCTAGAGCCGCAAGGGATTTACGGATGCTTTAATGAGTGGGAAAAATGTTTGGACCCCCCTCGCTTGGAGGATCCGGACATGGTCGGAGCCCTATCGACGTGAACGGTAGCACAAGGATAGTCAAGAGCATACCTAATCATCATACCGCTTGTCTACTGTACCTAATCGCTGTCACCCAGTGATTGCAACTGTCTAAGCCACGCCGAAAAATGCGGACATTTTTTGCGAATCGCTTCAACTGTGATTACCTCAATCAATGGTGAGATAGCTTCACCTTTCTGGTAGCCAACCGCATGAAGTAGTCGCTTGGAGGGGGCCGTATCTGTACCGTGGTTAATTTCTTCGGGAGGGATGTCCTTTGTTTCAGCGTACAAACGGTTTATGCTATCGACATCGTCTGTGTCGATATACTCATCCTTGAGAACTAATATGTTGGTAAACAAAAGCGCCTCAAACTCGTGAAGCTGTATATATGGGATGAACCGGCGGCCAACATCCAGACCAGAAAGCTCCGATATGATGTTTGCCTTCATTGCGGACTCTAAAGTGAGAACTGCGTCCAGGTGATTGCTGAGCTGCATAGCATTCTCGTATCCTGGGAAGTCATTTGGAAGGCGGAAAAAGTCAAACATCGTTGTGACATAAGCCTGAGTGTCCTCTTTGAGCCACGATACGATATCTCTTTTTGCCTTTTGATAAGATAGCAAACCTCCTCGATATTCGTAGTTTGTCCAGCGCTCCCTACTGGTCAGGACACAGCGCGAGTCCAGAATTGGCCTACCGCCTAAATACTGGTTTAGCGGACCTTTAGCACAGTGCATTTCGCTTTGGCCTTCTGCTACAACATTGACCCGTATCATAGCGGCAGACCTCCTAACACATTTTTCTCCCACAACTCCCCCAGGGTGTATTCATCTAGCCACTTCCGCAGATCTGCCTCTTTGTGCCGTTTTAAGATGCTGCATTGGTTTATACTATCATACTCTGCTGTGATGACATCTTCGCAGGAAAATTCGTTCAGTAGGAGAGGGGATTGCGTGGACACAATGATTTGGGAGGTTTTGCTTGCTATTCGTATTTCCTTTGCAAGTATAGAAATGGCATAGGGGTGCAGCCCGATTTCAGGCTCGTCCAAAATGATAGTCATAGGCGCTGTTGTCGCCGGTTGCAACAGTAATGTTGTGAGCGCCACGAACCGAAGCGCACCATCAGAAAACTGATGTGGACCAAAAATTTCTTCACGACCGGTTTGTCTCCAGTTCAATGGCAGGTATCCATTTGGATTCGGTTCCAATACAAAGTCGTAAAACTGCGGAAGGACCATTCGGATATTGCGCAAAATACGTTCGTAATACTTTGCGAAATCCGAGTTTTTTCTCATATTGTACAGAAAGGCTGCGATATTTCCACCATCTGAACGGAGATATGTCCCGTCTGACATACTGGCGTTACTGCGAATACGCGCATTGATTGTCGTATCGTTGAAGTGGAAAACGCGAAGACGTTCCAGATAGGTTCGTAGTGTTCGAGGGGTTGACTCCGTGGCATCCGCAAGACCGGACTCTAGGTGCCCGACACCAAAATCACGCGTGTAAGGCTGGAAATGTCGTTCATCCTGAAAAGACATGCGCTCCTGGACAAAGAATAGTTGATCTGCTGCACTTCTTTCTAACGCAAACGAATACGTATCTTCTTTTGTTTGACCCGCATCATGGATCAACAGCTCTCCGCATATTTTGTCGGTCTGCTCTGTGCCAAAATGGAAGAGCGGCTGAGTCCCACCCTGCCTAGCAACATAGGCGCGCAGTCCTCGTGTCATCATGAACGAGATCATTTCCAGGAAGGAAATCAGGTTGCTTTTCCCAGCACCATTTGCCCCAATAATGATATTGATATCGTTAAATTCAATTTTGTTATGCTCCAAATCATTGTTATAGGAGCGATATCCCGAAAGGGAAAGGGTACATAATGATGTTTCAATCATAAACTTAATCTCCCTGTTGTGCGATTATGAACCTTATTATATGGCATAGTCTATCACAATTCTAACCTTCGGTCAATGTCTGAACTTCTCGGAATATGACTGGCCAAAATCCGAAACAGAATTGCCATTGATTTTTCTTCGTCGAAGTCGAGGCAAACAATTTTGAGTGCATCACGCATAACATGACCAGCTTTATAACAACGGAACCGGATTCGGATGAGCTGTTTGGCCTCTTTCCTATCTCCCTTATAGAAAATACTTAACGAAAAGCCAGGGTCAGGATTGATACATCAACGGTTTTTATCGGATTGCTATAAATCCCAAAGGACGCATATTTGCCAACCTTCGGCGAATATACGTTCTTTTGCGGTTGGCAATAACGGCCCATGTGTATAAAAATACTGGTATCATGTTAATTATTGAAGCTTCGACAACTTTCGCCGAAGTTATCAATTTAAGTAACGGGCGTTCAGCCCTAGAGCCGCAAGGGATTTGAGACTTTTTCAGTAGGCAGGAAAAGTGCGGACAACCCCTCGCTTGGGAAATCGGGTTATAGCAGAAGCCCTATCAGGCAACTCGGTTTAATTGGCAGACTTTGTCGATAAACGCTTTCATGTCTTCCACATAGGAATATGGCGCATATTCCGAATAGATTTCCGGCGAGTCCAAAATAACAATCTGGACCCCTTCAGCCCGCAGAGCCTCCAGTGACCCTGGCAGGCATCTGGCTTCATTGGGTGTCTTACAAAGATATGCCAGACTGCCGGGCCTATCGAAAACCTTTGCCACAATGTAAATTTTTTTATCACTCATTCAAATCGCCTCCAATTCGCGCAGCCGAACTAAAAAATCTTGTTCTGTACGGATGGTTCCGGAAGAATATTCTCGATATAGCATTCTTCCTATTTCGGGAGTTTTATACTTATAGATATACTGATGACTCCAAACATTGAAAACATAATCTTGTCCGCACCAAAGCTGTACTTCGATGGGATAGGCCAGGTTGTCTCTTTGATAATATAGATGAATCGCCCGGTATCCATCATCAAAATTTTTCCCGTTGCGCAAATCTACCACACGAAAATAGTCTGGATATTTCTCCGGATAATCATCAAATCGAAGCCGAAAACCCAGCACATCATTGAAGCACTGCTTAAATCCACCGTTTGCCCGGATCGTCTTCTCATATTTTCAGACAATGGAATCTTCACTTTTGAACCTTGAACCAATTAAGTTTTCTTGAACCAAAACATCGATATAGCTGGACCGATACTTTGCAATATCATCCAGTATTGCGTCTAATGGAGTAGATCGTAGAGAGATTTGTTTTAAGCTCTGCCCTAGAGTTGAGCGGTAAGAGAGCAAATCCAAGGTTTCTTTGGAGATAAATTAATCCATATTCAAATTCCTCAGCTTAGTCAATGTTATGATCATACTATATCATACGGTGGTAGTGTAGTCAAACAGCAGTTGTACATAGCAGGGAGCCAAAGCAGTTTGCATTTTTTTATTTATCCGAGCTTCTTTCGTGGGTGTTCAATCAGGATATATTGTGGTAAAATTATTATAAGAAATCGGGACAGGGAAATACAACATCGGGTGGAGGCGGAAGTATGTTAGAAATATACACCTATGATGCAGGGAAAGGAGACTGTCTGCGTATCCGTTTTTGTGATGAGAAGGGGGCATATCGTAATATTTTGGTCGATTCTGGGACACGACGTTTTGGCAGCTCTTATGTATCAATTTTTCAGGATATCCAAGGGGCTGAAGAATCTGTTGATATGCAACTGATTACCCATACAGATGAAGATCACTTGGGCGGACTGTTGTATATGGTCAATCACGAGATACCAATTCAGGCTGGTGTTGTCGTGATGAATTATCCGCAAAATCTACCAGCTCCCAGCGGCGGCGATACGCCGCTTTCGGTGCCACAGGCTAACCAGATTATCAGCGGG
Organism: uncultured Oscillospiraceae bacterium; assembly: GCA_910584045.1. GTDB lineage: Bacteria > Bacillota > Clostridia > Oscillospirales > Oscillospiraceae > Pelethomonas. The sequence goes on along the minus strand of CAJTYO010000011.1, from coordinate 21,823 downwards.
CTGGGCACTCAGAAAATCAATATGAAGAGTGGGCTAAGAGGGGATGTGCTCGATTGGGATGGGGTACATATTCAAATCTTACATCCTATGCAGGAACAGGTTGAAGCAGTATTTAACACAGTAAGCCAGAATACACCGTTAGGAATTACGGATGACCGAAGTCTACCATTGCGACAACTAATGGAACGAGAGTTATCTTATAGGGATGCAAGTCTCAGCAACCGGGCAAGTATCATATTTGTCCTGGAATATGCGGGGAGAAGGCTGCTTTTTGCAGGAGATTCCTGGAGTCCTGACATTGTGGAAAGTGTACGCATATATGCAAAAGTTAGAGGAGAAGAACTTCCTATCCGCTTTGACGTTGTAAAACTGCCTCACCACGGAAGTGCTGGAAATATATCTGAAGAGTGGCCAAAGGTATTTCATGCGCAGCGATATATTCTTTGTGCGGATGGGCGGAGCCATCCAAGCAAGCAAACCATTGCGAAGCTGTTGAATTGGTATGGAGACGTGGAGATCGTCAGTCCTCTGGACTGGTGGAACAGTGGATATTTTTCCGATAAAGATATTGCGCAGTTTATTGAGTCCAAACGACTTCAACTAACACTGAAGAAGGGAGTTCCAATGACATGGTAGAGTTGACTGAGACAGAAAAGTTGGAATATCAAACGCGGAAGTATAGTGTCCTTATTACAAATGAAACTTCTGGCAATCAGGGAAGCGGGTTGCTGTTCTACCCTGGGAGCGGGGATCGACTATATGTCTTTACTTGTGCGCATGTAGTAGATCAGGCAGAGAAGGTACAAGCGACGTTTCTGTTGCCTAAGGTGACAGAGCAGTATGACTACGATGTGTGCCATCTCACGGCTCCGGCGGAGCAGATCATATTTTCACCATTGGATAAAACAACTGGCGGTAAGATTGGGCAGCTTCAACATACCCATGATGTAGCTGTCATTGTGTTCCATAAAGATGAGACATTACATCTGGGCTGTACAGCATACTATTTGTCAGAGGCTGAAGACTATATGTCACTCTATGTCCAAGGCTATCCTGGCGGCTGGCGAGATGGGGAGGAGTTTCTCTTTGCATTGGATAGGACAACGGGGAAGGTTAAAGCTGCTGCTCCAAGGAATCCCTTCTTTGAATTTCGCGTAGAGGATGATTTTCTTGACGCCGGAGATAGAGAATTGGAGCTTGAAGGTTTTTCTGGTTCACCGGTTTGGGATTCATCGGATCAAGAACATAGCGTGGTTGGGTTGATGGCGGCAGGGAAGAGGGACAATGCTTTCCGGAGTCTCGCAAAGGCAGTAAAAATGCGTTATGTTCAGAATATCATGAAAAACCGTTTTGGAATCATGATGGAAACAAAGCTCCCGTGGGTTCCAGAGGAGGATGTGGCAGGCAGAGGAGAATTGAGATATGATGGAACGCTCCCCCCTGTGGAGGACAGAGGCACAGTTCAAGATATCTGGCTGACAGAACAGCAGCAACAGATACGTGCCCTCGTTGACGAATTGAAGCTGGGAGCAGCTATTGACCTATGTCAGGAATTGATGGGGGATTCACGTTTTCCGGTGTGCTCCAAGGCGAATAAGCTGCTGTTCTTAAAGCATCTGATGTATTGCTATGATACTTGCCTATTGGAACAAGAATCCGAAGCCTTGGAGCAGTATATGCGTCAGGAGGAGCTGATTGAAGAACATGATATAGGACGCTGGTTGACCAAGCTGTTCATGTCGCAGAGGTATGAGGAGCTGTTGCATTTTGCTGCGGATGTTTCCAAGGAGGACAAAGACTATCCGCTGGCCGAATTTTTGGGAACTATGGCCAAGGCGTTCGTACTAAAAATCGGTCCAGAAGAAACAATTGGACTTTACGTAGATGACCAAGAGCGGCTGAGAGAACCTGCAAAGGATTTGGCGACAGAATCGCTCTATCTTCAGATCATTGGATATGTATATGACATATTCTATCATATGCCGGAAAAGGCTATCCGCTGTTTAAACCGCTCCTACCGTATCAATAATCAACCGATCATTTGTGAGGCGCTGGCCGGAGCCTACTACCATTTGGCCATTAGAGATGCACTTAATGAGGAAAACCGAATTATAATAGCACGAATCGATTATGAAAATCTCTACAAGGCACGGCAGTGCTTCCTGATTATTATAGAGCAGGAAGATGAGTTATGCTTTAAAGGTGCAATCAAACGCATGGGCTGGGAGCTGTTTCACACCTTTGCATTTCTCAATGATTTTTACCGAATCTTGACTCTTTATCCCTGGATGAAGGATGAATTTCCTTTTAAAAATGATGAGGATCGCAGAGATGTGGAAATGATTTGTGCTAATGTGATGATTCAGGGGGGTAGCATAGATTTAAGCCAGTTCTCTGCACTGACCGATGAGGATCGTTTGATGTTCCAGACTGGCGCTGAAATCAATCGTTCTATGAATGCTTGGGGCACTGGGGGGCCACCTCCTGTTCCAGAGGTGGCGCAGGAACTTGATGAGATGATCACGAAGGCCGAGAATCTGACAGCGCAAATAAATGGGGATGCAAAATTAGCATTTCACAGGTCATTGATTCTGCTGTATAGCAGCGGTTTCCGCCTGTTCGGGTGGAATGTACTGGATAAGATGAGGCAGCACTATCAGAAGATTCTGGAATCTAGCAACCAGCAGCTTATTGAGGATATGGGAAATGTTATATTCGAGTGTGAGCACAGCTACGAGGAAAATATCCAGCACTTTCAGACAGCTTTTGAACAGACTCCTTCTATGCGATCCTGGCATGCTTTGCTCGGCATCCATATTCGGGCTGGAAACTTGGACAGGGCTGAGGAAATGTACCAGGATTTGTTGAGTAATCACAAAGAATTGTACCAAGATGCGCCAGAATATGCATACAGGGACTATCTGGATTTTATTCGGGATTACCATCGGGATTTGAAAAATGCACTAAAGTATTTCCTCAACGGGAAGGAGCAATTTCACGATCAGGATATCGCAGCTTTTTGGGAAACAGAATTGAGGCACTTCACCTTTAATTTCAATGAACCGGAACGGTATGAGGAAGAGCGATATCCCTTTGTTGAAAAGGGGCTGATTCCACCGGAAGTTTATTATCGCGATGCTCTCATGGTTTATATGGAAAATCTAAACGGTCTCAAAGCGGACGAAATGTTTCAGGCACTGCCAAACCCGCCGTTAAGAATACTGACTTGGGAAGAAACAAAATATCTTGTCTGGTGCGAGAAGATTGAGCCAATGAATGATCCGAATTGGCAAGGAATGCTGCCGGAGAAAATTAGTGAAGTGTTGGAGCAGTACGCCTGTGAGGCATGGGGAGACGCTGCTACCAAAACCAAGTTGATGAACCGTTTCAAAATCAACAGGGTTTGTGTGCTGGATGCATGGACATTGTATTTTTTGGCGGTGCAGGGAAAACTAAACCACTTGGGTCAGTTGGATACTGTATATGTCCCACATATTGCAGTGGATCATCTTCTGAACGAAATCAGCAGACGGGCTAATCCTCCCGCACGGGCAGCCCTAAATTTTATGAATACGTGTAGCAATATCTGTATTTGTTCCCCTGACTTTTCCAGCCAGCTTAAAGTACGGGAGAAGGTGTTCTATGATGAACCAGCAAGTGTGGTAGCACTTGCACTGGAAAAAGAATGTATTGCAATAATTGGGGATCCTTACACGGAGAAGGACCTTTTAAGTACTTTTTTTGCTGATATCTTACGCCCAACACAAATTTTTATCTGAAATCAAGGAGAGCCGCAACAAGCGGTTCTCCTTTTGCTTAGTGAAACGCTCAGTACAAGCTTAGATTTTGTCGAATTTTGGGTATCGAGGTCACCGAAATTAGCGATTTAAGTAAAAGCCCCGGAGCCCAGTGTTTGCAAGGGTTCTGGGGCTTTTTCAGTGGGCTGAAAAATGTGCGGACAAGTCCCTATTTCTGGTTATTTGTCCCGCACCACGCCGCGATCTCTCCTATCAACTCTAACGGGAGCGGCTTGCTGTAGGGGATCTGAATGGCTCCTTTGCTGGTCTTATAGTCCGTCAATCTGTCGGCGAACGCTTCCACAGCCTCCGGGCCAGGGTAAAGGCCGATGTGCCATTTGAAAGCGGCGAACTGAATCAGGTTACGGCCTTTCCAATAGGTGGGCATACTCCAGGAGATCTTTTCCTTGGCCTCCGGGATGCTGCCTTTAATGGTGTCATTGACTTGGCGCAGATAAGGCTGCACCTCTTCCGGCTGGCTGAGGATGTATTCTTCGATTGTCTCCGGCGCTTTCCCACAGTAATGATCCTGCTCTTTTCTGCGAAATGACCGGCCGCATTGGGGGCATACCCACATGGTTGATTCCTCCTGTTTCCGCAGAATCTTTTCCATAGGCTTGCCCTTGGCAAGCTCGTCGATGAGCTTATCCAAGTACCGGATTTCTCGCATAAGAGGGTCTTCGATTTCCTCCACCCGTATGCCGCAGACCACACCCTTTATCAGCGTCCGATTGGGATTGGGGGCGGGTGCGTTGCGGAAAAAGTCTCCGTAGCAGACCGAGGATGTAAGGGCCTTTTCCAAACTTTTTGTATTGTATCCTGTCAGCCAGCAGATAACTTCATCAACCTCCGTTTGTGTACGCCCCTTCTTGACTGCCTTATTCAAAAGAAGTTCGTAGACTTTCCCAAAATCCATTTGGAATACTTTTTCATTGGTCATATGATTGGATGTCCTCTTTTTTCTCTAAAGTATAGCCGCTAAAGCAGTTCCCTTGTTTTTTTCGCCAGATATAGCGGAAGATTGGTAATATACCCATCCTTCCGGTAGCCGCGCTTAGAGAATCGCAGAGCGTGTTCCGGCTGCTTTTCAGCAATATACCGCTTGAAGGAAGGGGCTGATTTGTCCTCGCCGCCCTTGGCCTCAATGGGGATGATCTCTGTTCCGTATTGCACCACAAAATCAATCTCACCGTTTTTGTCGGAGTAGTAGCGGGGTTCTACCTCGAACTGGCCTCGGAGCTGCTGCAAAACAAAATTCTCGGTCAGGGGGCCTTTGAATTGGTAATCGCTTTTCAACAGAATTGCGCTGTTGTCGATCCCCGCCATCTGCTTGAGCAGGCCGGTGTCAAAGACAAAGAGCTTGAACTGATCCAGCTTGTCAAAAGCGGCAAGAGGATGCTCCAGCTTGGAGATATTGTAGACCCGGTTCAGCATCCCGGCAGAAACGAGCCATTCTATCGCTTCCTCAAAGTCTCTGGCCCGTCCTCCTTCCCGGACAGCACCGTACATGAATTTCTCATTGGCTTTTGCAAGCTGGGAGACGATGCTGCGGAAAACCATCAGAATGCGGCCGCTGTTGACCTTGCCGTTGTGCTTGGAGAAGTCGTTCTCATATATCTCAATCAGCTCCCGCTGGATCTGAGCCACCTTAGCCGGGTCTTTATATTTTATCCATAAGGCCACGCACTCCGGCATCCCGCCAATGATGAAGTAGTTATTGCAGGCTTCCATCAGACGGCGGTGGAAAATCTCCTCAATAGGTTGCTCCTTCTGGATGCCGCAGTAGAACTCATACAGGGAAGGCTCCACAGCCGCCAGAAATTCATCGAAGGTAAGAGGGGAGAGGTCCAGCAGGTTCACCATGCCCACCGGGTAGGACTTTGGCTGGGCCAGCAGCGTCCCCAGGAGACTGCCAGCCGAAATAATATGGTACTCGTTGGCCCTTTCCTTGAAGTATTTCAAGGCGTTGAGGGCGGCGGGACACTCCTGTATCTCGTCAAAAATCACCAGGGTCTTGCCGGGAAGTATCTTCTCACCGACGATCATTGACAGCAATTCGATGATCCGCTGGGGGTTTTTATTGGCTTCAAAGATGGACTTCAATTCATCCTCTTCATCAAAGTTGAAGTAAACGGAATGTTCGTAGCAGCCTTGCCCGAACTCCTTCATGAGCCAGGTCTTGCCAACCTGCCGAGCGCCCTTGAGTACCATGGGCTTGCGGTCTTCGCTGTGCTGCCACTGGATCAGAGCGTCTAAGGCGTTTCGCTTCATCACATCACCAGCCCTTCTTGTGTGGGATCAAGAATAGTATAACACATTTTTTCGGGGAATACAACGCAGTTTTCACACATTTTTCCCAGCCAACCAGTCCTCAATCCTCATCGCCGGGATACCCTCATAGTTCCCCCGGAAAGAGCCTTCTTTATACAGAACCAGTTTCGGATAGTTGTCCCTGACCTCCAACAGCGAACCAAATTCCCGCTGGATGGCAGCTTCATCACTGAGCAGGCAACAGACCTGCACATACAGCTTGTCCCCCTGTTTCTCGCCCACGAAGTCGATTTCTCTCGTCCCCATACGACCGACATAAATCTTATACCCTCGGCGAAGCAGCTCCAGGCCCACGATGTTTTCCAGGACGATCTCCACATTTTGAAGGTTCGAGCCGATGACAGCTTCCCGCAGTCCGTGATCGGCCACATAGTATTTTTCGTTGACCTTCAATACCTTCTTGCCGTTGACGTCCTGGCTCTTGAAGCGGTACAGAAGATAGGCTTCCTCACAGGCTTTCAAATAGTTCAAGATCGTTTCGGGGGCTACGGTGCGGTTTTCCGCCTTGAAGAACTTGGAGATGCTGGTGGCGGAAAAGCTCCTTCCTACGTTGGCCAGGGCATAGGCAATGATGCGCTCCAATAGGTCAACGTCCCGGATGTTGTTGCGCTTGACAATATCCTTCAGCACCACCGAGTTGAAGATGTCCTGGAGGTAGTTCTTGCTGATCTCCGGCTCGAAGTTGATGCTGGACAGAAAGGGCATACCGCCATACTGGATGTATTGATGGAAAGTAAGTCCGGGGTCAGCCATTTGAAACTCTGTAAAGGAAAAAGGGTATACAACAAAGGAGATATACCGCCCGGCAATATAGGTAGTCAGTTCGCCGGACAGCAGCCGGGAGTTGGAGCCGGTGATGTAGATGTCCGCATGAAACTTCACCCGCAGGGAGTTGACTGCCTTCTCCCAGCCCTGCACCTCTTGAACCTCATCGAAGAACAGGTAGAATTGTTCCTTGCTGTCTCCGATTTTCTCACATACATAGTCATGAAGGGCGTTATATGCGCACAGGTGTTGGTTTCCCAAATCCTCAAAGTTTAGAAAGATGGTATTAGGACTGCCTATCTCGTCACGAATCTGTTCCAACAGGACGCTTTTCCCGCCACGCCGGATGCCGGTCAATACCTTGATGATGTCCTTGCCGATAAAGGGACGGATTTTCGCCAAATAGTTCTCTCGTATAACCATGACGATCAACTCCTCTCTTGTGTAGAATAGCACAGAATATAGCTGCAAGTCAATCGAATTATAGAGTTTCATAAGATATAACTGATAAAATAGCGATAATCATGGCATGATCTTCCGTAGAACAGTTTTGCAGGGAATACTTTGTTGCGTTATTCCGATATATGATGTATAATAAATACTGGATTTATTTTGTATCAAGGTGTGAAGAGGAACATGGAATATTTAACGACAGTGGAGCTATCTGAGAAGTGGAATATCTCACCACGCAGGATTGGGTTCCTGTGTGCGGATGGACGGATAGAGGGTGCAATCAAAAAGGGGAAAACCTGGCTTATCCCAGCAGATTCTAAAAAACCATCTGACAAAAGATTCAAGCATCATAAATCTGAAAATGCAACTTCATTTTTACAAAATACCAGCAAGGAGACGGTACTATGAAATCAAACTTTGCGTTTTTGAACAGTCATTTCCCCGTGCTGGCAAATTTCGGTGAACTAGCAGAAAAATATTTATATAGCGATTCCAACTCCTGCCTGATGAAATTGGGTATGATCGGCGAAACGATAGTCAATTTGTGCTTCACCTATGATCGAATCCCTCTGCCCCAGGATAACACAGCCGCAGTCAGAATCAACAGTCTGTTCCGCGAGGGTATGATTACCCGTGACTTGAAGGAGGTCCTTCATGCCCTGCGCATCAGCCGCAATAAGGCGACACATGAAAACTACGCTTCTGTAGAAGACGGAAAGACATTGCTTCAAATGGCGTACAGTCTATGCGAATGGTTTATGCAGACCTATGGGGACTGGAATTATCAAAATCAGCCGTTTGTCATGCCATCTGAAACACTGGAACCCGTTAGCGTCAATCAGCAGAGCGAACAGGCTCAGGAGACACAGTGGATCGAAGAGGCGGAGAAGGCAGCGGCGGCGGCTCCCACCATAGAAAAAGAAGTCCGAAAGAAGCAGTCCGCCAAAGCCGCAAGCCAGCGCGTCAAATCCGAGGCGGAAACACGCTATCTGATCGACGAGCAGCTGCGCAAGGTTGGCTGGGAGGCTAATACCGAACTGCTGCGCTATTCCAAGGGAACGCGCCCTGTAAAGGGGCGCAATATCGCTATCGCTGAATGGCCTACGGATTCTACGGTTGGCAATCGGGGCTATGTGGATTATGCTCTATTCGTTGGTATGCAGTTGGTCGCAACGGTTGAGGCGAAGGCGATCCATAAGGATATTCCATCTGTCATCGACTATCAATGCAAAGATTACTCCCGAAATATCCGCAGTGCTGATAAAGCCTATCAGATTGGAACGTGGGGAAGCTATAAAGTGCCGCTCACCTTTGCCACCAACGGAAGGCCGTATTTAGAGCAGTACGATACCAAAAGCGGTATATGGTTTTTGGATTTGAGGCAGCCCGATAATGCGCCAAAAGCTCTGCGGGGCTGGATGAGCCCGGAGGGGATCATGGAGCTGCTTGATAAGGATATTTCCGCAAGGAATCAGGACTTGCGGGAGATGTCCTATGACCTGCTGCGCGACAAGGACGGTCTGAGTCTCTATGAATATCAGGTCAGAGCGATAAAGGCCGCTGAGGAAGCAATCATCAACGGACAGCGTAATGTCCTGCTTGCCATGGCCACAGGCACGGGCAAGACCCGAACCATTCTGGGTATGATCTACCGTTTCCTGAAAACGGGACGGTTCCGCAGAATCCTTTTCCTGGTGGACAGAACCGCTTTAGGTGAACAGGCCTCTGACGTATTCCAGGAGGTCAAGCTGGAGGACTTAATGACCCTTGATGATATATACAATATCAAGGGTTTAGAGGATAAGGATATAGACCGTGAGACTCGTATCCAGATTGCCACGGTTCAGAGCATGGTCAAGCGAATCCTGTACAATGACGAGGATACCATGCCCGCTGTTTCCGACTATGATTTGGTTATCATCGACGAAGCGCATCGAGGCTATATCCTGGATAAGGAAATGGGCGAGGATGAAGTCCTTTACCGGGATCAGATCGATTATCAGAGTAAATACCGCTGCGTTGTAGAGTATTTTGACGCTGTGAAAATTGCGCTGACCGCAACGCCAGCCCTACAGACAACCGAGATTTTCGGACAGCCTGTATTCAAGTATACATACCGGAAGGCGGTGATCGAGGGGTATCTGGTTGACCATGACGCTCCCCATAGGCTGTCTACCAAATTAAGCGCGGAGGGCATTCATTACAAGAAGGGTGATACCGTTGTACGGTATGACCCTGTGACGGGTGAAGTCACCAATTCCGAGCTGTTGGAAGATGAATTGGACTTCGATGTGGACGCCTTCAACCGCCAGGTCATAACAGAGCCGTTCAATCGAACGGTTTTGGCTGAAATCGCCCGTGATATTGACCCGGATAGTCCGGATGTTCAGGGGAAAACCTTGATTTTTGCCGTTAATGATGACCATGCCGATTTAATCGTAAAAATTCTGAAGGAGATTTATACGGAAAAGGGCGTGGACAATGACGCCATTATGAAAATCACCGGCTCTGTCGGCGGCGGCAACAAGAAAAAGGTAAAGGACGCCATCAAGCGCTTCAAGAATGAACGCTTTCCCAGCATTGTTGTAACAGTTGATTTGCTGACGACGGGAATCGATGTTCCCGCAATCACAACATTGGTATTTATGCGCCGTGTGAAGTCCCGTATCCTGTTTGAGCAGATGATGGGCCGTGCCACCCGCCGCTGTCCTGACATCCACAAGACCCATTTTGAAATCTACGACCCCGTTGGCGTTTATGATTCTCTGGAAGCGGTCAACACCATGAAACCCGTCGTTGCCAACCCCAGCGCAACATTTGAGCAGCTTTTGGATGGCCTGGAGGTTCTGGAGGATGAACGCCAGGTGCAAAACCAGATCGATCAAATCCTTGCAAAGCTGCAACGGAAAAAGCGGCGCATGGATGCTGAAACCATGGAACATTTTATCAGCATGACCGGGGGACAAGACCCCACCCAGTTCATTGACGACATTCAGCAGCGCAGGCCGGAGGACGCCAAAAACCGTCTGCTTGCCAATGCGGAGCTATTCAAGATGCTGGCGCAGTTCAAGCCGGATGGCCGCCGCTCTGTGGTGATCTCCGACCATGAGGATGAGCTTTTGGAGCATACCAGGGGCTACGGCAGCGGCAGCAAACCCGAAGACTACTTGGACGCATTCGCAAACTATGTCAAGACCAATCTGAACGAGATCGCCGCATTGAACATTGTCTGCACAAGGCCGAAGGAGCTGACCCGCGAGGGGCTGCGTTCCCTGCGCCTGACGCTGGACAGGGAGGGCTTTACCACCCAGCAGCTGAATACGGCTGTTTCCCAGATGACCAATGAGGAAATTGCCGCAGATATTATCAGCTTGATTCGCCGGTACGCCATCGGCTCCACCCTGATTTCCCATGAGGCCAGAATCAGACGCGCGGTGGACAAGCTGAAAAAGGCACATACCTTCACCAAGCAGGAGCTGAACTGGATCACCAGAATGGAAAAGTACCTGATGGAAGAATCTGTACTGAATGTAACTGTATTCGATGAGGATGGGCGCTTTAAGGCACAAGGCGGCTTTGCGAAGATCAATAAAGTGTTTGGAAATAAACTGGAAAGCATTATCCTGGAGCTGAACGAGTATCTGTACGATGATGGAGGGAAAATCGCATGACCACCCAAGAAATTGTATCCAAGCTCTGGAACCTCTGCAACGTTCTCCGTGACGACGGCATTACCTACCATCAGTATGTGACAGAGCTGACCTATATCCTGTTTTTGAAAATGGCGAAGGAGACGGGTGCAGAGAGCCAGATCCCGGAGGCCTACCGCTGGGACAGCCTCACCGCCAAAAGCGGCATTGAATTGAAAAAATTCTACAAGGAGCTGCTGAATCATCTGGGTGAGAGCTGTACAGGCCGTGTGCGGGAAATCTATCAGGGAGCGGCCACCAACATTGACGAGCCGAAAAACCTGGAAAAGATCATCACCACCATTGACGGGCTGGACTGGTTTTCTGCCCGGGAAGAGGGGCTTGGCAATCTGTATGAGGGACTTTTGGAGAAGAACGCTAACGAGAAGAAGTCGGGAGCGGGACAGTATTTCACGCCCCGGGTGCTGATTGATGTCATGACCCGTCTGGTGAAACCTCAGCCGAAGGAACGCTGCAACGACCCCGCTTGCGGTACGTTCGGCTTTATGATCGCCGCCCATCGGTATGTTGCGGACCAGACCGATGACTTCTTTGATTTGGACGCAGACACCGCTACCTTTGAACGCACGGAGGCTTTTACGGGCATGGAGCTGGTACACGATACCCACCGTCTGGCTCTGATGAACGCCATGCTGCACAACATGGAGGGGACCATCACACTGGGCGATACCCTGTCCAATCTCGGCAAAAATATGAGAGGTTATGACGTGGTGCTCACCAATCCTCCCTTTGGAACGAAGAAGGGCGGCGAGCGCGCTACCCGTGACGACTTCACCTACACCACCAGCAACAAGCAGCTGAACTTTTTGCAGCATATTTACCGCAGTCTGAACGCGGACGGGAAAGCCCGCGCCGCTGTGGTGCTGCCGGATAACGTCCTCTTTGCGGACGGCGAGGGTGAGAAAATCCGGATTGACCTGATGGACAAGTGTAATCTGCATACCGTTCTGCGCCTGCCCACCGGCATTTTCTACGCCCAGGGGGTCAAGACCAATGTGCTGTTTTTCACCCGGGGCAGGGCGGACAAGGGCAATACGCAGGAGGTCTGGTTCTATGACCTGCGCACTAATATGCCCTCCTTCGGCAAGACAAATCCGCTGAAAACGGAGCATTTTACGGACTTTGAGGCGGCATTTGAGGCCGCAGACCGTCGGGCTGTGCAGGATGAGCGGTGGAACGTGTTTACTCGAGAGCAGATCGCCCTGAAGGGTAACAGCCTGGATTTGGGGTTGATTCGGGATGATTCCGTGGTTGACTATGACGATTTGCCCGACCCGATTGAGAGCGGCGAGGTGGCCATCGCGCAGCTGGAAGAAGCGGTGGACCTCTTGCAGAGCGTGGTGAATGAGCTGAAGGCCCTGTCGGAGGTGGACTGATGGCAAGAGGGAAAAAGGCGGCAAAAGAACTGTCACCAGAGGAAAAGCTGCAACAAACCCTTGTGCCGGTGGAGGAGCAGCCATATCCGATTCCAGAGAATTGGTGCTGGGTAAGATTTCAAGATACTGTTGAGATTATGAATGGGTTTGCTTTTAAAAGTGAGAGATATGTTGATAAGGGCATTCGAATAATTAGAATAGCAAATGTTCAAGATGGATATTTAGAAGATAATAAACCTGTTTTTTATCCAATTGAAGCCAAGCGGGAAATTAAGAAATATATGCTTGAATCAGATGATTTGCTTATATCTTTAACAGGAAATGTTGGTCGAATTGCTTTTTTGAATAGTGGCATGTTGCCTGCTGCATTAAATCAACGAGTTGGTTGCCTGCGTTTCAGTAACCCCTTTTTTAAAAAGAAACTATTGTTTTTTTATATGTCAAGGAAAGAATTTCAGGACAGTTGCATAAAAAACTCCAAGGGTACTGCACAACTCAATATGAGTACAGAATGGTTAAAACAACAACCTATTCCACTCCCCCCCTTTACTGAGCAACACCGCATTGTCTCTCGCATAGAAAGCCTGTTTGCCAAGCTGGATGAGGCGAAGGAAAAGGCACAGGCTGTTGTGGACGGGTTTGAACTGCGGAAGTCTGCCATTCTGCATAAGGCGTTTACGGGGGAGCTGACGGAGCGGTGGAGAAAAGAGCATGGGGTGGGGCTGGATAGCTGGGAAGTCAAATCTCTTATGGAAGTCGCATCTCTACAAACGGGGCTGATGAAAGGAAAACGTTATGAGGGTAAAACCGTGTTCCTTCCTTATTTACGAGTCGCTAATGTGCAAGATGGATTTTTAGATTTGACGGAAATAAAGGAAATCGAGGTTAGTCCCTCAAATATTGCAAGATATTCATTAAAAAGAGGTGATGTCCTTTTTACTGAAGGTGGGGACTTCGATAAATTGGGTCGTGGAACGGTTTGGGAAGAAGAAATCCCTAATTGTCTACATCAAAACCACATTTTTGTGGTTCGTCCAAATGAATCTCTTCTGAACTCCTATTTTTTGTCTTTTCAGGCAGGAAGCAAATATGGAAAGGCATACTTTTTGGGTTGCTCCAAACAAACGACCAATCTTGCCTCTATCAATTCAACGCAGCTAAAAGGATTCCCCGTAAAACTTCCATCTTTAGAAGAACAGATGGAAATTGTATCTACGATTACAAATTTACTTAATATTGAAGGGCATGCCAAAGAAGCCGCCGAAGCTGTCCTCACCCAAATCGACACCATGAAAAAGGCGATTTTAGCTCGTGCGTTCCGTGGCGACCTGGGGACAAACGACCCAGCGGAGGAAAGCTCGGTGGAGTTGATAAAAGCGGTATTGTAGAGAAATTTCTTGAAATTCACTTCATCTAGTGCATTTTATTATCCAAAGAATAAAGACTACAGGGCAAAACCGCTTCTAGCGCGGGTCCCTGTAGTCTTTATTTTTATATGCTGCACCATTTGGACTATCTAAATCGTTTCTATCAAACAGTCGAGAATCGTTTCAATCTTATGCTGTTTTTCCAAGTCCAACCCGCCCAGCTTCTCAGCCAAGGGTGTCCATCGAATGGGAGTGTCCTGCGTAATATAGGCTGACAGGATAGAATCAGCGCCAGTCCCAAGGGCATTGCAAATGTCGATCAGGGTAGGCAGAGCAGGCATCAGCAACCCTCGTTCAATTCGTGAGATTGAATTGGAGGCGACATTCGTTATCTCGGCAAGCTGTTCTTGGGTCATGCCGCGCTCCTTGCGTATGCGCTGTATTGCTTGTCCGCCTTGCTTGAAGTCCACTGCTATCCCTCCTGCGTCGATATTTCACCCATATTATGAGCGAATTAGACGTGATAAATCCAGAACGCTATAGACAAAACTCGACGTATAAAGTATAATTAGCTATAACTCTTTGCGGAGGTGAACTCCCATGCTGGATAACTGCTGTGCCTTCACGGGCCATCGCCCACACAAGCTCCCGTGGCGGTACGATGAGACAGACAGCCGATGTGTGGCATTGAAGGTCGCACTGACAGGGCAGATCACACAGTTGGTCAATGTCGGGGTGACAGCCTTCTACAGTGGCGGCGCGGATGGGGTAGACTGCTGGGCCTCATTGATCGTTCTGGAACTAAGGCAAAAGAATCCTGCGCTGAAGCTCCATTTGCTCCTACCCCATGAGGGACAGGCAGACAGGTGGAGTAATTCAGCACAGGAGAGGTATCGTTTGATTTTAGACCAAGCTGATTCTGTGGAGTATGTGAGCCAAGAGTATTACGAGGGGTGTATGCTTGACCGGAATCATCAGCTGGTGGAAACTGCTGGGGTGTTGCTGGCTGTCTACAATGGAGAGCGGAGGGGCGGGACAGCAGCAACCGTTCGGTATGCCCGGAAGCTGGAGAGAAAGATTATTTTTCTCGACCCTGTTTCTCTGAAAATAGCAGGTGAATAGGGCGCATGAGTGATGGCTGTAGATATATATTCTTCTCTGGATAGAACAAACCTCCCTATGCTGCTCATGTGCAGCACAGGAAGGTTTGTTTTCGTTGATGATGAAAAGAGGTGACTACAAATGCCTATACCGTCCAGCTTCAGTAAAAGCGATCATTTATCCAGAGCGAGTAAAGTTGGAAAACCATTGTCATGCAGCAGACTATCGGTCTCCCAAATGTCTTTTCCATGGCTTACAGCAAACAGAATGACAGCATCCCGCGCTACCCGTGCGTACAGTTCACTATATCCTCCCAGCTTCAGCGTCCTTTGGGTTTCCTCTACAGGAAGATGGAGACCGAATGTAATTGCGATCAGCTTGTCTCTGGACGGCTTTTTCTCTCCGTTGAAAATCTGGTAGATGTATGCTTTTTCAAGGCCGGAATCACGCACTACATCAGAACGTCGGAGATTCCCTTGTTTGAGCAGAGACATCAAATACTCCGAAAGGGTCATATAGAGCATATTATTCTGATTCATTGCCAGAAACCATGCAATACTCTCCGCACCCAAAAGATTTTGTTTGGATACGTCCGATATTCCTCCCATACACAGCCCTCCATGGATTGGATATTGAAATTATATCAGATACCACGGAGCAAAGAAAGGGGGCAGATAAAAATTTGTAAAAGTCTACTGGCGGTTGACTACAGGAGCAAACTAGCCTGTTACAATGAAACCCAACAGGGAAAAACCGATATTCAGAATCATCAGAAGGGAGAAACGCAATGACCTATGCCGTTTCGGACGTCCATGGCTGCTATGACAAATACCGGGAACTGCTGCGTGTTATTCGCTTTGGCCCCGAAGATACGCTGTACGTCCTAGGTGATGTGATTGACCGTGGCCCGGATGGATTCAAGATTTTGCTGGATATGGCTCAGCGGCGCAATGTGGTAGGACTGATGGGAAACCACGAGGCAATGGCAATTCAAGCGCTTCCCGGTATCATGCGTAACGTCCGGCAAATCAGGAAAACAGCTTTGACTAAGGATGAAACGGAGGCTTTGAAACTCTGGTTCCGTAACGGTGGAGAGTTGTCTTTAGCAGACTTTCTCTGGTTGAACGATGAACCCTCGCAATTTGTTTGGGAGTATATGCGGAAAATGCCGCTCTACCGAGAAACAGAAGTCGGAGGGCAGAAATTTGTTTTGGTACATGGAGGATTAGATAATTTCTCCTCAGCCCGGCCCTTGTCTAACTATGAACCGAATGAGATTCTTTGGTTCCGTCCTGAGCCGGATACCGTGTACTACCCGGATAAGTATGTTGTTTTCGGTCACACACCCGTCCAGCTCTTTGCTGTGGAAAGCGGAGAGGAAGAGACCCCGGCGAAGATCTATCGGAAAGAAAAATTGATTGACATCGACTGTGGCTGCATATTTCAGGGCGGCCGGTTGGGATGCCTGTGCTTAGACACGATGGAGGAATTTTATGTTTGAAAGAGAAACCTTTACCGTCCAGCTCACCGACCCCATGCTGTATGACAGGCTGCGGACGCTCTCTGCCGAGTACGATTTGTCCGTCGAGTACCTTGTCAATATGGCTGTGCGGCGGTTAATGGACGATGTAGAGTTTGTGAGAAACCTTCGCATCGGAAAGGGAGAAGGGGCGTAGTCCGCTACACCCCTTCTCCGTCAAAATATGTGAAGATTGTTCGCAGTACGTTGATCGCCATCTGCTTGCGCTCTAATGGCTGCTGATCCATAATCTGCTTGAACTGCTCCATGATGTTGGCGTCACTGTCAGATACGGAATCGGACAGCAAATAATCAACAGTCACGCCCAACCGATTGACGAGCCGCACCAGAGTATCCAGCGTCAGGCTCCGCTCGCCACGTTCAATCGCGCCCATGTAGGTATCTGATATATCAACCGCCTCCGCAAGCTGGGCTTGGGTAAGGTTCAGCCGTAAGCGTTCTTCTCTGATCCGCTCCCCTAACCTCTTATAGTCCATACGATCACCCCTCAATTATTTTACCTGCGGGGATGTGCAGGAAGAAACATCGAAAAGGGGTATTTATATTGACTGAAAGGGGTATTTGGAGTATAATAATCAAATAGGCGTACAAATTTCCGGTTGAGGAGGAGCGTTTGATATGGGAATCATCAAAAAAGGGGAAGACCTTGCAAAGATCCTGGGTGTAGATGTGGACAAGCTGCCTGGAGAGGTACAGGAGTTTCTTCTTGGTCAAGTGACAAAAAAGCTGGACGACGAGAAATCAGATCGGGCTGCCTTCAAAGCCGAGTTAGAGGGCTATTCTGATGAAGATTTGTTGGTTTTTGTTCCGGATGTCTATCAAAAGAGCATTTACAAGATCGACTATGGAAAGCTCAAAGAGAATGGCATCAAGCTGATTTCCTTTGACATTGACGATACCATTACTGATTCTGCCTGGAATAAAGTTCGGGGTAGTATTCCTTCGGTGAAAGTTACGATGCCCGATGACGCAAAAGAGCTGTTTCGGAATTTGAAATCTATGGGATTTACGGTTACTCTGCTGACGAACACCAAGGCCTCGATAGCGAAGGATGTCTGCGAGGAATTGCAGGCGGACGGCTACATTGCAAGAGCGAGCAAGCCGGAAACACGGAATTTTGAAAAAATGATGGAACTTTACCAAGTGGAACCATCTCAGATGGCCCACATTGGCAACAGTATGCGGGATGATGTGGTCGGAGGGAACCGGGCTGGAGTTACTACCTGCCTGATTCGGCGGGCTGGTGTCTCCTTGAAAGTTGCGAAGTTTGCTATGAAAACTGCTGGACTGCGAACGAAGGGGCATTTGATACGGGAACGGCTGTTAGGGCGGGGAATTTGGCGCAAGCACCATAAAAGCGTTAAGGGCGATCAGTATTACCAGCTGGGAGAAAAGCCGTTATATCAACGCTAAACTAAGTGTTCCCAAGTATATACATAGGAGAGTTTACTATGAGTGCGAAGCTGGAAAAGAAAATGCAGAAAAAAACTGAGCAGCTTGTAGGAAAAATGGTGATAAAAGCCGGGAAAATTGCCGCCAAGGAGCAAGTAGAGCAGGAACTATAGAAGATCATCAGGCACAAGAAATGATCTGGTCATAACAGCGAGATATGGAGGAGGTAACTATAGTGGCAAACACCTATGAAGAAACCATACGGTCTGAATGGGAAAAGTTTTCTGGAGAAAAAAGACTGCTTCCCAATATCATGCTGCTTGGTGCAACTGGATGCGGAAAAAGTTCTCTTATCAATTTGATTTTTAACAAGAAACTGGCCCCTGTCAATGATACTTCACGGGGAACCGACGGCTTTGAAACCTATTGGGGCAGAGAACATGATATGAGCGTGAACCTGATTGACAGCCGTGGATACGAGATGGAGGATGGGAGCAGGGAAAGTTTTTCATGCTACCATGATTCGATTAAAAGAAAAATGGAGGAAAATCGTCAAAAGGCTCCTCTTGAAAAAATTCATATTGTATGGTTTTGCATCTCCGTGGCAGGAGGTCGGATTCAAGATTATGATACTCAAATCCTGAAATTGTTGTATGGAGATCAAGATTTGCGGAGCAGAGTTGCTGTTGTATTAACAAAATGTGATGAAGATGACGAAAACGGCAGCACAGCTAAACTCTTTAAGCAGATTATAGGCAACGATATGGGAACGGCATTGCCTGTATTCGAGGTGTCTACTGACCCAAATCTAACGCTTGATCTGGAAAAGCTAATGACTTGGGCAGCGAATCAGTTGGATGACACGGATCTGAAAGAAGCGTTTATCGCCTCGCAGATGATTAGCTTGAAAGCTAAGCGTGAGGCTGCGACTGCAAGGATTGGATTCTACGCTCTTACTGCCGCTGGTATTGGTGCGTCGCCTATTCCTGTATCGGATGCCGCTCTGTTGACACCATTGCAGATCACGATGTCAACAAATATCATTCATATCTACGGAATGGAAAATATTGCAAGCATTTCCAAGGCGCTGATAGGAAATATTGTCATTTCAAATTTAGGAAAAGCATTTGCCGGCGGGCTGCTCAAATTGATTCCAGGGGTTGGGACATTGATAGGCGGAGCAATCAACGCTGGTGTTGCCTCACTTATAACAAGTGCGCTTGGGTTTGCCATTTCAGAAATCTGCTATGATAGCTGCAAAAAAATTGCCCGCGGAGAATATGTGGATATGACCTCCATGTTTGATGCGGAAACGATTCAGGAATATGTTCAGAAATATATGAGAGAACACAAGAAGTCCGATACATAGGAGGCCCGTTTATGGATAATTCTGCAAAGATTCTGCTGCTGGGAAAAACCGGAGTAGGAAAATCTTCGTTTATCAACTACTTCTTAGGGAAGAACGTCGCAGAAGCCGGGGCGGGAAAACCGGTTACAACAGAATATTTTATTCCGCATGAGGTTGAGGGTGGCCGTTACCCTATTTTGATTTTCGACACAAAAGGCCTGGAGGCAAAAGGCGCATATAATCAGCTGGACAAGATCATCCAGGGAATCAAGCAGAGGAATAATAGCGATGATATTCTGAACTGGTTTCATACAATTTTCTATGTCGTTTCCATGACAAATCCCCGTTTTGAAGATTTTGAGGCCATGTTTATCAGCACATTACAGAAAGAACTCTCCCAGCACATCCATATCATCATCACGCACTGCGATGCCTGTAAACCAGAGAACGTTGCCAATATGCGGCGCACAATTACTGAGAAATTAGGCAATATGGAAAATGTTGAAATATTTGAGGTAGTCTGTGTCAGCATGAAAAAGCGCAATGGCCAAGTCGCGGAACCGTATGGAAGAGAGGTCATATCAGAGCGTGTCTTCGATCTTCTGCTGAAAGACGTAGCTTACAAACTGTCTTTCGACTATGCGCACACCTTGTGGAACACGTGGCGTCAACTGGTGGATGATGTTTTCGCAGAAATGGACAGTTTTGTCGATGAAACTGTGAAATTTGGTACGCTGCTTAAATTTATAAAAGATGATACACAGGGTGTGCAGCCTTTGGCCGTGCGCCCTCTATTCTATTTTGAATAAGGATGTGAAGTAAAATATGCCTGCAAAAATCTTAATATCGACTGAAAATCTGCCCTATGCCGACTGGCTGGAGTACCGGAAGCAGGGCATCGGTGGCTCCGATGCCTCCGTGGTCTGCGGGATCAGTCGATACAAGTCCCCTGTGGAGCTGTGGATGGAAAAGACCAATCAGCTCTCCGCTCAGGAGGCTGGGGAGGCTGCCTACTGGGGCACTCAGCTTGAACCCTTCGTCCGGGCCGAGTTCACCAAGCGTACCGGGATCGAGGTCAACCTTGCCAATTATATTCTCCAGAGTGAGGAACACCCCTTCATGCTCGCCAACCTCGACGGAAACTGTGAAGTCTTGGATGTTGGGACTTGCGGATTTGAGGCCAAGACCGCCTCTGCTTACAAGGCTGGCGAATGGGAGGATACCATCCCGGACGAATATATGATTCAGGTGCAACATTACATGGCAGTCACCGGATACGCTGGCTTCTATATCGCTGTTCTCATTGGCGGCAACACCTTCAAGTGGAAATTCGTGGAGCGTGACGAGGAATTGATTTCTATGCTCATTGAACTGGAAACAGCTTTCTGGAACCATGTGCAGGACGGTACGCCCCCGCCGCTGGATGGTTCCGATGCTTCTGCCAAGTTCCTTGCTGAACGCTTCCATGACAGTATCCCCAAGTCCCACATCACCCTGCCTGACACTGCCGCTGATCTGCTGGCTCAATACGATGAAGCCTGTGAACAGTTGGAGATTGTCACCGAACAGAAGCAGAAGGCCGAAAATCTGCTGAAGGAGATGATGGGAGAGAACGAGGTGGGAATTGCTGGTGAGCGGGTTATCACCTGGAAGAGTGTGTCCCAGGAGCGGCTTGACAGCAAGACCTTGAAGGCCGAGCATCCTGCCCTCTGTAAGAAGTACACCAATAAAACATCGTACCGCCGCTTCACGATCAAGGCGGTAAGCTAAACGAGGAGGTCTATCATGGACAACACGAAACTCAAGGGCCGTATGAGCGGCAAGGTGCAGGAGTTGCAGCAGCCCACTGAAAACCAGAACATCACCGTTACCTCTACGCCGGAAACCACTTTGGCCCCGGTGGATTCCACCTATCTGGCCTTGACGAACAACGCCCTTGAAATCATCCGGGCCAATTTGAAGAGCCAGCCGTTGACCTTGGACCTGTTCGATCTGGTCAAGTCCCCGTCCGGCGGCTCCACGGTGTTTGAGGTGCCGGGGTTGGGGGGGAACGAGGCTGCCATGGATCTGACGGGCATTGTGCTGGATTACACCACACCCAGGGCCTACTGGGATACGCCCGATCCGGTGGAGGGTACGCCGCCTGTCTGCATGAGCCACCATCAACAACAAGCGGCTCAACCGCCAGGACTTCGAGCAGAAGATCCTTCTGCCCCGCCAGGACGATTACCTGGACGGCTACCGGGCCGAGTACAACGCCATGCTGATGGATAAGGTCACCGACAGCTCCAACAGCGTGGTGCAGGAGCGGTACATCACCCTGTCCGTCCACCGCAAGAGCATCGAGGAGGCCCGCACCTTCTTCGACCGGGTGACGGCGGACGTGACCACCCGTCTGAGCCATCTGGACGCCCGCAGCGAGGAGCTTGATGCGGTGGAACGCCTGCGGGTGCTGCACGACTTCTACCGCACCGGCGAGGAGACAGAGTACCATCTGGATCTGCGGGACCTGATGCTTCGCAGGGGCTTACGCACTTTTTCTTCTGTGAAAAACTCCATCGCCTGTTCAATCGTCAGCGACATAGCTTGCGGAAATGTCATAGGCCCCGGCGCTGGTGATCTGGATGGTGCCGCCGTTGTCCG